>JBHJGY010000115.1:0-5498 GCA_050331335.1 Pikeienuella sp.
AAGCTCCTGCGCGTCTCGGGCGGCACGCCGGGGCTGCGCTACGAGGTGGTGGTCGCCCCCAACGAAGCGATCAAGGCGTCGAAGCGCGCAGGCGTTGTCAGCGAATACGTCAAGGAAAAGCGCCGCGCCTACTGGCCGATCTTCACCGAAGAACTCGAGGCCGACCCGGACTTCGCCGACGCCGTCACGACCCACGGTGGCGGCTTGGGACACATCTACGTTTTCCCGAAGCCGATCTATCGAGACTCGGACCAGAGACCGAGAGTGATCGCCTACATCAACTTGCGGGCCGACGGCGCGGACCTCGCGAATGCCATGTGCGACATGCAGGGCTACCATGAGCCGGAGAACGAGGCTCGGACAGACCGGCTCCGGTCGCTCACGGCCGCGGCTATCGAAGCAGCCGGGCTCCCGTCCGGTATCGAACCGACATCCGGGCAAGAAACCCGTATCGTTGCCAAGATGTCGGACGAGGCGGCGATGCGCGAGACCGCTCGCCGCCACCTTGCCATCGTGAAGTGTTGCATGCGGGCCCTGACCGAGGTGTTCGATCCGCAGGTCTAACGGGCGAGGATCTCCCCGGCACGACGGCGATCCTCCGAGCGATGACACCGCGGCCCTGGTCAGGCTAGGCTGGGCGCGCAGTTGGCGGAGGGTATGATGGAGCTTCTGGTGGACGGGGCGACGACGCTGCCTCAGGGCGAGATCCTGGAGGACACCACCGTGCCCGCGCGGGCGCCATGGTCGGGCCGGCTCGCGGCCGGCGAGTGCTTGCGCCTCATCGACCTGGAGGGGCAACAGGCGATCGATTTCCTCTGTTTCGCGGCTGTCCCGCACCGCGGGCAGGTCGAGCGCTATCACGCCGCCAATACGATCAAGATCCCGAAGACCCTCAAGATCGGCGCCGGCACGGTACTCTACTCGCAGTTCGCCCGCCCGCTGATGACCGTGATCGCCGACAGCGGTGCCGCCCACGACACGATCTTCGGCTGCTGCTCGTACGATGTCGACCGGGTGCGCTATGGCGCGACGAACCCCGCATGCTGCCAGGAGAATTTCGAGACCGAGATGGCGCGGCACGGGCTCGGGCCGGAGCATGTGGTGGCCAATCTGAACTTCTTTATGTCGGTCCCCGTGGACGCGGACGGCCATGCGGAGATCCGCTCGGGCGCGAGCCGGCCGGGCGATTATGTGGATCTCCGCGCGGAGACGGATGTCCTGTGCGTACTCTCCAACTGCCCAGAGGCGCTGAACCCCGCCGCAGGCGACAACGGACCCACGCCGATCCGGGCGATCCGGTGGCGTCCCGCAGTGGGCTGACCGGGATGCGGCGGGGCTGGATGATCTTCCTCGGCTTTCTGGTCGTTGCCTATCTCGCGGCGACAACGATCCTCTCGACCCTCACGCTTGAGGATTTTACGCGGCGGCCGGTCACCGGGCTGCTCCGCGAGATCCAAGCGGCCGGGATCGATGGCCCGCGGATCGAACGCCTGCGCCTCGCCGACGAGCGGGACTTTTTCGGCGATCAGGCGGCGGGCACGGCCAAGCCGCTCGGCGCCAGCGGGTTCCCGATCGGCCAGCGCCTGCGCTATCGCTTGCCAGGTGGCGAGGTCGTCGCCTGCACGCATATCCTGCGCTGGATCATCTGCGATGGCGGCTGGCAAGCGATCCGCGGCGCGGGCGGGGGTGCCGCCTAGGGCGTCTGGTAGCGGCGGCCGCCCGAGCGCCGGCGCGCCGGCCTCACTGCGTTCGCGCGCCGTTCGGTGAAGGAGGCCAATCAGGCCGTGACCGGTTCGTTGTTTCTCGTCTGCCCGCCCGGGCTTGAGCCGGTCCTCGCTGAAGAAGCGGCGGAGATCGGGCTTGCCGAGCTGCGGGTGATGCCGGGCGGGGTGGCAGCGGCGGGTGGCCGTTTGGAGGCGATGCGGGCCAATCTCCGCCTGCGGGGCGCGACCCGTGTTCTGCTTCGGTTGGCCGAGTTCCGGGCGCCCCATCTCGCCCAGCTCGACCGCCGCGCGCGCCGGATCGATTGGGCGGGTTGGCTCAGGCCCGATAGGCCGATCCGGGTCGAAGCGGTCTGTCGGAAGTCGCGGATCTATCATGCGGGAGCGGCGGCGGAGCGGGTCGCCCGCGCGGCTTCCGAAGCTGTCGGCGCGGCCATCGTCAAGGCGGCGGATGCGGCGGCCATCGAGATCATGCTTCGGATCGAAGACGATCTCGCGGTTGTGAGCCTGGACACCTCGGGGCCGGCGCTCCACAAACGCGGCCATAAGCAGGCGGTCGGCAAGGCGCCGCTGCGCGAGAGCTTGGCGGCGCTGCTTCTTCGGGCCTGTGGGTATCGCGGGACCGAGGCGGTCGTCGATCCCATGTGTGGCAGCGGAACGGTCCCGATCGAGGCAGCGGAAATCTCGGCGGGCCTCGCGGCGGGGCGTGATCGGGGCTTTGCCTTCGAGCAATTCGTGGGCCACGAGGCGTCCGCCTGGGCTGCGCTTAAGCGAGACGCCGCGGGCGGGATCCCGGATCCGACCGCAGGGCCGGTTGCTTTCGGCTCGGATCGTGATGCCGGCGCGGTCAAGATGGCTCAGGCCAATGCGGTGCGGGCGGGGCTCGGGCAATGGGTGGCGTTTGCCCAAGCGCCGATCCTGGATGCCAGGCCGCCGCCGGGTGTCGGACCGGGACTGGTGCTCGTGAACCCCCCCTATGGACGGCGAGTTGGCGAGGGGCCGCGCCTAGGCCCGCTCTATGCCGCGCTTGGCCAGGTGCTGCGGACGCGCTTCGAGGGCTGGCGGGTCGGTATTGTGACCTCGGAAGCTGGCCTCGCCCGGGCGACGGGGCTCGAGCTCGTGCCAGGGCCCCCGATCCCCCATGGAGGGCTGAAAGTTCGGCTTTGGCAGGCGGGCCCGCTCTGAGCCTGCGCGGCCCGCCCCGGGGTTCCTCTCAGGCAGGCACCAGCCGCCGGTAGAGATGCCACGAGGCGTGCCCCAAGACCGGCAGCACCACGATCAGACCGATGAAGCCGGGCAGGGTGGCAACCGCCAGCGCCAGGCCGATAAGGATCCCCCATGTGAACATCACCACCGGGCTCTCGATCACTGCCTTGAAGGAGAGCACCATCGCCGTGATGAAATCGGCGTCTCGGTCGAGCAGAAACGGGAATGCGAGCACCGACAGGCAGAACGATACCGCTGCGAAGAAGGCGCCGAAGAGATGGCCGACCAGAAGGAAGGACAGGCCGTTCGAGGTGGTGAGGATCTGGTCCGCGAGGTCCCAGAACCGGTCGACAGACGCCGAGAAGAAGATCGCCCAGAGCATCACGCCGACCCGGCTCCAAACCGCGAGCCAAAACATCAGGATAAAGCCGTGATAAATGATCTGCTTGCGCGCGGTGCGTCCGATCATCGAGGGGACCTCGCGCCAGCCGAAGCGCTCGCCATGCTCGCGTCGCCGGGAGATTTCATAAAGAATGACGGCCACGAAGGGCCCGATCAACGCGAAGCCGGCGACGAGAGGAAAGGAGAGCCCGCGATATTCCTTGAGCTCGAGCACCCAGAGCAGAAGCCACCCGCCGGCCGCATAGAGCGTGCCAACCGCGAGGCCCATCAGCGGGGCCGCTCGGAAATCGGCCCAGCCCGCTGCGAGCGCGCTCTTAAGATCGGCCCAATCCGCCGCCTTTACGTCCGGGACGCCGGCCGCCTCGCGCCAGGGGCCCTCGTCCTTGGTCGCCGTCGCCATCTCGTCCTCCCAGCGTTTCTCTTTCCGGAGATTGCCTGAAAGATCACCGCAGGGTGGCGAGTCGCGCAAGTCCCCAGGCGCAAACAGGTGGCGTTTGTCATTCCCCTCGGCCCCTCTCGCCACCGGTGTTCGCCCCCCTCGGCGAGACGGAAGGCCGCACCCGGGCGGGGGCAACGTGTCTTTGGCTTCCGCGAGGGCGTCCGGATTGGGTAAACTACCGGCAACAACCAGGAGAGACACGGTGATTGAGGCCGAAGCCCCCGAGCGTCCCGACCCTGCGATCCCTTCGGCCCGGCTTCTCGGTGCTGCGCCCATCGTGCCGGTGCGCCGGGTGGCCAAGACGGTGGCGTTCTACACCGAGGTGCTGCGCTTCGACCTCGCTGATCGCAATACCGACTGTACCTATGCCTATCTGCGCCGGGGCGGGGCCGGGGTCATCCTCCTCGATCTGGGCGATGCGCAGGCTCTGCGTGCGGTCGCAGACTATTTCAGCGCGTATTTCTGGGTCGATGGGGTCGCCAGCTATTACGCCGAGATTGCCCCGCAGCTCCAAAGGCTTGGCGAGCGGCGTGTCCGGCCGCTGTTTGAGAAACCAGATGGGCGCCGGGAATTCCATGTTCGAGATCCCGACGGCTTCCTTTTGTTTTTCGGAGAGGCGCTTGGCAGGTGATCCGGCCGGCACGGGTCACATCGGTGTTGGTTGACGAAGGGCGGCCGCTCGCGTCACAGCATATGGGTCTACAGGAGGCCCAATGACCCAATCCGCAGCCCAACCCGCGGCAGTTACGCTGAAATTTCAGGATCCCAACCGGACTGCCACCGGTGCGCCCCGCGCCCGTGTCGCCCTCGAGCGCCTCGAGACGCTCTGGTTCAACACCGGGACCTTGTGCAACATCGAATGTGCGAACTGCTACATTCTCTCCAGTCCCACCAATGACGCCCTGGTTTATCTGACCGCTGCGGAGGTCACGGGCTTTCTTGACGAGATCGCAGCACTGGGGCTTGGGACACGGGAGATCGGCTTCACCGGCGGTGAGCCTTTCATGAACCCTGAGATGCCGGAGATGGCGGAGGCAGCGCTCGCCCGCGGTTTTGAGGTGCTTGTGCTGACGAATGCGATGCGCCCGATGATGCGCCCGCGCATGCAGGCGGCGCTGACAGGCCTCGTGCGCCGTTTTGGGGATCGTCTTACGCTTCGGGTGTCGCTCGACCATTTCGAGCCGGCGAAACACGATGCGGAGCGGGGCCGTGGCAGCTTTGCGGTATCGCTTGGAGGGATGCGTTGGCTTCACAAGCTGGGCGCACGGATGAGCGTCGGCGCCCGAACGCTTTGGGGCGAGGACGAGGCCGAGACCCGTGCGGGTTTCGCCGCGCTTTTCGCCCGAGAGGGCTTCGCCATCGACGCTGAGGATTGTCAATCGCTCGTCTTGTTCCCCGAGATGGACGACCGTGCGGAGGTTCCCGAAATCAGCACCGCGTGTTGGGGGATCCTTGGCAAGGACCCGTCGGAGGTGATGTGTGCCAGTTCCCGCATGGTGGTTCGCCGCAAAGGGGCCGACCGTCCCGCGGTGCTGTCTTGCACCCTCCTGGCCTATGACCAGGCCTTTGAACTCGGCGAGACGCTGGCGCAGGCCCGAGGCAGCGTGGCTCTCAACCATCAGCATTGTGCCAAGTTTTGTGTGCTCGGCGGTGCCCGCTGCTCAGGGTGATCGGGTCTCTCGGGAAAGGAGAACACGCAGAAGGGAATGGGGCGGCGCCGGCGCCGCCCC
>JBHJGY010000116.1:0-5751 GCA_050331335.1 Pikeienuella sp.
CGATTGCAAGCGCGGGCTCGCTATGGGGGCCGCGTCTCGGGGACGTCGAGCCCCCTCGACGCGGGGCGGCTTGCGCCGCCCAGAAGGCTCCAACCCAAGCGATCGGCCCCGGCCTGAGCGGCGCCGATCTGTCGATCTGTCAGAAAGTCCCGACGGCTGGACGGCTCTACCCGGGGCTTTCGAGCTTGCATGTCGCGTCTGCCGGACGCTCGGCGCGACAGGGAGCACGGCGCAGCCCTACCGGCCATCGGTGCAGAGCGATGAGGATTTGGTCGCACCCCAGCAGTCAGGGTACCGCAGCGGGAAGCCCCGGGGCCCGGACTTCGAGGCTCACACGCCGCACCCCAACCATCGATGTCCAGGGGGCGCGCGGCCGCGTCGACGCTGCCCGACGCCCTCAGCAGCTGCGCGATAGGCACAGACCGCCCCGCAGCAGCCCGCAGCAGATAGTATCTCGACACAGGTCGACGTTTCGCCCCTGGACCCCGACAGCCCCAGAGGCCTCCTCGATCGGCGGCTTCCAGCTCAGCCGAGCTTTTCCTCGAGCTGGGGCAGAACCTCGAAGAGATCGCCGACCAAGCCGTAATCGGCCACCTGGAAGATCGGCGCCTCGTCGTCCTTATTGATCGCGACGATGACCTTGCTGTCCTTCATCCCGGCGAGGTGCTGGATCGCCCCGGAGATGCCCACCGCGATGTAGAGATCGGGCGCCACGACCTTGCCGGTCTGGCCGACCTGCCAATCATTGGGCGCATAGCCCGAATCGACCGCGGCGCGGGAGGCGCCGGTGGCCGCGCCCAGCCTGTCCGCCACCTTCTCGATCAAGCCGAAGTTCTCCTTCGACCCCATCGCGCGGCCGCCGGAGATCACGATCTTGGCGGAGGTGAGCTCAGGCCGGTCGGACGCGACCACGCTGTCCTCGACCCACTCGGAGAGGCCGGGATCGGCGGGGACCTCGACGGTCTCGACAGGGGCAGCGCCGCCCTCGCCGGTCGCATCGAAGCCCGCCGTCCGGATCGTGAGAAGCTTATGCGCATCGGCCGAGGTCACCGTCTGGATCGCGTTGCCGGCATAGATCGGGCGCACGAAGGTCTCGGCATCGACGATCTCGATGACCTCGGAGATCACCATAACGTCGAGCAGCGCGGCGAGCCGTGGCATCACGTTCTTGGCACGCGCAGTGGCCGGCGCGACGATGTGGGTGAAGCCGGGGGCCAGTGAGGCGACGAGGGCGGCGGTCGGCTCGGCCAGGCCATGGCCCAGATGCGCGGCATCGGCGCAGAGAACCTTCTCGACGCCCTCGAGCTTGGCCGCCGCCTGAGCGCCATCGGTGTTGCAGCCCGAGGACGCGCACAGCACCGTCACCGGACCCAACGCCTTGGCGGCGGTGAGGGCCTTCGACGTCGCATCGACCGCCAGCGCGCCCGCATTCATTTCGGCAATGAGCAGAACCGACATCAGATTACCCCCGCTTCGTTCTTGAGTTTGTCAACGAGTTCCTCGACCGAGGCGACCTTCACGCCCGCCTGGCGCACCGGCGGCTCCTCGACCTTAACCACCGCCAGCCGCGGTGCCACATCCACGCCGAGATCCGCCGGGGTCTTCTTGTCCATCGGCTTTTTCTTGGCCTTCATGATGTTGGGCAGCGAAGCATAGCGCGGCTCGTTGAGGCGCAAATCGACCGTCACGATCGCCGGCAAGGCAACGCGGACGGTCTGCAGCCCGCCATCGACCTCACGGGTGACCAACGCCTTCTCCCCCTCGACTTCGAGCTTCGAGGCAAAGGTCGCCTGCGGCCAGCCAAGCAGAGCCGCGAGCATCTGGCCGGTGGCGTTCATGTCGTTGTCGATGGCCTGCTTGCCCATCAGGACAAGTCCCGGCTCTTCCGAGGCGATGACCGCTTTCAGGAGTTTTGCAACCGCAAGGGGCTCGATATCGGTATCGACCGTGTCGGCGGCGGTAATCAGGATTGCCCGATCCGCCCCCATGGCAAGCGCCGTGCGCAGCGTCTCCTGGGACTTCTCGACGCCGATGGAGACGGCCACGATCTCGCTGGCCAGACCCTTCTCCTTGAGCCGGATTGCCTCTTCGACGGCGATCTCGTCGAACGGGTTCATCGACATCTTGACATTGGCGAGATCGACCCCGGAGTTGTCCGCCTTCACGCGGACCTTCACGTTGTAATCGATCACGCGCTTGACGGGCACGAGCACCTTCATATGCGCATCCTTCGGTTGAGTCTTTGGTCTGCGCAGCGCTGCCACGCGAAACATTACCCAGAGATCTATCGGGATCGTTGCGCGTTACACTGGGATAAAGCGACGCGCAAGGATCGGGATGCGGCGCTCTCCCCTGGGACGGCGCCGCTTCCGCCAGTTGAAGGTTGGCAGACAGCCAGACCGGACGGCCGTTCGAAACGGCCACCTCTTGCGCCGAAGGTCACCCCCTGTCGGCTGCGCGCCCTCAGTCGGGCGAGCGAACAAGAACCTCTTGCGCATAAATCTCCAGTGGCGCGTCATCGTCGACCACACCCCGCACCGTCACCGCATCGCCCGCGCGGACCGTGACACCGCCGTGCTCCAGATACACCTCGACGATCCCGGTCGCATCCTGCAGCAGAAACTCGTCGTCATCGCTCACCAGATGGACCGTGCCGGAGACGCTCACAGCCGCGCCGGGGACGAGGCCATCGATCGTGACAGCGGGAAACCGATCCGACGCAGCGGCTAAACCGGCGACGAGGACGACGAAACAAAGGGCCGAGCGGGCGAGCATTTTGGTCAAACCTCCAAGAAGCACAGCCAGACACCCTCGCGAGCGCCTCTGCTTAAATCGGGCGCCGTCTCGCCGCGCGCAAGACAGCGCGTGAGACCCGCCATGTGGGGAGATATTCAGTTGCGCAGAACGACGCAAGAGCCCCCGGCGCGCTTCAGCCGCGCACAGAGCTCTCCCGCAGCCCGGCGCGACGGCGACCCGATCCGCGCCTGATAGGGCCTCCCTCGAATGCCCCGCCGCGCACGCACCACCATCACCTCCTGACCCGACAGCACCCGGGCAAAGCGTCGCGTTACGCGGTTGGCCGCGCGCACGGCGGCGGCGTGATTGCGCCCGCCGGCGATCTGCACGCCCCACGGCATTCGGCGCGCGAGCACGGCGCGGGTCGGCAGCACCGGCAGCTGGCGACAGGCCTCGTCGAAGCTCTTACCCTTGATCAAGGGGCGGTGCTCGACCTCGCGCCCCTTTTGCAGGAACCACTCGACCGGACGAAAGGTGATGGCGCGGACATAGCCCACGGTCTCGGCCGGCAGCCAGCCGCCGCCCCGCTTCTTCCACCCGGCAAGACGATTGGGCCCTCCGTTGTAGGCCGCCGCCGCCAGCCCGAAATTGCCGAACTGCGCTCTGAGGTCCGCGAGGAAATGGGCCGAGGCCGGGATCGCCTGCTTGGGGTCCCACGGGTCGGTGAGCCCGCGCTCCTTGGCGGTACCCGGCATGAACTGCGCGATCCCCTGAGCCCCCGCCGGCGAGATCGCCTTGGCGTCGAACCGGCTCTCCTGATAGATGAGCCGCGCAAAGAACTCCTTGGGCAGGCCGTAGGTCTGCGCGCTCTCGGCGATCAGACGGCAGATCTCGTCGGCCGAGGGAAGTTCGTCGGTCTTGGTCTCGGAAGCATAAGAAGCCACCACAAGCGCCAGGCTCAGGCTCAAAGCACCAAGGCAAGCTCGAGCTTGTCGGCCCATGCGCCGTTCTCCTCCTGCTCCCGCGCCTCTATCGGCAGGCCCGCCATGTCGGATCCCACGAGCCAAACGCCCTGAGCCGCGCACCTCTTTGCCGACGGTGTAGCCCAGATCGTCGGCCAAGCGATAGCACCGGCAAACCGTTCCGACGCCGGTCCGGTCGCAGTGTCGAAACACCGCGGCGCGCGGCGGCCCCCGTCCGCCAGAGGTCGGGCGGGGTCAAAGCGCGACGGCGCGGCCACGCCTGCCAGATCGGGCGCAACGGGACGGGCCGCCGTCACCCCGCTGGTTTGCGCCGGTCCCAGGTCCAGCCGCAGGCAGGTCGTCCGGCCAGCACCCTTGGGCCTTGGCGCGCGGCCCCTGACCCCTGACCGATCCCGATGCCGATCCGGCACAGGGGCGGTGGTGCCGCGTTCGACCGCCCACGCGCGGGGCACCGATCAAGTCCTTGGGCAAGCCAGGTCGCGGGAGAAAGCTCAGAAAACCTGGCCAAGCCATGGGCGCCAGGCAATGACCTCTCGGCGACCGCCTCGCCGAAGCGGGTCGAACAAGACGCCACCTGCGCCGGGGGCAGTTGCCGCTGGCGCTCCGAGACATGGTGCAAGGCATCGGCTTTCGTGCGCACGCCTGCCGTGAGCAGGCCGAGCTGCGGACCGAGGGCAGCCGGCGCGTGGCTTCGACCAGGCGATCCCGTCGCCACGGGAGGACGGCAGACCCAAAGACAGCCGACCGGCACAGCCGCCGCGAAGTCCTGAGCCCTTGGGTCAGCGGGTTTTGCCCGGCACCCAGAGCACGTCGCCCGACCCGTTGCCGTTCGCCACCCGGGAGGCCACGAAAAGCCAATCAGACAACCGGTTGAGATATTTCAGCGCCGCCTCATTGACCCCCTCGACCGTGGAGAGCGCCACGCACAGCCGCTCGGCCCGGCGACAAACCGTACGCGAGAGGTGGAGATGCGCCGCAAGCGCAGTCCCGCCAGGCAAAATGAAAGAGCGCAGCGCTTCGAGATCGGCGTTCATCGCATCGATTTCAGCCTCGAGCCGGTCGACCTGGCTCGGCGCGATCCGAAGCGGGGGATACGCGGCCTCGGCATCCTTCTCCATGTTTGGCCGGCAGAGATCAGCGCCGAGATCGAAGAGCTCATTCTGGATGCGGGCGAGGCTGGCATCCAGCTCGCCTTGTGCATGCAATCGCGCGAGGCCCAATGTCGCGTTCAACTCGTCGACCGTACCATAGGCCTCGACCCGAGCTGAATGCTTGGCGACGCGGGTACCATCGCCCAGGGCGGTTTCCCCGGCATCGCCGGTGCGGGTGTATATCCGGTTCAGGACGACCACGGCGCCTCTCCTTTTCGTGACGGTTAGGGGTGGGCGAGGCCTCGACCGGCCTCGGATGCTCAATCGCCGGCTTGAATGACCAGAACGGTCGCCAGGATCAAGATCACGGCAATGAATTGGCCGATGATCCGCAGACGCATCATGCGGTTGGAAAAAGCCGGCGAGGCCCGACCGGACCCGAAGCCGACGATGCCGATTACCAGGATGGCGACGGTCGCGAGCCCCGCGAAGGCTGCAAAGTAGAAGACAACAGGCATGATGGAGAGGTAGCGCGTTCGCTCCGCCACGAACAGGGGAAACTTGCGAGGCCCCGGGGGCCAGGGCGCCGCGTGGACTTGTCTTGCGGCGGCATGGGGCGAGAGGTGCCGGCCAAGGACGCGCCATCGCCCAAGGGCGCCCAGGGCCGATGGGCCCGAGCGGTTGCCGCGGGTCGCCCCCGAACCGAACGGGCCGGCACGGGCCCGAGAGCGACCGCGCGCCCCGAACCCGTCCGCAGGGGCCGTCGAGACCCCTGCGGACGCGGCCGGCCCGGCCAGCGCCCATCGCCGCCGGTGGCGCAACAGTTTGAAGCCGGGCCCTGGCCGGAGGGGTTGCGCCCCCCACCCCTCAGGCCAACACACCCCGGCCCCGGGAAAAAATGTTACAGGCCCCACAGACCCCCCCGGACACCCCAACCGTCG
>JBHJGY010000117.1:0-26728 GCA_050331335.1 Pikeienuella sp.
CACGACCCCGAGCCGCTGCTCTTCCACAACGAACCGATCCTGCGCGACGGCGAGATCGTGGGCTATCTGAGCAGCGGCAATTACGGGCATCATCTGGGCGCTGCGATCGGGCTCGGCTATGTGCCCCAAGCGCCGGGCGAAAGCGCCGCGCAGCTGCTCGCCGCGCGCTACGAAATCGATGTCGCCGGCACCCGCGTCCCCGCGCAGCCAAGCCTCAAACCCCTCTACGACCCCAAATCCCTACGCCCCAAAGCCGGCGACCAAGACGCGCAAGGAGTGTCCCATGAATATGCACAGCAAGACCGTCAGCAGCGTCAAACTTCCTGACGGCATCCTGATCGACGGCGCCTACGGCCCGGCGGCGAGCGGCGCCACCTTCGAGACCCGGAACCCCTTCAATGGCGAGGTCATCGCGACGCTCCCATCCTGCGACGCAACCGATGTCGACCGAGCCGTCGCCTCGGCGCGCGCGGCCTTCGAAAGCGGCGTTTGGTCCGGCCTGCATCCCTCCGCGCGCAAGGCGGTGTTGGGCAAGCTGGCGGACCTCATCATGGCGCATGTCGAGGAACTCGCCGCCATGGAGGCCCTCGATGCCGGCAAGCCGATCACCGACTGCCTGGAGATCGACGTCCCCGAGACCGCGACCTGCATTCGCTGGCACGGCGAGGCGCAGGACAAGCTTTATGACCAGATCGCGCCCAGTTCGCCCGATGCGCTGGCAATGGTCGTGCGCGAGCCGGTGGGCGTGGTCGGGGCTGTCTTGCCCTGGAACTTTCCGCTCCTGATGATGGCCTGGAAGATCGGTCCGGCGCTGGCCACCGGCAATTCGGTCATCGTGAAGCCCGCCGAGCAGACGAGCCTCACCGCGCTGCGCCTCGCTGGGCTCGCCCTCGAGGCCGGGGTGCCGCCGGGCGTGCTCAACGTGATCACCGGCTTCGGCCCCGAGGTCGGCGAACCGCTCGGCCGGCATATGGATGTCGATGCGCTCACCTTCACAGGCTCAACGGAGGTCGGCCGGAAATTCCTCGAATACGCCGCCCAGTCCAACCTCAAGGAGGTCTGCCTTGAGATGGGCGGGAAATCGGCTGCGGTGATCCTGTCGGACGCTGCCGACATCCCGCGCATTGCCGAGCTTCAAGGCGCTGCGATCTTCTGGAACATGGGCGAGAATTGCACCGCCAACAGCCGGATCATCGCCCACAAGGACGTCTATGACACGGTGGTGGCTGAGATGGCCAAGGTCGCGGCCCAGTGGCGCCTCGGCGACCAGCTCGACCCAGAGACGCAGAACGGCCCGCTGGTGAGCGACGAACACTATGCGAAGGTGGCGGGGCTTGTGGCCTCGGGCAAGGCGGCCGGCGCGCGGGTCGCCTATGGCGGCGACGGGGCGGGGGGCCTGCTGTTCCAGCCGACCGTCTTCGCCGAGGTCACGCCGGAGATGGAGATTTTCACCACCGAGATTTTCGGCCCCGTCGTCGCCATCACCAAGGCGCAGAGCGATGAGGAGGCGATCGCGCTCGCCAACCAGACGCAATACGGCCTGGCCGCAACGCTCTACACCAAGGACATCTCCAAAGCCCATCGCTTTGCGCGCAAGCTCAAGGCCGGCACCGTCGGGGTCAACGCCTATTCGGAAGGGGAGATTTCCACCCCCTTTGGCGGCTTCAAGGCCTCCGGGTTCGGCGGCAGGGACAACGGTGTCCACGCCCACGAGCAGTACACCGAACTCAAGACCATCTGGATCGATCTGACGGCCTGATGGCTGCGCCGGGGCATGCATGTGCCCGCGCTGGCGGCGCCAGGATCTCGCGGCGCCAGGACTTCTCGGCGGCGGCTCCCAAGGGAGCCGCGCCGTCCTTTCGGCGTCAGTTGGTGGCCTTGCGGTCGAGCGCGTCGATCAGAACGCTGAGATTATGCCGATACATTGCGAGATAGCTGGTGGCTGGCCCGCCGCGGTCGGAGAGCGCGTCTGAATAAAGCCGGCCGCCGATCTCGATGCCGGTCTCCTCCGAGATCTGCTGGACCAGCGCGGGGCTGGTGATGTTCTCGACGAAAAGTGCGGCCGCGCCCTCGGATTTGAGCTGCGTAATGAGGGTGGCCAGCTCACGCGCCGAGGGCTCTGCCTCGGTGTCGATGCCGATCGGGGCGAGGAAAGTCAGCCCATAGGCGTCGGCGAGATAACCGAAGGCGTCATGGGCGGTCACCACCGTGCGCCTGTTCTCGGGGAGCGCGGCAAGCTTCGCTCCGGCCTCGGCGTCGAGCGCCTTCAGTTCGGCGATATAGGTGTCGGCATTGGCGGCGATGGCGTCAGCTTGGTCCGGCATCGCTTCGGTGAGGGCGGCCTCGATGTTCTGAACGTAAATCATGCCGTTCTTCAGCGAGTTCCAGGCATGAGGATCGGTCTCACCCTCGACTTCGATCGGCGTGACGCCCTCGGTTGCGACATGGATACGCGCCTCAGTGCCGGATTCGGCAATCAGCGTTTCGGACCAGGTCTCGAAGCCGAGCCCGTTGACGAAGATTACATCCGCCTCGGCGACGGCGCGGGCATCCGCCACATTCGGCTGATAGACATGGGCGTCCGCGTCGGGCCCGACGATGGTGGTGACCACCGCGAGGTCGCCGGCCACGACCTCGACCATATCGCCCAGGATCGAGAAGCTGGCGACAACCCGCAGCTTCTCCGCTTGGGCATGTCCGGGGGCGAGACTGAGCGCGAGGGCGGCCGCGGCAAGCCCGGTGCGCAGGGGCGAGACAAAAAACATCAGGTCCTCCTTTCGGTGGGTTTTGGCGTTCGGGGGGGGAGTTCGGGTAGTCCCTTGCCGATCGGTGTCGCGCGGGGCTGCCGAC
Organism: Pikeienuella sp.; assembly: GCA_050331335.1. Classification (GTDB taxonomy): domain Bacteria; phylum Pseudomonadota; class Alphaproteobacteria; order Rhodobacterales; family Rhodobacteraceae; genus Thermohalobaculum. Next base: position 2,851 of record JBHJGY010000117.1, read on the forward strand.
CGAAGCCCAAAGGCGCAAAGAGCACCGACATGAAGAAAAACGCGCCGGCCACGAGCACAATCGCAGGGCCAGACGGTGTCTCCGGCAGCAAATACGACAGTGTCAGGCCGATCCAGCAGCTGGCCAGCGCAAAGAGAAAGCCGAGCACGAGCTGGCCGGTGATCGTGGCCGACCAGTAGCGTGCCGCTGTTGCGGGCAGGATCATCAACCCCACCGCCATCAGTGTCCCCAAGGTTTTGAAAGCGGCGAGGAGGTTGAGCACCAGCAGCAGCATGAACCCTTGCTCCACCAACCAAGGCCGGCGCGCTTGGGCCTCGAAGAACACCGGGTCGCAGGTACTGACGATCAACGGCCGCAACAACAGGGTAAAGCTGAAGAGAGTGATCGTGGCCACGGCGCCAACGAGGATCATCGAGGCGTCGTCGATGCCGAGGATCGAGCCGAACAGAAAGCTCTTCAGAGGGATGGCGGATCCTGCGGCGGAGAGGATGAAGATCCCCGCGGCCAAGGCGATGAGATAGAGCGAGGCGAGGCTGGCATCGCTCCTCAGGATCGTCTTGCGGGCGAGCAACGCTGCCAAAATGGCCACGCCGAGGCCGGCGACGAGCCCCCCGATCAGGAGCGAGACCACAGAGAGACCGGCGACGACGAAGCCTATGACGATGCCGGGGGTGATGGCATGGGCCATGGCCTCGCCGGCAAGCGACAGCCGCCGCAGCACGAGAAAAGCACCGACGGGGGCGACGGAGGCCGAAAGCACTGTGCTCACCACGAAGGCCCGGCGCATGAAGTCGAAGCCCCACATCTCTGTAAAGAGATCAACCATTGGCAACCTCCGCGCGCGCACCCACGCGAAATATCCAGGCCGCCTGGCTTTCGGAGAGATAGCCCTGCGCGACGAGCCGCTCCGGCGTGAGAACGGCATCGACGGGCCCCTGGGTCCCGACGCCGCCGCCGAGCAGCAGCGCATGTGTGCAGTGGTCGAGCACGGTGGAGAGGTCATGGAGCACCAGCACGACTGTCCGCCCCTCGCCGCGCCAGCGCCGAATAATGGCCAACAGATGCGCCTCGGTGGTTTGATCCACGGCAGTGAACGGCTCATCGAGCAGGATTAGGGGCGCGTCCTGGAGAATGACGCGGGCAAACAAGGCCCGCTGCAGCTGACCGCCCGAGAGGGTGTGGAGGGGCTGGTCGGCGATGGCGAGGACCCCGACCTCCTCGAGCGCGGCTGCGGTTCTCGCGCGGATCGCTCGGTCGAGGCCGGACCAGAAGCCCAAGCCGCGCCACGCACCCATCGCCGCAAGATCGCGCACGCGGATCGGGAAACGGCGGTCGAATTCGGTCAGCTGCGCCAGATAACCGATCTCACGGGGACGGCCCGACGGCCAGTCGAGCTTTCCCTCACACGGCGGCAGCAGTCCGAGCAGCATTTTCACGAACGTGCTTTTTCCTGTGCCGTTCGACCCCAGGACGGCGAGCGTGGTCCCTGCCTCAATGTCGAATGAAAGGCCCCGGGCCAGCGTAAGCTCCGGATAGCCAATGCCGAGCTGGCGCAGGGAGACGAGCGCCGGCATCAGAGCACCATGAGAATGCCGAACCACAGAAAGGTCGAGATGCCAATCGCGCCTGCGATCAGCCGGGCGGTGCTCAGCTCGGTTAGGCAGTCTGCGCGCTGGCCCGCGCCCGCGACAGCCAGCCCTGATCCTGCCCGACTCTGCTTCGCCTTATCGACTGCGGTTAGCTTGGCCTTGGCGCTGAGACCACCGGCTGACGGTAAAAAAGCTCTGTGCATCGCAACCTCCGCTGCGGCGGAGCGTGCACGGGACCGGCGTGTTTGACGGCTTGGGCCGCGTCGAACATGGTCGCCTCCGTCCGGGACACCCCGCCCGGGCTAGATTATGGGTGCGATGGCAGGTCTCCTGACTCGCGGGTCGATGCCGCCCCGAACCTTCCCAGGCATTTGCCCAGTGGCGTCTTTCGGGGTCGCTCGCCGCTCACAGTTGCGGGGGCAGTCACGGGTTTGGCGCCTGATGGCTACACCGCACCGTGTTCCCTTTTCATCCCGGCCGCGCATTTCGCCGCCGAGAACCATCTCTTTGACAGTGCTACGTGACGATCCGCCTGTCAATTCGCCGGGAACGGCCCAGCTTGCGGCAATCTGTGCGGTGCGTTTCTCCGCTCGGCCACTTGGTCGGTCCGACCGCCACGCCGTGTATTTCTTAAAGTCCGACCAAGCAGCACCAATTGCTCGACCATGCAATGAGCAGCAGCTACGGTCTCGCCCGACCACTCGATACACCTGAGTTGCGCGGAAACCCACGATGGTTCTGACGGCAATGAAATAGAATCTTAATGAGGGAGGGCATAAATGCCTGCGGATCCGGCTTTTACTCTAGAGCTTCTCCATTTCTCTGACCAAGAGGGAGGTAGAGGAAACCTTGGGAACATCGCGAATCTGTCCGCCGTGCTGGAAGGTCTGCGAAGCCAAGACCTTGGCACAGACGGGATGGTCGACAACACCCTGACCCTGTCCTCTGGGAGTGCCTTCCTAGCGGATAGCTTCTTCGACGCCTCGGAGGCCGTCTTCGGAAACAGCGGCATCGCTGACATCCAGATCCAGAACGAGCTCGGCATCCAGGCCATGGCGCTCGGGAACCACGAGTTCGATATCGGGACGTCGGACCTCGCCGATCTGATCAGCGGCACGAAAACCGACTTGGATACCGGCGAGGATGTCCCGACCGGGAACTTCAACGCGCTCACGGACAACGAACTCGCCGGGCAGAACTTCACGGGAACGGCCTTCCCCTATCTCTCGACCAATCTCAACTTCACCCCGGACGCCAGCCTCTCCCCGCTCGAAGTCCAGGGTGGTCAGGCGCCCCAGGGCAACGCGGTGACCTCGTCTGTCGTTTCGGACGTGAATGGCGAGCCGATCGGCATCGTCGGCGCGACGACGCCCACGCTTGCCTCGATCTCGTCGCCGGGCTTTGTCGGCATCTCGCCAACCTGGGCCTCGGCCAACCCGACCGATGCGGAACTCGATGCGCTGGCCACGATCATTCAGACGGAGGTCGACGCGCTGCTGGCTGAAAATCCGAGCATGAACAAAGTGATCCTGCTCTCGCATATGCAGCAGATTTCCATCGAGGAGCAGCTTGCGGCCCGTCTCCAGAACGTCGACATTATCGTCGGCGGCGGCTCTAACACGCGCCTGTTTGACGACGACGACCGCGTGCGCGCCGGCGACAGCGACCAGGGCCAGTACCCCACCTTCATCACCAATGGGGGCGGGACGACCACGGCGCTGGTCAACACCGACGGCAGTTACAAATACGTCGGCCGCCTCGTCATAGACTTCGACGTCGCAGGCAACATTATCCCCGAGAGCTACGACGAGACAGTGTCCGGTGCCTATGCGACGGACCCTCAGGGAGTGACCGACCTCAATGCGTCCGGGCTGGTCGACGCGGAGATCCAGGCCATTGTCGATGCGATCGAGGCCGAGATCGAGGCCACCGAAGGCAATGTGTTCGGTGTCTCCGACGTGTTCCTGAACGGCTTCCGCTCTGGCGCCTACACCGCCGACGACCCGGACGGCGTGCGCACCCAAGAGACCAACCTGGGCAACCTGACCGCCGACGCCAACCTTGCCTATGCGAACGAGATCGTCAGCAGCCAGTCGGTCCAAGGCGGTCCGGCCGTCATCTCGATCAAGAACGGCGGCGGCATCCGTGCGAATATCGGCGAAGTCGTCGTCCCCGCCGGCGGGACCGAGGCGGTTCGCCAGCCGAACTCCCCGATCTTCGCCAGCGACGGCAACTTTATCAAACCGGCGGGCGGCATCAGCCAGACGGACATCACCTCGACCCTCGCATTTAACAACGGGCTCGTGCTGTTCAACATCACCCGAGGCGAGCTTGTGAACGTCCTCGAAGGTGCCGTGAGTGCCCTGCCCGAAGCTGATGGCGGCTTCCCGCAAATCTCGGGCATCAAGTTTTCCTTCGACGAGACCCAGCAAGCCCAGGTGCTGGATGTCGACGGCAATATCGTGACCGCCGGCGAGCGCGTTCAGAATGCCGGCATCTTCGATGAGAACGACGTGCTGATTGCCGAGCTTGTCCGCGACGGCCAGCTTGTCGGCGATCCGAACGAGGCCTTCCGCGCCGTGACGGTCGACTTCTTGCTCGACGGAGTGGCGCAGTTCGACAACCTGTCCAACCCGAACCGCGTGGATCTGCAGGACCTCGACGCCGACGGTATTGACGACGGGGTCACAACGGGCGCCGCGACCTTTGCCGACGACGGGTCGGAGCAGGACGCCCTGGCCGAATACCTCAACGACAACTTCAACCCGAGCAATGGCGGCACCGCCTACAACGAAGCGGACACCGGGCCGGCGCTCGACGAGCGGATCCAAAACCTAAGCTTCCGCGAAGACACGGTCTTCCCGGAGGTCGTTCTCAACGTGATCAACGGGACAGATCGCAGCGATCGCCTCGATGGCACCGACGCGCCGGACTTGATCATCTCTCGTGGCGGTCTGTTCGACAAGCTGTCAGGCGGCGCGGGGGCGGATGTGTTCTTCTTCGGCGAGGAGGCGACGGACCTCAGGTTCGACCGCGACACGCTGCTCGACTTCGAACCGGGGACGGATATGATCGGGCTCGCGCCGGGTGTGGAGGTTGCGGAGATCCGGGCTTGGGGGCCACGGGCGGTTATCGTCGACCTCGACGGTCCGAGGTTTGTCAAAGACGACGAGATCATCATCCGGGGCGCCGATCTCGACCCTGATGCCGTGGCCGCAAGCATCATCTCTGATTACGTCGTCGACGAGCTGGCGCCGCTGTGATGTAGCGGCCGGGGCAGGTTTTGGCGGGCGCGCTGCGTGTCCGCCAGCCCTCATCCCCGGGGTTTGCCCGCTGCGGCCGGCGGGCGCGGTCTTCACGAGATGTTTGGGCTTGAATGGTGGGCGCGGCTGGGATTGAACCAGCGACCCCTACGATGTCAACGTAGTGCTCTCCCGCTGAGCTACGCGCCCGGCCATCTGGGGTGGGGTGCCTATACGCCGTCGATGGAAAGCGCGCAAGCCCTGCGATCAAGCCCCAGTGTGGCAGCAAAAAAGGGATGGCGCCACCGGGATCGGTCACTAATGTGCCGAGGATGTCTGTCACGCCCCCGTATCAGCTAATTGAGCCTGCGACGCTGTCGTCCGGGGCGGTTTTCAGTTCGCCCCACAGCGGACGGGCCTATCCACCGGAGCTTATCGCCCGTACCCGTCTCCATCTGCGCCGGTTGAGGGCATCCGAAGATGCGCTGGTTGACCGTTTGTTCGGTGCCGCGCCCCGCTTCGGTGCGCCGCTGTTATGCGCCACCGCCCCGCGGGCCTTCGTCGACCTCAATCGTGCGCCGAGCGATCTCGACCCCGCGCTCATAGACGGGGTCCCAGACCTGGGCATCAATCAGCGGGTGGCGGCTGGGCTCGGCGTGGTCCCGCGGGTGGTGTCGGAGGGCGAGGCAATCTACGCAGAGCGGCTCAGCTTGGCCGAGGCGCAGGCCCGGCTCGATCGGCTCCACACCCCCTATCATGCCTGCCTGAGCGAGCTCATCGCGAGGGCCAAGCGGCATTTCGGTATTGCCCTTGTTTTCGATTGCCACTCGATGCCGACGGAAGCTCTGCGCGCCGCCCCGAGGGTCAACGGGCGCCTGCCAGATGTGGTGCTCGGCGACCGGTTCGGAGCGTCTGCCGGGCGCAGCGTTCTTGCGCGCACTCAGGAGGCTTTCGAGGCGGCGGGGCTTAGGGTGGTCCGCAACACCCCCTTTGCGGGAGGCTACATCACGCAAACCTATGGATGCCCGCAGGACGGGGTTCATGTGGTGCAGATCGAGATCGACCGCGGGCTTTATCTCGACCAGGTGCGGATCGAGCCGACGGCGTCGTTTTCGGGTCTACAACGGCTCTTGGGTCAAGTCGTGGCGCAGCTCTGTGGCCTGGCGGGCGAGAGCTTGCCCCATGCGGCCGAGTAAGCCGATCCTGACAGCCCGGGCTGCTGCGCTATGCAAAAAAAAGGGGCCGGGGAAACCCCGGCCCAGTCTAAGGGAGGAAACGCCCAGGAAGGGCTGCGGCACCAGGTGCCGCGCTGACCAACTTAGGTGTGCGCCGCAGCAAAAGCAATTCGGAAATGATGGAATTTTCATGCGCCTTGCCAAATTTTCTTTTGCACCCAAGGCATTAAGGCATAAGCGACACAATTGCTCAGATGGCAGGCAAAAACCTATACATCGGTTCAACGTAGCGCGCGGCCACGAAAGATTGTGTCAGTTCCAAAGCGCTCGCGGATCGTATCTGTCACGAGTTCCGCCTTCCGCCGCGCAGGCCCGGTGTCTTCGAACAGCTCGGGTCCGGTCTCGGCAGCGTCTGCCGCGCACAGCGCGCTGAGCCCGACGCCGATTAGGCGGAACGGCGCGGCCTGGAGCACGCCTGAAAGAAGTGCCCGCGACTCAGCGTATATCTCCCCGGCATAGACCGTCGGGCGGGGCAGGGTGGTCTGACGCGTCATCGATTTGAAGCACGCCGTCTTCACCTTGAGGGTGACGGTCCCGCCGGCCAGCGACTGCGCCTTCGCTCGGTCTGAGACCTTGACCGCCAGCCGCCAGAGATGGCCCTCGAGCGCGGCCTCCGCGTCGAGATCTGTCTCGAAGGTGGTCTCCGAGGAGATCGACTTCACCGGTCGGTCCGGGCAAACGGCACGCGCGTCCTCGCCGCGGGCCAACCCCGCAAGACGCAACCCTTGCGCGCCGTAGAGCGCTGCGAGACGGGCCTCACCCGCAGCGGCCAGATCGCCGATGACATGGAAGCCGCCGCGCTCGAGCCGTTCGGCAAGCGCAGCGCCGACCCCCCAAAGACTGCGCACGGGCCGCGGCGCCAAAAAACCTGCAGCCTCTCCCGCACCGATTGCCGCGAACCCTCTCGGCTTATCGAGATCCGAGGCGGTCTTGGCGAGGAACTTGTTGACGCTGAGCCCGACCGAGACGTCGATCCCGAGGTCCCGCTCGATTTGCGCCGTCAAGCGGGCGAGGCTCTCCGCCGGCGGGTGCCCCAGCAACCGCTCGGTGCCCGACAAATCCAGGAATGCTTCGTCGAGGGAAAGCGGTTCGACCAACGGCGTCAGCTGCGCCATGGCCGCTCTGATCCCGCGAGAGACCTCGGCATAGAGGGCCATGCGGGGCCGAACGACGGTGGCGTCTGGGCACAAGGCGAGCGCCTTGAACATGGGCATGGCTGAGCGCACCCCGGCGATGCGGGCGATGTAGCAACAGGTGGTGACAACGCCCCGCCGGCCGCCGCCGACGATCAGCGGTCGGTCGACGAGCTCAGGCCGCTCCCGCTTTTCCACGGAGGCATAGAAGGCGTCGGCGTCGATATGAGCGACGGTCAGATGCCGCAACTCGGGATGGCTTACCAAGCGCGGGCTTGCGCAGCGCGGACAGCGGCCCGGCCCACCTGGCAGACCGGGCGGGGCGTCGACCCAAGTGAAGCAATCTCGGCAGAGGCTGGGCATCTGGCTCACTTCCGGGTTGCTCTTGCCGGGCGGGACGGCGACTCAAAAACTCCTGCAACCATTGCACTCAGACACGCCGTTGCCAGGAATGGGTAGGTTGACTATACCAGCCTGGTGGAGATGGGGGGCACCATGAAATCGATCTTCGTGGGTGTCTTGTATGTGTTGCTTTTTAGTTCCCAACTCGTCACCGCTGTTTTGGCTGATCGTGGCGCACGTCCCACGCTGGAGCCGGATCGCGAGGCTTCGGGCGCGGTTGCGCTCACGCCAAGTCGGGGCTCGGGCGTCGAGCCGGATCGCTCGAGCGAACCGGAGGCACCGCTACCGATGAGCGCGATGCTGCTCGTCGGGGGTCTCATCGGCCTGCTGGTTCTGCGCCGACGCGCTTCGGGGTCCTGACACGCCCCGGCAAAGCGCTTACCCCGTCGCCATCTCTCGCAGGATCGCTTCCGCGGCGCCCCGCGGATCGGCAGCCGCGCAGATCGGTCGCCCAATAACCAGGTGATCAGCCCCCGCGGCGAGGGCGCCTGCCGGGGTCGCGCGGCGCTTCTGGTCGTCGGCGGCCGCGCCGGCAGGCCGGACGCCCGGCGTCACGATCAGCCGACCGGCCGCTTCAGGGAGACCCCGGATCGCACCCGCTTCTGCCGCGGAGGCAATCACCCCATCCGCCCCGGCCGCCAGCGCTCGCCTTGCGCGCTCGACTGCGATTGTCTCGACAGGCCCAGCTTCGACCATCATTTCATCGAGATCGCCGCGGTCCAGAGAGGTCAGAACGCTCACCGCGAGGATTTTCAGACCCGACGCGCCGCGGCCCTCGACGGCCGCCCGCACCACATGGGGGTCGCCATGCACGGTGAGGAAATCGAGGTCGAAGCGCGCAAGCCCCCGAACCGCCGCCGCGACGGTTGTCCCGATGTCGAAGAGCTTCAAGTCCAGGAAGATGCGTTTGCCTTCGCCCTTCAGCTCCATCGCAAGCGCCAGCCCTCCGCCGGTGAGCATGCCCAGCCCGATCTTGTAGAATCCGACGGCCGGGCCGATACGGCGCGCCATTTCGGCGCCAGCGACCGCATGGGGCAGATCGAGCGCCACGATCAGCCGCTCATCCACAGAACCCTCGAAAGCCGTCATGCCGCGTGCCTCCCGCTGAGGGCATCGCAGATCACACGGGCCCGCACAAGCCGGAGGCAGGTGGATTTGATCTGAACCAAGGCGATGTGATTCGAAACCTGAGAGAAGAACAAGGGTCAGGGGTATCAACCTGGGAGAGAGAAGGTGGAGAACATGAACAAAGCGATGCTTTCGGGCGTGTTTGCGCTCGGGCTCTGCGGCGGCGCGGTCGCGAGCGATGTGGTGGCACCGGACGCGGTCGAACTGACCGAGGCGGGGACGATCGAGGCGCCGCTGACCGCAGAGCCGGGGGACGGCTATCGCGGCGTGCAGCTCTTCATCACCGAAGAGGCGATGTGCACCAGCTGCCACTACAACCACGACGTCGAAGGCACAGGGCTCTCGGGCGATGTCGGTCCGACGCTTTCGCTGATCGGCGACCAGGACTCGGTGCCGCAGCTGCGGGCGATCCTGGTTAACGCCCCCGCGGTATTCGGCGAGGACACGCCGATGCCCGCTTACTATGTCGCCGACGAGGCTGGCGAGACGATCCTCTCGGCCCAGGACATCGAGGACCTGATCGCCTATCTGCAAGAACTTCAGATCCAGGCCGGGAAATGACCCGTTCGCCCGCTCACGGGGCGGGCAGGTCTATTTGGGGGGTGACGAAGAAACCTCCGCGCGGCCCTGGGGTGACCTCGAGCCGGGGGGCATAGCCGGCATAGGGATCGGAGAGGCCGAGGCGCTCCCTCAGGTCGGCAAGGCTTTGCGCGAGCAGGGCCGCCCCGCCTTCGGCCGCGGCGAGACGACAGAGCGCGCCTGCGAGGTCACGGTCGGGGCAGGCTGTGCGCATCTCGATCCGCAATGCTGTGGCGCCGCGCCGCAGTCTCTCGAGGCGTAGCGCGGCCTCCGTGCCGTTCGCCACCTGCACCGTGCCGGCGAAGCGGTCGATCTCGGCCTCGATCGCGAGGGCCAACGTCTCTGCGACATTGGCGACGCAAACCGCACGCCCGGCCTCGTTCGGCTCGATCCGACAGAGGGCCGGGAGTTCGGGTTTTTGCGCGTCGGCACCCGAACCGGCCTGCAGCGAGAACGCCACTGCCAAAACGACAGCTGTCCTAGCCCCCATCGTCGTTCTCCCCCAGAGCTAATTTGAGCGTCACGAGAATTGCGACATTTGGGTTGCAGCTTCGTTGCCATCTTCCCACATCCCAGATGTGGATGCGCCGCGTCGGGCGTCTGCGACATGGAGGACCGGCTGGGGCATGCCGCAAGGGCGGGTGCGGAGCCGACTGCTCAGGAGGTGTTGATGAATTTCGAGAAACTGACCGACCGCGCCCGCGGCTTTCTTCAGGCCGCTCAGACCATCGCCCTGCGCGAGGGTCATCAGCGCTTGACGCCGCCGCATCTGTTGAAGGCGCTGCTCGATGACGAGCAAGGTTTGGCCGCGACCCTGATCGCGCAGGCGGGCGGCGATGCACAGGCCGCGCGCAACGGGGCTGAGGCGGCAGTTGCAAAGCTGCCCAAGGTCTCCGGTGGCGACGGGCAGGTCTATGTCGATGGCGCGTTGGCAAGGCTGCTGGACGAGGCGGAGGCTGCTGCGGCGAAAGCGGGCGACAGCTTTGTTTCCGCCGAGCGTTTGCTGATGGCCCTTGCGCTGGCCAAGGGCACCGAGGCTGCCACCGTTCTCGACCGCGCCGGGGTGAGGCCGCAGCCGCTGGAGGCGGCGATCCAGGAGCTGCGCAAAGGCCGTACGGCCGACAGCGCCTCCGCCGAGGAGGGCTATGATGCGCTCAAGCGCTATGCCACCGACCTCACCGCGCGGGCCCGCAACGGCAAAATCGACCCCGTGATCGGGCGCGACGAGGAGATCCGACGGGCCGTGCAAGTCCTCTCCCGGCGCACGAAGAACAACCCGGTGCTGATCGGGGAGCCTGGTGTGGGTAAGACGGCGATCGCCGAAGGGCTGGCAATGCGCATCGTCAATGGCGATGTGCCGGAATCGCTAAGGGACAAGCAGCTGCTGTCGCTCGATATTGGCGCGCTGATCGCCGGCGCGAAATATCGTGGGGAATTCGAGGAGCGGCTGAAGGCGGTGCTCTCGGAGGTTCAGGCCGCGGCGGGTGGGATCGTCCTGTTCATCGACGAGATGCACACCCTTGTCGGTGCGGGGAAAGCGGACGGCGCGATGGACGCCTCAAACCTTCTGAAACCGGCATTGGCGCGGGGCGAGCTGCACTGTGTCGGTGCCACGACGCTCGACGAGTATCGCAGCCATGTGGAGAAGGACGCGGCGCTGGCGCGGCGCTTCCAGCCGGTCTTCGTCCAAGAGCCGACGGTGGAGGACACCATCTCCATCCTTCGCGGGATCAAGGAGAAATACGAGGTGCACCACGGCGTGCGTATCGCCGATTCGGCCCTCGTGGCGGCCGCGACCCTCTCCAACCGCTACATCACCGACCGTTTTCTGCCCGATAAGGCGATCGACCTGATGGACGAGGCGGCGTCGCGCCTGCGTATGGAGGTCGATTCGAAGCCCGAAGAACTCGATGCGCTCGACCGGGAGATCCTCCAAAAGCAGATCGAAGCGGAGGCGCTCAAGAAGGAGACCGATGACGCATCGGCAGATCGCCTGGCCAAGCTGAAGGCCGAGCTTGAGGGACTTGAGGAGGAGAGCCGGGCGCTGACGGCTCGTTGGCAGTCGGAGAAGGACAAGCTCGGCCAGGCCAGCGCCCTCAAGGAAAGCCTCGACGAGGCACGCGGTCAGCTGGAAATCGCCAAGCGCCAGGGCGATCTCGCAAAGGCCGGGGAGCTGGCTTACGGCGTGATCCCCGATCTCGAGCGGGCGCTCGAGGGTGCCGAAGAGGCCGAGCGTGGCGGGCAGATGGTCGAGGAGGCGGTGACGCCAGAGCATGTGGCAGGCGTCGTCAGCCGCTGGACCGGTGTGCCGGTCGATAAAATGCTGGAGGGCGAGCGGGAGAAGCTCCTGCGCATGGAGGAGGTGATCGGCGGGCGCGTGATCGGCCAGGCGGCGGCGGTGCGCGCCGTCTCGAACGCCGTGCGCCGGTCGCGTGCCGGCCTTTCGGACCCTAACCGGCCGATGGGCTCCTTCCTGTTCCTCGGGCCGACCGGCGTGGGCAAGACCGAGCTGACCAAGGCCCTGGCTGAGTTTCTTTTCGACGACGACCAAGCGATGGTCCGCATCGACATGTCCGAGTTCGGCGAGAAGCATTCGGTGGCGCGGCTGATCGGCGCTCCTCCTGGCTATGTCGGCTATGAGGAGGGGGGGAAGCTCACGGAGGCGGTGCGCCGACGGCCTTACCAGGTGATCCTCTTCGACGAGGTGGAGAAGGCGCATCCCGATATCTTCAACGTGCTGCTCCAGGTGCTCGACGAGGGACGGCTGACCGACGGCCACGGCCGCACGGTCGATTTCCGCAACACGCTGATCATCCTGACCTCTAATCTCGGGGCGGAGTTCCTGTCGGCACTGCCAGATGGTGCGCGGGCCAGTGCGGCAGAGCCCCAGGTGATGGAGGTGGTACGGGCGTCCTTCCGGCCCGAATTCCTCAACCGGCTCGACGAAATCATCCTATTCGAGCGGCTGAGCCGGCGACACATGGATGGCATCGTGGAGATCCAGCTTGGCGCCCTGCGCCGGCGCCTGGAGCCGCGAAAGATCGTGCTCGATCTGGATGCGGATGCCCGGACCTGGCTTGCCGAGAAGGGGTATGACGCGGTTTATGGCGCTCGGCCCCTCAAGCGGGTAATCCAAAGGGCGTTGCAAAACCCGCTGGCCGAGCTTCTGCTCGCCGGCACGGTCAAGGACGGTGAGACCCTGACCGTTACGACCGGGCCCGACGGGCTGCTCCTGGGCGACTATGCCGTTGGGCCGACGCGTGAGGCGGACGAGACGGTCCATTAAGCAGACGCGGTCGATGCAAACGCAACTCGGCCGGCCCGTTGGAGCGGGCCGGCCGAATTGCCGGTTTCCAAGATGTTGCTTAGAAGCTTGGCGCCGTTGGCTTGGCCGGCGGTGAGAACGCCTCGAGATTGTCGGAGATGCTCGTGACGGCCGGCTGCACGCCAACGCTGAAGACAGAGTACACGATGATGATCCCCAGAAGCAGGATCCCAGCAGTGACGCCGACCCAATCGACGGTCACCGCCCCGCCTTGGTCACGCAAAAACCCCTTGAGAAGCGTTCTTTTCTGCATAACTCGCCCACCCCGATCGGTCAGTGCACACTTGCGATAGCCAAATTGCAAAGATCGCCGCTATCTACCTAGAGTATACACGGCTGGCGAAGCACCCGGTAGCCGGGAAAATGGGCGGGCCCCGATTCTTTTAGGTCGAATTTTTGGCGAATATTGTGAATCTTGCCACATCATGGCGACTAATAGGCACACGTGCCCAGATTTGCCAAACTGCGGCGAAATTGCGGCGGCCCCGCTGCACACGCAGCCCCGCGGCAAGGCAGCGCGGCACTTTCCATTCGCGCGCCGGCGGTTAATCTCTCGCGAAACCCACCCGGGAAGGAGCCTGGAGCATGAGCAAATTTGGACTGAGCCAGCCGGTACGGCGTGTCGAGGACAACAGGTTTCTGACCGGCGCCGGAAACTACATCGACGACATGGCGCCCGAAGGGACCTTGCAGGCCCTTTTCGTCCGCAGCCCGGTGGCCCATGCAACCCTCGGTAAGATAGATGCCGAGGCTGCCCGGGAGGTTCCGGGCGTTCGCTTGGTGCTCACGGCCGAAGATCTCGCGGATCATGTGAAAAACGATATGGATGCCGGGCGAATCGAGAACAGGGACGGCACGATGTCGGCGCGCCCGCCGCGGCCTATCTTGGCGACCGGCCGGGTTCGTCACGTTGGCGAGCAGGTGGCGCTGATCGTTGCCGAGACCCTCGCTGCGGCAAAGGACGCTGCGGATCTCATCGAGGTGGATTATGACGAGCTGGACGCGGTCACCGATGGCGTTGCGGCGATGGAGTCCGGGGCACCGCTCTTGCATGAGGAAGCGCCTGGAAACCTCTGCTATGATTGGGGGATCGGCGACGAGAATGCGACCGATGCCGCGCTGGCGCGTGCCGCGCATTTGATCGAGCTGCCCCTGATCAACAACCGCGTCGTCGCCAACCCGATGGAGACCCGCGGCTGCCTCGCCTCGTGGGACGGCACCCGGCTCACGATGCACTATAACGGCCAAGGCGTGTGGGATCTCAAAGGGACCCTCGTCGACGGGCTCGGTCTCGACCCCTCCGACGTCTCGGTCCACACCCCTGACGTGGGGGGCGGCTTTGGCATGAAGGGCTTTTCTTACCCTGAACATCTGGCCGTCGCCGAGGCGGCCCGGCGGTTGGGCCAGCCCGTCAAGTGGATGTCGGAGCGCAGCGAAGGGTTCACCACAGATGTCGCCGGGCGCGACCAACAGGCCAAGGCGGTTGCGGGCTTCGACGCCAACCACCGGATCGTCGCGATGAAAATCGAGACGGTCGCCAATATGGGCGCCTATCTCTCGGGCGCTGCGGTCTACATCGCGTCCGATCTCGCGGCCCGGGTGCTCACCGGTGTCTACGACCTTCAGACCGCTTTCTTCGGGGTGAAGGGCACGTTCACCAACACCACGCCCGTCGACGCTTATCGGGGTGCAGGCCGGCCGGAAGCGCAGTACCAGCTTGAACGGCTTATGGACAAAGCGGCGAGAGTGATGGGTGTCGACCCGGTGGAGTTGCGTCGGATCAACTTCATCAAGCCGGAACAGTTTCCCTATTCGACGATCGTCGGCGAGACCTATGACGTCGGCGACTTTAACAAGGTGCTCGACCGCGCGCTGACCGAGGCGGACTATGCGGGCTTCGCCGCGCGCAAAGCGGCGAGTGCCGCCGAAGGAAAGCTTCGCGGCATCGGCCTTTGTTATTATATCGAGTCGATCCTCGGTGCCCAAAACGAGACAGCCCGGATCGAGTTCGCCGACGACGGGGCGGTGGACCTGCTCGTCGGCACTCAATCGAACGGGCAGGGGCATGAAACCGTCTATGCCCAGTTCCTGCACCAGCGCACGGGTCTTCCCTTCGACAAGATCCGCATTGTCCAGGGTGACTCGGACCGGATCGCCACTGGCGGCGGCACCGGGGGCTCGCGCTCGGTCACGATGCAGGGCACGGCGATCAACGGCGCTGGCGACGATTTGATCGAGAAGCTGAAGCCGCTCGCCGAGGAAGAGCTCGAGGTCGCTGGGGCGGACCTGGTCTGGGAGGCAGGCGCCTGGCGGGTCGCCGGCACCGATAAATCCGTCGGTCTCTACGCACTCGCGCAGAAGGCCCGGGCCGCCGGCCGCACCGAGTTCCTTTCCCAGGAGACCGAGACGACCGTGCCCGGCCGCTCCTTTCCCAATGGCTGCCACATCGCCGAGGTGGAGATCGACCGAGACACCGGGGTGACCCAGTGCGTGCGCTACTGCGTGGTCGACGATTTCGGGGTCCTGATGAACCCGATCCTCGCCGAGGGGCAGGTGCATGGCGGGGTTGCGCAGGGCATCGGGCAGGCGATCACCGAGCATGTGGTGTTCGACGAAGACGGCCAACTCCTCTCCGCCACCTTCATGGATTACGCGATGCCGCGGGCGGTCGACGTGCCGTTGATCCCGTTCCACCATGAAGGCACACCCTCGACCGCAAACGATATCGGCATGAAGGGCTGCGGCGAGGCTGGCACCGTCGGCGCACTGGCCGCCGTGACCAACGCGGCACTGGACGCGCTCTGGGACGAAGGCATTCACCAGATCGACATGCCCATGACGCCACAGCGCGTCTGGTCCTGGTTGGAGGCTGCTCGCCGCCAGGCCGCCTGAGCGACCAGGCGCGGGTCGAGAGCTTTACGATCCGCGCCATTCCCGGCTAACGTCGAGACGAGGCGGGCTCGGGGGGACAGTGTGACGAAGACAGTTTTGGCGGCCGCCTGCATCGCGGTGGGCCTTGGCGGTGTGGCGCAGGGCGTTACGATCGATTTCGAGGCGGGCGCGGTGAGTTTCGCTCCCATCAACTCGGCCTATGCCGGGTTCGGTGTCGAATTTTCCAATGCGCAGTGGTCTACGGCCGTTCCACTGAGTAGCATTGGCAACGCCGAGCAGCTGGCAATCACGGCGCCGGGCATCCGCCGCATCGAGCTGTTCCAGCCGCTCTCCGGCTCGGGTGACGGCGTCGCGTTCGACAACCTGACCTTCGAGCCGCTGGCATCGGGCGTGGTGCCGCTGCCGCCCGCGGCTTGGCTGCTGCTGAGCAGGATCGGCGCGCTTGGCGCCCTAAGTCTGCGGGCGGGGCGCGCCTGACCGGGGGCGCCGCCACGGGCGAGACGGATCTGCGCGCGCTCCTGGCTGGCATGCGGCCGACGCTCGATCCCGAAACCTATGTGTTCGCAACTTCCGATAATCCGGCATTGGTGGCCGCCGCGCTGGCAACCATGCGTGAGGCGGAGGGCCTCTCGCTGATCGTGCCTCTCGGGATCGCCGACCGTGCGGGCGTGCGGTATGAGTTTCCATGTCGGCGGATCACACTGCAGGTGCACTCGGCCCTCGATGCGGTGGGGTTCCTGGCCGCGATAGTCCCGAAGCTTGCGGCGATGGGCATGGGCGTGAACCCTGTCGCGGGATTTTTACACGACCACCACTTAGTGCCGGCAGACCGGGCAGACGCGGCGCTGGAGGCGCTTGAGGCGCTTACGAGGGAGTCGGGCGGGGGCGCCTCAACCCGTGAGTGAGTCCCCGAGCTTGAAAAGCTGTTCCAGTAACGTAGGATCGACGTGATGAAGGCCGCGTCAATTTTTGGGAGACACGCGAATGATTAAGTTTGCGCGCCGCGGGCTGCTGATCGGCGCCGTGGTTCTGGGCGTTCTGGCCGTCGCTCAAGCACCCGCCACGGCTCAGTCCCATAATCCCGATCGGATCCGCGTCGCCCTCTTGCCCGACCAGGACCCGCTTACGGTGATTTGGGCCAACAAACCCTTGGCGGCCTATCTGGAGGAACGGCTCGGCCGGCCAGTCGATCTCGTTGTGCCGGACGATTACGCCGCAATCATCGACGCCATGGCGACGGGCGAGGTCGAGCTCGCTTACTTCGGCCCCGCCTCCTACACCATCGCGCATGAGCGGGTCAAAGAGGGGCCTTTCCAGATCGAGCCGTTCGCGGCTCGCATGCGCGATGGCGGGACGACCTACCAGTCGGTGGTGGTCGCCAACGCAGAGAGCGGGTTCAGCGAAATCGAAGCGCTCGAAGGCTCGGGCGTCGAGGTGGCCTATGGCGACCCGGCATCGACCTCGTCCCATCTGGCGCCGCGGTTTATGCTGCTGCAGGCGGGCATCGCCGCCGATGAGGATTACGACCCCGTGCATCTCGGGAGCCATGACGCGGTGGCGGAGGCGGTCCAGATCGGCGATCCATCGGTCGGTGCGCTCAGCAAAGTTATCTTCGAGCGGCTGGTCCGCGAGCGCAAGATCGACCCGGCGAAAGTGGTGGTGATCGGCGCCACGGGTCCGCTGCCGCAATACCCCTGGACGATGCGCTCGGATCTTGCAGAAGATCTCAAAACGGCGATTCGCGACGCCTTTTTCGAGCTGCGGCCCGGGAGCCCGTGGGCAGATGCGGTCCTGCGTCCGTTCGGGGCCGAGGGCTTCGCCCCCATGAGGGATGGCGATTACGACATCATCCGCTCGATCCGCGCCCAGCTCGGCTGAACTCGGCGGCTCAGCTGGGACAGGGGCGCGCGGATCGGCGCGTCCCGTGTCAGTGGGTCGAGCGGCTTTCGAGTTGTGCCAGGATCGCCTCGAGCCGCGAAATGGAGCCCCGCACGCGCTCCTGATCGCGCTCGGAAAGCTCAGGCGCAGCGGCGGGGCTGTCTTTCGCAGCGGGCCCACCGGCGACATCCGATGTGTCTTTTTCCCCGCTGTCGGACTGGGCCTGCTCTGACCGGGCTGGGCCACTTTCGCCCGCCAGCCGCGACCTGAGCGCCGCAAGGCGCTCCGGGGCATCCTCAGGCACCGACTTTCCGGGACCGGAAATCTCCCCCGCCTCGATCCGACCGCGTGTCACCACTGCCTTGGTCCCCTGTTCGCGCAAGATCTTCTGCACGCCCTTGATGGTGAGCCCGTCATCGTAAAGAAGCGTTTTGATCCCGCGCAGGAGGGCCACATGGTCGGGCCGATAGAGCCGACGCCCTCCATTTCGCTTCATCGGTTTCACTTGGGCGAAGCGGGTCTCCCAAAAGCGCAAAACATGCTGGGGCACACCCAGATCATCCGCGACCTCGGAGATGGTTCGGAACGCCTGCGCGGACTTTTCGGAACTCTGGCGGCCGCGGGCCGGCGGGGTCGCCATCATCCGCTCCTCTCTTCCGAGCCGCTGCCCAGCTCCTGCTTCGAGGCGTCCGGCTGCGCGTAATGGCCGTTGTTGACCCGCTCTTTCATCAGATGCGACGGGCGGAAGACCAACACCCGGCGCGGCCCAATTGGCACTTCCTCGCCGGTCTTTGGGTTCCGGCCCATCCGCGGACCCTTTTGGCGAACGGTAAAAGTGCCAAAAGAGGAGATCTTCACATTCTCCCCGCGCACCAGAGCGTCCGAGATCCGACCCAATATCGTCTCAACCAGCTCAGCCGATTCGCTGCGCGACAAGCCAACCTCTCGGTAGACCGCCTCGCTGAGATCGGCACGCGTCGCAGTGTTGCCCGCCATGCTGGTCAAGCCCCCGATCAAACCCAAACCCCAAGATCACGCACTTCTTCAAAGCTAATGGAATCGCGAAAAAAGAGTCAACGCCGGGGTGGTTCGACGGGGGGGCGCCAGGCATTCTTTACGTTGCGGGAAGCTCGGCGCGGCGGCCGCCGGATCACCAGCGCATGAGGGCCGACCCCCAGGCGAGACCGCCGCCGATCCCCTCCATCAGTAGCAGGTCCGACCGTTTGATCCGTCCGTCAGCCACAGCGGTCGAGAGCGCGAGTGGGACTGAGGCCGCCGAGGTGTTGCCATGGTCCTGGACGGTGACGACCACCTTGCTCATCGGCAGGCCCGCTTTCTTCGCCGTGCTCTCGATGATCCGGAGATTGGCCTGATGCGGCACCATCCAGTCGATATGGGAGGCGCAAACGCCCGCCTTGCCGATGACTTCCTCGGCCACTTCGGCGAGCTTCACGACGGCATGACGGAAGACTTCCTTGCCCTCCATCTTGAGATGCCCAGTGACGCCATTTGTCGACGGCCCGCCGGAGACATAGAGGATGCGGTTATGCGCCCCGTCGGAATGCAGGCAGGTGGCAAGGACGCCGCGGTCCTCGGCCGTACCCTCACCAGGGGCAGCCTCCAAGATCACCGCGCCTGCCCCGTCGCCGAAGAGGACACAGGTCGCGCGGTCGTCCCAGTCGAGGATCCGCGAAAACGTCTCGGCGCCGATCACCATCACCCGCCGGGCCTGACCCGAGAGGATCAGCCCGTTCGCGTTGGCCAGTGCATAAATGAAGCCCGCGCAGACCGCCTGAATGTCGAAGGCGAAACCGTTTGCCATCCCGATGCCGTGTTGGACCCGCGTGGCGGTGGAGGGGAAGGTCTGGTCTGGCGTTGCGGTGGCAACGATGAGGGCATCTAGCGTCGATGAACAGATCTCGGCGTTCTCGAGCGCGGCCCGGGCGGCTGCGATCGCGAGATCAGAGGTCTTCTGGCCCTCTGCAGCCACATGACGACGCTCGATCCCGGTGCGCGTGCGGATCCAGCTGTCGGATGTGTCGATGCGGGCGGCCAACTCGTGGTTGGAGACGACGCGCTCGGGAAGGTAGTGCCCACACCCAATCGCCCGCGCCCGCACAGTGCCCATAACCGTCCCACTCCTGACCTGTCAAACAGCGGTCCGGTCTCGCCCGGTGCGGGAGCGGAGCCTCACGTCATATCGAGCTTTCTGAGATGCGACGCAACCCGAACTGACAATTCGCTCTCGGCCATGCGCCGGGCGAGGTCGAGCGCGGCGCAGAAGCCGACCGCATCGGCGCTGCCGTGGCTCTTCACCACCGCCCCGCCGAGCCCAAGAAAAACGCCGCCATTGACCCGACGCGGATCGATCCGGCGCTGCGCTTGGCGCAGCGCGCCGCGGGCGAGCAGGGCGCCCAGCCTTGCCAGCATAGGCCCCGTCAGCGCCCTGCGCAGCGTTTCGCCGACGAAAGCGGCGGTGCCTTCTGCGGCCTTGAGCGCGATGTTACCGGTAAAGCCGTCAGTCACGATGACATCGACGGGTCCCGCGGAGAGATCCGTGCCTTCGACAAAGCCTGCATAGCTAAACCGCCCGGAGGCGTCGGCGGCTTGCTCGGTCAGCCGCGCCGCTGCGTGCAGCCAGTCGGGACCTTTGCTCGGCTCGGTGCCGAGATTGAGCAGCCCGACGCTCGGGCAGGGGTGGTCGAAGGAGAGCCGCGCATACTCTGCGCCCATCACGGCGAATTGCGCGAGATTTCCCGGCTCGGCACGGATATCGGCCCCCACATCGAGCACGGTTTTGTAGCCTTGCGGACGATCGGCGGGCCAGTGGA
Organism: Pikeienuella sp.; assembly: GCA_050331335.1. Classification (GTDB taxonomy): domain Bacteria; phylum Pseudomonadota; class Alphaproteobacteria; order Rhodobacterales; family Rhodobacteraceae; genus Thermohalobaculum. The sequence continues at coordinate 23,085 of JBHJGY010000117.1, forward strand.
CCGCGATGGCCGGCCGCGCGACCCCCTGCGCCTTTTTCAGCAGGCGCACCGACATGGCGAGGAGGGCGCCCGTGTTGCCCGCGGACAGCGCCGCCCCTGCTTCGCCGCGGCGCACAGCGGCGAGCGCCTGCCACATCGAACTCGTCCGCCCTCCCCTGAGCGCATCAGCCGGGAGAGCGTCCATGTCCACGGTGGCCTCGGCGTGGGAGATCCGGGCACGCGCGGCGAGGCCTGGATGGCAGGCGAGAAGCGGCGCAAGCTCAGGTTCCGGCCCATGGAGCACAGCGCCGAGCCCCTCGTGGCGCCGGGTCAACTCGGCCAGCGCCTCGATGAGAGGCCCGGGTCCACGATCGCCGCCCATCGCATCGATCGAAACGATCGTCCGCGCGCTCATCGTTCAGGCTCGCTGGGGATCGATCGCCGCCACCCCGGGCGCGACCTCAGGCTTCGGCGTCGTCTAAGTCGATCTCGTCCTTCGCCCGGACGACTTCACGCCCGGAATAGTAGCCGCAGGCCCCGCAGACATGGTGGGGCAGTTTCAGCTCCCCGCAATTCGGGCATTCGACGCTCGACACGGCCTTGAGGGCGTCGTGGCTGCGGCGCATGTTCCGCTTCGAGCGGGTGACGCGGTTCTGTTGGACAGCCATGCTCTCCTCCTCGGTGGTTGCGGCGACAGGCGGGCCAGGTCAGCGGCGGCGCTCGGGCCAATCGTGCGATACTGTAGGCTGAATCGAGACGCGCAAAATACCGGCTTCCGCCCGCAAGGCAAGCCCCGCGCGCGGTCTTGGCCCGACGGCGCCGTCAGTCGCCGCTCTCAAGCTTGCGCTTAAGTTCCGCAAGGCCGGCAAAAGGGCGCATGGCAGCGTCCGTCAACGGCTCGGCACCTGGGGGGGCCGCCAGCTTTTCCCCAAGCGCCGCGCCCTCTGCCCGCGGATAGGGGTCGATGGCCAGCAGCAGCGCTTCGCAGATCGGTTCGGCCGCCTCGATCGGATCGGCCAGCGGCTCTGGTGCGTTTTCGTCACCCATCTCTCGGTCCTCGGGGCCGCTGACAAGATCGGCGATCTCGGCACTCGGGAGATAGCACCGCTCCAGATCGAGGCTCAGATCGGAGACGACGGGCTCCAAGGTCACCACACAGCGCGCTGTTACCTGCGCAGAGAGCCGTCCGCCGAGCCGCCAGCCCCGCGCCTGCCAGGGGACGAGGCGTCCGTCGAACTGCAGGCCCGAGACCGCTTGGACGCCCAGATACCGCGCGAGTGCCGTTGCCTCGTCGGGGTCCAATGCCACCGAGACCGGGGTCTCAGCCTCGCGCGGCAAGCGAGAGACGCGCAGCGGCCGGGAGAAGGGGAGGTCTGGCAGGGCGGCGGTGGTCATCTGACGGCTCTTGCTCCGTGCTGTGCCGCGGCGCTGGCGCGGGCGCCTTGGGCTTGCAGCGATGTTTGAGGTTAGGTAATCGGACAGCACAGGGTTTGGGAGAGGGTTTGCGATGAAAGTTGTCTCCTGCGGCCTCTTGGCGGCCGTCGCCGTCTCGATGCTGGGGTCATGCGCGGCGGTGATGCGCACCCATGGCTATACCCCAATCCCCGAGGCGCTCGCCCGCATCGAGCCCGGCGTCGACACCCGCGCCTCTGTGCAGACGAAGATCGGCCGGCCGTCGCATACCGGCGTGGTCGATGAGCGCGGCTGGTACTACGTTTCGAGTACGGTGGAGCACTTCACGTTCTACGAGCCGGAGGTGGTGGAGCGGAAAGTCGTCGCGGTCACCTTTGACGAGACTGACTTGGTCGAGGCGGTGAACATCTACGGCCTCGAGGACGGTAGGGTGATCAATCTCGCCACGGATACGACGCCAACCTATGGCCGCCAGCTCACGATCGTGGAGCAGATCATCGGCAACATCGGCAACGTCACCGGCTCGGACATCTTCGGCGACGAGTAGGACGGCGACGAACAGGACGGCGACGGTCGAGCGTCGCGGCGCAGGGGCTCAACCGCCCCGTGGGGCGTCGGTCAGCGTTAGCCAGATCAGCGCAGCGGCAGCGAGGGTGAGCCCAGGCAGCATCGCGAGGTTCACCGCCTCCCAGCCGAAGCCCGCGAGAAGCGCACCGGACGAGAACGAGGCAACAGTCACCAGCCCCATAACCAGGAAGTCATTTAAACCCTGCACGCGGCTGCGTTCCTCGGGCCGGTAAGCTGCGGCCAGCATTGCCGTCGAGCCCACAAAGCCGAAGTTCCACCCAAGACCCATGAGCGCCAGCGCAATGAAGAACTGCTCGAGCGCGAGGCCCGACAGCGCAACGGCGCCCCCCGTCCCGAGCAGGAAAAGCCCCGCAGCAATCACCTTAGGCGCACCGAAACGTAGGATTAGCCCGCCGGTGAAGAAGCTCGGTAGATACATCGCCACGACATGAACGCTCACCACCCCCGCGGCGGTCGCGCTGTCGAAACCGCAGCCGAGCATGGCGAGCGGCGTCGAGGTCATTACGAGGTTCATCAGCGAGTAGCTCACCATCGCGCAAAGGATTGCGACGACGATCCGACGTTCGGAGAGGATTTCGCGCCAAGGCCGGCCCGCCGGAGCGCTGCCCCTGGGCCGCCTCGGAGGGGCAGGGATGTCGAGCGCGAGCATCGGCAGGGCGCCGAGGAGGTTGAGCACCACGACCGCCCGATATGCACCCGCGAAAGGGGCCGGGGCGAGCGCGTCCTGGAACCAGACGACGATCTGCGGTCCAATAAGCGCGGCCGCCAGCCCGCCCCCCATCACCCAAGAGATCGCCTTGGGCCTGAAAGCCGGGGAGGCGAGGTCGGCCGCGGCGAAGCGATAGAAGTTGTGGCCGGCGAGGTAGACGCCGAAGAGCCCGCCAGCGACGCAGAGCAGGCTGAAGTCCTTGGCCAGGATCGCTTCGGAGGCGAGCCAGCCGCCAGCCGCGCCGGCGATGGCGGCGATGAGAAAGCCCGTTCGGCGGCCGAAGCGGCCCATCAGCGCCGACATCAGCGGTGCCGCCACCATCGAGCTGGCCACCGTGAACGAGATCGGCAAGGTCGCATAAGCCGGATCGTCGGCCAAGAGCGCGCCCGCGAGGCCGCCGAGGACGAAATGCACGGGCAACTGGGCACCGAGCACGGACTGGGCCCAGACCAGCAGCAACACGGCAGATTTTGCCCGCGCTTCGTCATGCGGCGGCGCGGCGGGGGCGTTGGGCCCATCGCGCGCTGGTGCCTGGCTGGCCACCGCGACGCGCTCTGTGGTGGTGTCGGTCATTGCGCGGTGCTAACCGGGAGTGCCTGCCGCGCCAAGCGCCGCGTCGTCGCGCCGGCTTAGCCGGGCCGGGGGTCAAGGGCGCGGGCCCGCAGGTGGCCACCATGCCGGTGCCGCCGGCGGGGCTTCTGCTCTTGGGAGCGCTCGGGCTCTTTGCAGTCCGCCGAACGCGGCGCTAATCGCGCGCGCGCAAGGCCTCGGTCAGCGCCTTCGCCAGCCGCTCGGCCAGGTCGCCCGCCTCCACGCCCCGTCCCGAGACGGTGAAGTGAAGCTGCCCCTCACCGCGCTCCACGGCCAGCCAGCAGCCCGGGGCGACCTTTTTCGGCGCAGGAGCCGTTGGGGGCGCCATCGGAAGGGTAGGGGGTGCGGCCGGCGATGCCGACTG
>JBHJGY010000118.1:0-10151 GCA_050331335.1 Pikeienuella sp.
GGACGCCGACGGCGCGCGTCTTTACTGTTACGTGCCGCGGCAGGCTTGGGGCGGTCCTCTTCAGGGCAGCTCGCTGGCGTGATGGCCGATCATCCGCCAGATGTTCCCGCGCGGCTCAAGCGCGAAGCTGTTGATCGCCAAAAGCCGAGCACCCATCACCCGCTCTTCGCAGAGCACAAACGCCGTCCCCCTAAAGACACACGCGACCGGGTCCACACACCGGATCTCCGGCGCGGTACCCTGGCCCAAAATCGCCCGCCAGCTGTCCATGATTTCCACACGCCCGATCAACATCGGGCGCCCCGGATGGGTGCAGCTGACCTCACGGGCGCGTGACCAAAGAGCATCCATCGCCGCCAGATCGCCCTGACGCATGGCCAGGTAGAACGCCTGGTTCACCGCGAGCACGCGTTCGTCCCGAACGGTCATGCCGCCCCCGCCCGCCAATTCGCCGCCAGCGCCTCCATTTGAGACCGCCAAATCAGCATGACAGCCGTGGCAGCCCGGAGCAAGGCGTGCGCCGCGCACGCGGCGGCGGATCTGGGATCTAGAGAAGCGTCAGCTCGGCCACCCCGAGCGGCACCGAGAAGCGCTCGCACCAGATCCAGACCTGCGTATAGTCGCCGATATCGAGCCCAGGCCGCAGCGCAAAGGCTTGGCGCCCGCTGTTGGACCTCAGCGGCTGAAGCAAGCTCGAAGGATCATAGCCGCGATGGCCAAGGCCGACCCGTGGATCCGGGGCGCCGTCGAAGAAGAAATCGGGCTCGAGTTCAATCACAAACTCGCCGTTGCTGCGCAGAACGCGAGCATGCCCGCGGGTCACATGATTGGAGCGCCCCTCGAATGCGCCGCGGGCCGTCACAACCGCCGCCGGGTCGATCTGCGGCTCTGGCAGCGGGACCGAGGCGCGCGCGCCTCGGCCAGGTTTGGTGCCGGCGCAGGCGGCAAGCCCGCTGAGCCCAAGGGCTCCCAGCCCGATCAGGGCATGCCGACGGGTCGTCGGCGCCTCGGCGGCGGAGCGCCGGATGTGACGGGGCTGGCTCGACATGTCTGATCGGGTCATGGTCTGGCTCCAGAGATGCTCTGCGTCGGGGATGTGGGCGCACGGCCAAACTGGCGGCCTATCGCCTCCTTGACGGAGATGGGGATACAGGCTGTCTGGCGCAGCGCCGGGTTTCAGGTCCTCGCCAAGCTGTTGTCTGGCGTGAGGCCCCGGTGATCGGCAGTGAACGGGGAGTGACCGGCGCTGTTCAGGGGCGGTCGTCCCGCACTTGCCAGTGCAGGAGAAAACCCGAACCTGGCCGACCGCACCAAGGCGGATCGGCGACAGAGAGGTAAACGCATGCGCTATGCGATGATCGGCTGGGGGTCTCTCGTTTGGGATCTCGACGATCTGGCACCGAAGGTTCGGGGCGTCTGGGCTCGGGGCGCGGGTCCGGTGCTGCCGCTGGAGTTCAGCCGGGTGAGCAAGAAACGGCACGGCGCGCTCACCGCAGCGCTTGACACCGAATACGGACAGCCGGCCCGAACCAGCGTGATCGAGGCGGCTGCCAGGTCCCTCGAAGAAGCCACTGCCGATCTGGCGGCGCGCGAGCGGGCCCCCATCGGTCTGATCGGGGCGGTCTGCACGATCCGCGGCGCCGCGCATGGCGCCAAGGCGCCGGTCGTGGAGCACATCGCCGCCTGGTGTGCTCAGACCGGGTGGACCGGCGCGGTCTGGACCGACTTGCCGGCCAACTTCCATGAGGCGACGGGCGCCCCCTTCTCCGTAGCCCGCGGCGAGGCCTATCTCCGCGCGCTCTCCGAGCCGAGCCTGGCGGAAGCTCATCGCTACATCACACGCGCGCCGCCGGAGACCGACACCGCCCTGAGACGCCGGCTGTCCGCGGATCCCTGGTGGCAAGCGCTCGGCAAGCGCCTGGGGTGAGGCAAGCCTGGGGGGCTCAGGCGTCGACCACCAGCCAAATGGCGGAAAGCCCGAGCAGCATGCCCATCGTGATGTTGAACGCCCGAAGCTTCCAGCCGGTGCCGAGCAGCCGACCAAGCCCAGCCCCAAAGAGCGACCAGCCTTGCGACGAGGTGAGCCCCGCTGCCACGAAGACGAGCGTGGCCACACCGGCCTCGAAAACGGGGGCGGCCCCAGAAGCATAAGTGGCGGAGGCGCCGATCGCCATCACCCAAGCCTTAGGGTTGATCCACTGGAACGCGCAGGCTTCGAGAAAGCTCAAGGGTCGCGTCCGCCGACCCGGCTTTGCGGGGCCGGCCATGGCGATGCGCAGCGCGAGATAGAGCATCACCGAGCCGCCGAGATAGGACAGTCCCGTCCGCAGGGGCGCCGAGCGCTCGAAAGCCTCGCCGAGCCCCAGCGCGATCAGGAAAAGCATCGTCGGGAAGCCAAGCGCTACACCCATTGCATGAGGCAAGGTCGCCCGCCAGCCGAAGGTCGCGCCTGAAGCGGCGAGCATCATGTTGTTCGGCCCCGGCGTCCAGGTCGACGCAAAGGCGAAAACTGCGAGGGCGAGCAAGGTGTCGAGCGCCATCGGTCGACCTCAGTTGTGTCAGTGTTTATGACCTAAATCCGATCATGACATTGCACCGGACCCGTGTCCAGGGCTTGGCCGCGGCCGCTGCGCTCAGCCCACAGGGGTCGCGGGCGGCCCGAGCCGGTCGATCAGCGCCGCCTTCGAGAGCACGAAGCCGCTCCGCCGCCAGTCGTCTCGCGCCGCCACGAGCGCTTGGCCGAGGGCAGGCCCCGGCGCCCAGCCAAGAGCAATCAGATCTTTGGCCTGCAGCGGAAAATGCGCCGTCGCGCCTCGGAGGATCTGGGCTTCGAGATCCACCGGCAGCGGGTCGCCGAAGCGGGCGGCCCGCAGAAGCGCTGCGGCGCGCGCCGCCTCTGGGCTCGCCGCCTCTGCGGCCAGGGCAGGAGGGTCGGCGGCCCGCACGAGCGCATCGAGCGTTTCAAGGGATCGCGCTTCGGCCCGGCTCAGCCGCAACGCCGTCACCGCGCCCGCCGCTTCGAGCAGCGCGAGGCGCGTTAGCCAATCGGGCGCAACGCCTGCCGCCCGCTCCATCGCAACGAGCGCCGGAAAGGCGGCAGTCTGAGCCGTTGGCAGAACTCGGGCCAGGACCCCGCTTTGTGCCATCGCCGCGAGCGCAGCACTTGGATCGGGCGCTGCCAGGAGCTTACGCATCTCAGCGCCGATCCGCTCCTTCGCCAGGCGCCCGACCCCGTCGGCGAGGGCTGCACAGGCGGCGAGACCCTCCGGCTCGATGCCGCGACCGGCATAAACGGCACTGAACCGGAAGAACCGCAGAATTCTGAGATAGTCCTCGCGGATCCGGTCCGCCGGTCGGCCGATAAAGCGAACCCGCCGAGCCCGGAGATCCGGCAACCCACCGAGCGGGTCGATCACACCACCGGCCCGATCCGCATAGAGCGCGTTCATCGTGAAATCCCGGCGCGCCGCATCTTCGGCCATCTCCTCGGTGAAGCGGACGACAGCCCGCCGCCCATCGGTCTCGACATCGGCGCGGAAGGTCGTAACCTCATAGGCCGCACCGGCGAGGACAGCGGTCACCGTGCCGTGCTCGACGCCCGTGGGCACCACCTTGATCCCGGCCTTGGCGAGGCGGTCGCTCACCGCATCGGGGGGCAGCGGGGTGGCCAGATCGATATCGGTGGCGCCCGCGCCGAGCAACGCGTTGCGCACGCATCCGCCGACAAAGTAGGCGGGCGCCGCCAGGGCATCGAACAGCCGCGGGATCCCGGGGGCGTCGGTCACCGACTTCGGCAGCATCGCCCGCGCGCCGGCCAGCTCAGGGCCCGGCGACTGTCCGGCTGGGCCAGGGCCTTCCTCAGGCGCGGTGCCGGACATCGGCGATCCGGTCCGCCAGCGCCTTGAGCATCCCCGCCGTCGCACCCCAGATATAGTGTTCGCCCCAGGGCATCGCATAGTAATGTCGGCGCTCAGACCCTCGTTGATACGAGTGGCGCGCGCAATTGGCGGGATCCATTAGAAAGTCCAGCGGCACCTCGAAGAGCAGGTCGACCTCAGTGGGATCGAGCTGCGGGGTCCAGCCCGGATCGACCACCCCGACCACGGGAGTGACCCGGAAGCCTGTTACGGTGCGGTAGACATCGAGGCAGCCGAGCACCCGGACGTCATGCGGGCCGAGGCCCACCTCCTCCTCGCTCTCCCGCAGCGCGGCAGCAACCGCACTGCGGTCTGAGGGCTCCACCTTGCCGCCTGGAAACGCGATCTGGCCCGCATGGCGCCGCAGATGACGGGCCCGGCGCGTCAGCACCACGGTCAGTCCCGCCGCCCGGGGCACCAGCCCGCACAGCACGGCGGCCGGGGTTTCCGGCAATGCTTCGGTGCGGGGTTGGCCGCCGTTCAGGTCGTAATCCGACCGCTGCCCGGCCGGGCCTGACCCGAGCGCCTTGACGATGTCGGTTTCGTTGAGCCCCATGCGACATAGATGCGCGTGGGAAGCAGCCGCGGCAAGGGCAGATCGCCCGCTTGCCTGTCACAAAATCCCGCGCCGGATCTCCGTTAATGTCCATTGGCGCTCGCGGCCTAAGCGGGTATAAGCGCGGCGGAGAATCGTGGAGGGGGCCTTATGTTCTCGCAGAATATATTCGTGCAGCTCGCCATTCGGATCGGCGCTTCGATCCTGGTGGTCCTCCTCACCTACAATCCGTCCGGATACTCCTATGTCGATTGGGTGCGGGGTGGCGCCTTCGAGAACGACATGGCCATGGTCGTGCTGGCCGGGCTGGTTCTCGTTGTTGCCTATGTGGTCCTGGCGCGCGCCACGCTTTTCTCGATCGGCGTGGCTGGGGTCGCTTTGGTCGCGGCCTTGATCGCAGCGCTCGTCTGGGTCTTGGTCGAGTACAACATCCTCTCGCTGACAAAGCCGGGCGTGATCGACTGGATCGTGCTTATCGGCCTGGGCTTCATCTTGGGCATCGGTCTGTCATGGGCGATCGTACGTCGCCGGCTGTCCGGTCAGGTGTATGTCGACGACGTGCAGGACAGCTGAGTTAACCGACCAAGATCGCAGCATCGGCGCGCGCTGATCCAAACCCGTTGATCTCACGGCGATTTATCCCCTGCGGCAACACGCGCGGGCGTTTCGGCCTGACGCGGTTGCAACGCGCCTGGTGACCGACCGCCAGGCCACTTAGATATGCGAAGGAAACGCTTAGACGGGGCAGTCCCTTTACGGAGGCTACCGCATGCTGTTGATCGACGACGAGTCTCGCTCCTGGTTCGGGAGCTTGTCCCCGGCTGACTCGCATCTGCTCTACGAACATTGGGCTCGGTTGCCCGACGAGTGCCTCAGGCGCCGCTTTCTGAGGCCCATGCCGGACAAAGCGCTGAGGGCGCGGGCCGCGGAGACCTTCGCAAATGGCGCCCATGTGATCGGCTGGTTTCGCGGCGGCGTTCTGCGCGCCGTCGGCGAGCTGTTCGTGGCGCCTAACCGAACCGGCGAAGCATCCTTCACCGTCGAGCCGGCCTACCGCAAAGCCGGGGTCGGCCACGGGCTGCTGCGCCGCTGCTTGCAACGCGGGCGCAATCTCGGCCTCGACCGGGTCTATATTTTCACCACGCGCCACAACCGCCCCATGGTCAGTATCGCGGAGAAGGCCGGCGCCGAGATCACCCGCGATGGCGACGAGGTGATCGCCGTGTGCCACCTCGACCGCCCGACCCCCGGCAGCCTCGCGGTCGACGCAATGGCCGAGGGCGCCGGCGGGCTCGCGGCCCTCACCAACGCGACCGCGCGGGTGATGCGCAGCTGGGGCGCTCTGGGTTGGGGTCTCGCGCGCTAGGATCACGCCCCGAGCGCGCGGGTGGCAACGACGTCTTGGCCCAGTCAGCATCGGCCGCTCTCGACAGCGAGCCCGCGCGCCGTTAGAACCCGCGAAAAGCGAGGGCCGCGACGCGCGTGGCCCGGCCGCCCTTCGCCCGATCGCGAGATACCGATGGAAACCGTCCTTCTCATCCTCCACCTCATCATTGCCGTCTGCCTGATCGCTGTCGTCCTGCTGCAGAAATCCGAAGGGGGCGCGCTCGGCATCGGCGGCGGCGGGGGCGGCATGGTGGGCAGTCGCGGCACCGGGACACCGCTGTCGAAGGTCACCTGGGGGCTCGCGACCGCCTTCATCGCGACATCGATCACCTTGGCCATCCTCGCCGGCGGCAACCCGACCGGCAGATCGGTGGTTGACGAGGTGGGGCTCGAGGGCGATGGCGGCCTCGTCTTGCCTGATCTGCCGCCCGCACCATCGGACGAGCCGCTCGACGAAATCCCGTCCCCTGCCACGGCAGACCCGCTGTCGCTGCCCGATCTCTCGACCCCGGGCCGCAACCAGACTGACCCGCAAGCCCCGCCGGCCGCCGACTGACGCGCTCTGAGGCCGGCGGCCGTGGCCCAAGTTCCCTCACCCGCGGCGCAAGATGGCGGCGATCCGCGTGCCGCCTCAGGCTGGCTCGGCCGCCTCCAAACCGATCTCGAATGGGGGTTCGACCGCGGGTTGGCCTGGGCTTCGTCGAACCCATGGCGGGCCGCGCTGGTCATCGGGCTCGTGGCGCTCGCGGTTATCCTGCCGGGGATCTCCGCCCTGCCGGTCACCGACCGAGATGAAGCCCGCTTCGCGCAAGCGACGAAGCAGATGCTCGAAACCGGGAATTTCGTCGATATTCGTTTCCAGGACGCACCGCGGTGGAAGAAGCCGGCCGGGATTTACTGGCTCCAGGCCGGCGCTGCGGGTCTTGCCGGGGGGGCCGAGGCACCGATTTGGGCCTACCGTCTGCCGTCCGCGCTGGGGGTGCTGGCCGCTGCCGTGCTGATGGTCTGGGCGCTCAAACCCGTGGTGGGGCGCGCAGCGGCCACGCTCGCCGGCGTCATGGTCGCCACCTGCCTGCTGGCAATCGGCGAGGCGAACATCGCCAAGACTGACGCTGCGCTTCTTGCGACCGCCGTGGTGGTGCTCGGCGTGCTCGCCCGGATGGCGCTTGACCCGCCCGATGCCCCGCCGCTGGCTTGGACGGTTGTGCTCGCAGGCTGGGGTGCGGCCGGGATCGCCGTTCTGCTTAAGGGGCCCATCGTGCCGGCGATCGCCCTGCTCGCCCTCGGTGCACTCTGGGCCGCACACCGCAAGACGCCCCGCCTTGGGAGGCTTCGTCCGCTTCCAGGTCTCGCGCTGATGCTGGCCATCGCCCTGCCTTGGCTCGTGGCGATCTGGATGGTCTCAGGCGGCGCCTTTTTCGAGGAGAGCGTGGGCCGCGACCTCATCGGCAAGGTGCGCGAGGGGCAGGAAGCCCATTGGGGCCCGCCGGGGCTCTATCTCCTGCTGATTTGGGGCACGATGTGGCCCTGGGCGGCGCTTCTGCCCCAGGCCGCACCCTGGCTTTGGGCGCAGCGACGGGAGGCCTGGCTCCTGCTCCTCGCGGCGTGGACCGTGCCGTTCTGGGTGGTTCTCGAAGCGGTGCCGACAAAACTGCCACACTATGTCTTGCCGCTTTATCCTGCTCTGCTGGCCGCCGTCGCGGCTTGGGCGCTCGCGGCGGACAAGCCGGTGGCCGGGCCCCGCCTGCGCTGGGCCTCCGCGTTGCTCGTTGCGGTGCCGGGTTTCGGTCTGGCCCTGGCGATCCCGGCGCTGCCGCTCGCACTCGAGGGACGCCTGCTCCCGATCGGCGTGGCGCTGGGGGCACTGGGAGCGGCGGGCACGCTGCTCGCCTTCCGCGCGGCGCTCGCCGCCAGGCCGCGGGCGCAAATCGCCGCAAGTCTGTGTGCGGTTGTGCCGATCGCTTGGGGCGCGCTGCAAGTGGGACTGCCGGCGCTCGACACGGTCTTCCCCTCGCCCAGAATCGCCGCCGCCGCCGCACCCTGGATGCCCTGTGCGTCCGGCCCCTTGGTCACTGCCGGCTATCGCGAACCGAGCATGGTATTCATGACCGATACCGCCACCCTGCTCGCCACGCCCCCCGAAGCCGCCCGCGTGATTGCCGAGGAGCCGGGGACGCTGATGTTGCTCGAGGACAGGTGGAAGCGCTTCATGGCTGCTTACGCCCCGCTCCCCGATGATCTGGTGGAGCGCGCGCGCTTGGAGTACTTCAACTACAATCGTGGCGACTACGAAACCGCCGCCCTGGTCACCCGTGCCGACCCGCGCTGGGATGCCTGTGCCCGATGACCCATCCCGGCCTGCCACGCGGCCCCCGCGCACGGGTCGCGCTTTGGCTCGCCCCCTTGGCCCGGCGTGGCGTATGGCGTACAGAAGCTGCGCCTGAGGGGTACCGAGAGCCCGATGCCCGACACAACTGACAGCACCGGCCGGCCAGCCAAAGACGCGTCCGCGACGGACCCCACCCCCTGTGCGCCAGCGACGCCCGAAGTGCCGCGGTTCACCGTCGTTGCCCCGATGCTCGACGAAGCGGCCGCGGTCCTGCCGATGGCCGAAGAGATCGCCGAAGCCTGCGCTGCCCTCGCGCCCTTCGAGGCGATTTTCGTCAATGACGGCTCGCGCGACGGGACGGCGGCACGGATTGCGGAGGCCAGAGCCCGCTTTCCTTGGTTGCGCGAACTGCGCCATGCGAAACCCTGCGGCCAGTCGGCGGCGGTGCGCTCCGGTGTACTGGCGGCCCGGGCGCCCATCATCGTCACGATCGACGGCGACAACCAGAACCCTCCGGCGGAAATCCCCAAGCTGGTCGCCCCGTTGCTCGCGGCGGGTGCCTGGCCGCAGAGCCGGCTGGGGCTCGTCGCCGGCCAACGGGTGCGCCGCAAGGACACGCTGTCCAAGCGCCTCGCGTCTCGCTTCGCCAATGCTCTGCGGGCACGGATCCTCGGCGACGACACCCGCGACACAGGCTGCGGGCTGAAGGCATTTCCGCGGGAGGTGTTCCTGGCCCTGCCCTTCTTCGACCACATCCACCGCTATCTACCGGCGCTGGTCAAGCGCGAGGGGCTCCGGGTCGAACTCGTCGATGTCAGCCACCGCGCCCGGGAGGCAGGCCGGTCGAAATACACCAATCTCGGCCGCGCCATCGTCGGCGTCACCGATCTCTTCGGGGTCTGGTGGCTCATCCGGCGGCGGCGACGGCCGGAGATCCTCCACGAGGACCCATGAGCGAGACCCTGGGCGAGTGGTTGATGCGCCTGCTGCTCGTCGACAGCTGGTGGGGCGTTTGGATCGCGCTCTTCGGGCTGACGGCGCAGGCGGTTTTCATGGCGCGGATGCTGGTGCAGTGGATCGCCTCCGAGCGCGCCCGCCGCTCCGTGGTTCCGGTCGCCTTCTGGTGGCTGTCGCTCGCCGGCGCCCTGATGCTGCTGATTTATGGCGTGCTGCGTCGGGACATCGTCATTATCCTGGCGCAGTCCTTCGGCCTCGTGGTCTATCTGCGCAACCTGGCCCTTATCAGGAGCGAACGCCGAGCTGCGCTCGACGCGTCTGACCGCGCCCCCTGATCCGGGCCACCTCGGGCGGGCGCGGGGGTTGCAAGCCGCCGCATAACCAAGTGTTTTCGTATAAATGTAGAATGAATTATGAGGCGACTTATAGCCGAGTTTATTGCGCGCGCCGGCTCGGCCCTCACCCTTGCGCTGTCCCTCGGGGTCGCGCATTACGCGCAGGGGGCCGTCCTCTCCAACTCCCTCTACGATCTTACGGCCTTCTCGGGCGCGTTCGATTGGCGGCAGGGCAGCACGAGGTGACCCTCACCACCGCAGGGGCCGCGGTCGTCCCACTCCCGGGCGGCCTGGTGCTTTATGGCTCGCTCGCCGTCCTCGCCCTCGGGGGGCGCCTGCTCGTCGGCACTGGGCGGGGAAGCGGGGCCTAAGGCGCCCCACCCGCGCGGATCGCTTGCAGTGCGGGGCGGCACGGCTAGGCTGGGGCCATCGCTGAAATCCGGGGCCACAGGACATGCGCGCCCCGCCAAGAACAGGACAACAGGGATGATCGACCTCAAGAGACTTACGCAGGAGCTTAAGACCGGGCGCATCGACCGCCGGCGTTTTATGGAAGGCGCGCGCGGCCTGGGCGCCACCGTTCTCGCCGCAGAGGCGATCATGGGACGCGCGCTTGCGGCACAGCAGAAAGGCGGCACCTTCCGCCAAGCGCTGACTGGCGGCGCGACCTC
>JBHJGY010000119.1:0-21131 GCA_050331335.1 Pikeienuella sp.
TGTAGATCGACCCGGCCGCGAAGAAGAGCGTGATTTTGGACACCGCATGGGCGGCGATATGGAGCGTTGCGCCCAGGATTGCCGCCGGGGTTGCGACCGCCGCGGCCATCACCACGTAGGAGAGCTGGGAAACGGTGGAGAAAGCGAGCCGCTTTTTCAGATTGTCGTGGGTCAGCGCGATCAGCGATGCCATGATCACCGTGAAGCCCGCAACATAGACCACCCAGTCGGACGCGCCGGTCTCGGCGAGAAACCCGAGGCCGAAGACGTAAACCACGACTTTGACGACCGTGAAGACGCCGGCCTTCACGACCGCGACGGCGTGGAGGAGCGCGGAGACCGGCGTGGGCGCCACCATCGCGGCCGGCAGCCAAACATGGATCGGCATCACTGCCGCCTTGCCGATGCCGAAGATGAAGAGCCCCATCAGCAGCGCGGCACCCGTGGGCGTGAGCCCGGTTCCGGCGAGGATCCCGCCCTCGGCGAAGGTCGCCGTGCCGGCGAGCACATAGGTAATGACGATGGCCGGCAGCAGAAACACCATCGAGGTCGCGAGCAGGAGCACCAGATAAATTCGCGCATTCACCAGCGCATCGCGGTTCATCTTGTGCGCGACGAGCGGATAGGTGGAGATCGTCAGGACCTCGTAGAAAAGGAACAGCGTGAACAGGTTGTCAGCGAAAGCGACGCCCATGGCCGAGGCCAGCGCCACCGCGAAACAGATGTAAAACGGGGTCTGCCGCGGCTCGTTGTTCCCGCGCATATAGCCGATCGAGTAGATCGAGTTAACGATCCAAAGCGTTGACGCGACGAGGGCGAACAGCATTCCCAAAGGCTCGATCGACAGCGACAGCGAGATGCCGCCGATCACCTCGAACCCAGGTGCCGCCGGCGCTTCGCCTCTAAGCACCCGCGCCAGCAGATGGAGCACCGTCCCCCACAGTGCCACGGCGGCGGTGAGCGTCACGGCCTCGCGCAAGTTCGGCCGGCTCCCCGCTGCCCAAATGCCGAATGCCGCGAGCGTGGGGATCGCGAGGCTCAGCCAGAGGAGCACCTCACTGGACATCGGCGAGCCCTCCCATGGCGGTATAGCCGGTGCCCTCTAACAGGATCTGAGCCGCCTGGGCTGGAACCCCCGCCGAGATCTCGGTCTGCACGCCGAAGTAGAGCGTGGCGAGCGCAAGCCCCCAAGTGACGAGAACAAGCTCCCGGGCCGGCCGACGCGGCGCCGCCGCCACCCCCTCCGGCGCCCGGAAATAGGCGATCTCAACCACACGGCCGATGTAGAACACCGCAACCAGCGAGGCGACCACGATTGCTGCGACCAGCCACCACTGCTCGGCCGCAGCGGCCCCCTGGATCAGATACCACTTGGAGACGAAGCCCGCCGTTCCCGGGACGCCGATCAGGCCCAGACCCGCCACGCAGAAGGCCGCCATCGTCCAGGGCATGGTCCGCCCGAGCCCGGCCATCTGGTCGATCTTGGTGATCCCCGTCGAGAACACGACGGCCGCCACGGCGAGGAAGAGGCACGCCTTGATGATCGCATGGTTGAACAGATGGCTGATCCCGCCGGTGAGCCCGGCCTCGTTGAGCAGCGAAACACCGACGATGATGTAGCCGATCTGCGCCACCGACGAATAGGCGAGCATCCGCTTCACATTCGCCTGGAACACAGCAACGATCGACGGCGCAATCATCGCCAGGGCAGCTAATCCGGTGATCACCAAGATATCGATCCGCAGGCTGTCGGCTTGCAGCAAATCGAACCCATAGACCGAATAGACAAAGCGGATAGCGATGTAGACCGCAACTTTCGTCGCCGTGGAGGCAAGAAACACCGTCGCGATCGAGGGCGCGAAGGCATACGCGTTGGGCAGCCACAGGTGCAGAGGGAAGAGCGCCAACTTCAAGCCGATCCCGACGGAGATGAACGCAAGCGCTGCCAGGGCGGCCCGGGTTTCTTGGACCGGCTCCAGCCGCACCGCCATGTCCACGAGGTTGAGCGTGCCCGTGATGGTGAAGAGGATGCCAGCGCCGAGCACGTAGAATGTGGCGCCGATGGTCCCGATCACGAGATATTGGTAGGCGGCAACGAGCGCACGGCGGTCGGTGCCCATGGCGATCAGCGCATAGGTGGCCAGCGAGCTGATCTCCATGAAGACGAAGATGTTGAAGGCGTCGCCGCTGATCGCCATGCCCTGCAACCCGCAGAAGCACATAATCAACATGGCGTAGTACCAGCCATGAAGGTTGTCGGGGATCTCCGAGCGGGTCGAGTTCGGCGCGGCCATCGTGACGACCAGCATCATCAGCGAGACCATCAGCAGCAGGAAGGCGTTGACCGCGTCGACCCGGTACTCGATGCCCAACGGGGGCTCCCAACCGCCCATGGCGTAAGAGATCGGCCCCGAGCCGAGCACCTGGCCGAGCAGCAACGCCGAGATCCCGGCCGAAATCAGCGCGACGGCCAGCGTGATCGAGAACGCGACGGAACTGCCGCGGAACAAAGTCGTAAGCACAGCGCCGAGCATGGGCACCACGACTTGAAGCGCGGGGAGTTGATGCTGCAGCTCCCGCGGCAGAAACGACGCACCGAGGCTCTCGGCACCGGCGAGCGCGGCGACCTCCATCATATCGGCGAGCCCGCTCATTCCGCCTGGTCTTCCTTGTCGACCTGGGCGATCACCTCGTCCTCCTCGATCGAGCCATAGGCTTCGTGGATGCGAACGATCAGCGCAAGGCCCATGGCGAGGGTGGCGACGCCGACGACAATCGCCGTGAGGATCAGCACATGCGGCAGCGGGTTTGAGTAGGTGTCAAACCCTTCCGCCAAGATCGGCGGCGTCGCGCCTAGAATTTTACCCGGCGAGAGATAGAGCAGGTACACAGAAGTTTGAAACAAAGCCATGCCGATCAAGGTCTTGATCATGTTGGATTTGGCGACGACGATGTAAAGCCCGCCGACCATTAGAAAGATAACCGCCCAGTAATTGTAGTGCTCAGCAATCGCATTGAAGAAGGTAAGCGTCGGACCTGGTTCGTTCATCCCCGCCCCCGCAGCGCAAATGCATAAAAAATAGCGAGCATAGCACCGGCCACAGTTACCAGAACCCCGAGCTCGACAATGAACACGCCCCAGTACTGCCCCTGCACAGGATCGGATAGCAGCGGATCGTAATCGAGAAAGTTGTGTCCGGCAATCATCGAGATCACTCCGGTCCCCGCGAAGATCAACACCCCAAGCGGCACCAGGATCTCGACGACCGAAACCGGCATCACTTTAAGCGCTGCCGAAATCCCGAAGACGATGGCGTAGAGGATCACCGCGGCGGCGACGATGACCCCCGCCTGGAACCCGCCACCCGGACTGTAGTGCCCATGGAATTGGACGTAGATGCCGAAGAGCAAGATGAACGGGATCATCAGCTTGGCCGCCACCCGCAGGATTACGTCGAGGCGCATGGATCAGCTCCCCCTGCCGGGCGTCGGCCGCTTCAACAGCATCAACACGCCGATGGCCGCGACGAACACCACCACGACCTCGCCGAGCGTGTCAAAGCCGCGATAAGAGGCGAGCACCCCGGTGACGACATTGGGGAAGCCCATATCGTCGTACACCCGGTCGACATAAACTTGCCCGACATGGGTGTTCACCGGCGTATCCGCGAGGCCGAAGCCCGGCAACCCCCAAGTCCCCCAAACTAGGATGACACCAGTGCCGCCCGCAACGAGCAGCGGAACGAGCGAGGAGAAACGCGGCGGCGCCTCCTCGGTCTTGCAAAGATAGAGCGCCCCGAGCAGCAGCACGGTCGACACACCGGCACCGACGGCCGCCTCGGTCAGCGCCACATCCACGCCGTCGAGCACGAGCATCACCGAAGCCATCAGAAAACTGTAGGCCGAGAACAGCACAACCACGACGAAAAGGTTGCGCGCACGGGCGATGCCGACCGTGATTACCGCGATCAGCGTCAGCAGGACCATGTTGATCAGGAGTTCGATGACGACGCCTCCCTCGCACCGTCCGGATCAATCTCAGCACCGGGCAGCCTTGCCGCCCTGGCCGACACGCTCTCGGACACCAGCGGCGCCTTCAGCCGCTCCTCCAACTCAGGAAACATCTCGGCCGGATCTTTCGGGGCGAGCGCTCCGTCCTCGCCCGCAATCAACGGCTTCTCCCCGTCGTGCAAAGCCGCACGGGCAAGCGCATGCGCGGCGATCGGCGCGGTGAGAAAGATCAGCGCGAAGATGAACAGGATCTTGACCGCAACCAGCGTGAACCCGGCCTGCAACAGCATCCCGATCAACAGAAAGCCCAGGCCCAACGTGTCCGCCACGGAGGCGGCATGGGTGCGGCTAAAGACGTCCGGCATGCGGTTGAGCCCGATGGCGCCGATGAGAAAGAACCCGGCCCCGGCGATCAGGAACGCGCCGCTCAGCAGATCGACGAGGAAGGCGAGAACGCCCATCATTCGCGGTCCTCCCCCGGGCTGGACGAGGTCTCGGGCCGCATCGGCGTGTTCTCGCCTCCCGAGCCCTCATGGCCGAGGGCGCCGTAGCGGAAGAATTTCAGCACCGCAAGCATCGCGATAACGTTGAGCAGCGCGTAGGTGATGGCGATGTCGAGAAACTCCGGCCGGTCGGTGAGAAAGCCGAAGAGCGCGAGCAACAGGATCGCCGAGTTGCCCACCATATTCGCAGCCAGCAAACGGTCGAAGGGGGTCGGGCCCAGGACGCAGCGCGCCACTGCAAGCCCCAGTGCTGCGAGGACGCCGCAGATCGCCGCGGTGAACATCAGCCGGCCTCCGCTGCCGCGCGCGCCGCTGGCGCTTCCATCCAGGCGACCCGGTCATTCATCGGATCCTCGGCGAGCTCCGCAGCACCCTCCGCAGTGATCGCGTGAACCCAAATCGCCTTCTCCTGCTCGTTGACCTCGACCGAGAGCGTGCCCGGCGTCAACGTGATCGAGTTGGCATAGGTGACGAGGCCCACCGCGCTCGCCTGCGCTGCCGACACCCGCACGAGGGTGGGCGAGATTGGCAAACGCGGATCGACGATGATGCGCGCGACAGTGAGCCCGGACAGCACCACCTGCCAAAGCAGCCAGGGCCAGTAGATCAGCCCCCGCGGCAAGGCCTCCATGGGAAACCCTTCCCTGTCGATCAGGCGCTTCTGCACGCTGAACGCCACGACCGCGACCGTCGCCAAACAGCCAGAGATCACCAACCAGGCTTTGTAATTTCCGGATAGGAGGAGCCAGAAGCTGAAGAGCACGATGCCGAGCGTGACGACACGGATCATACGTTGCCCCTTCAACTTGCGCCCCTTGCTTCTGCGCTCACTTAACATACCGTCGCGCACAAACAAGCCGGATCGGGACGTAGATGCACGGAACGGGGCAGGGAGGCGGGTCTGAGACCGGGTCGTTGGCGGCCACGACGGCCGCGCTGGCCGCGTGCCGGATCTGCGCGCCGCGCTTCGCCGAGACCGCGACCGCCCACAGGCCGCGCCCGATCTTCCAGGGCCGCGCGACCGCCCGGATCCTCATCGCCAGCCAAGCCCCCGGTGCCCGCGCGCATGCCTCTGGCCTGCCCTTCGACGACCCGTCCGGTGACCGGCTGCGGTGTTGGATGGGCATCGGGCGAGAGATCTTTTACGACCCCGCCCGGATCGCCATTGTGCCGATGGCCCATTGCTTCCCCGGCTATTCGCAGAAAGGCGCAGATCTGCCACCGCCCAAGATTTGCGCCGAGCAGTGGCGCGCCCGGATGTTGGCCGCGCTGCCCTCGGTCGAGCTGACCTTGTCGATCGGCATGTATGCGCAGGCCTGGCATTTGGGCCGGGATCGGGGTCGCACGCTGACCGATACGGTTCGCGCCTGGCGCCGCCACCTCAACCGCGGGATCCTGCCGATGCCGCATCCGAGCTGGCGCAACAATGCTTGGCTGGCCGCGAACCCCTGGTTCGAAGAGGAGGTGCTGCCGTGGTTGCGAACCGCTATTGGCGCCCGGCTCTAATCGGGGCGGTGCTGGCCGTGCTCGGGGCCTGCACGGCGGGCGGGCCGGCGCCGCTGCCGAGCCCGTCGGCCGCGCATGCCATGCTCGCGGCAACCGAGTACGGTCCTGCGAAGCCCAGGGCGGTCATCCTCGCTGCGCATGGCTTCGGCGATCACGGGACGAGCACTTTCGGGCGCGCCGCCGAGGCTTGGGCGGCCCGCGGCATCGCCACCCGAGCCGTCGATCTGCGCGGCTTCGGCAGAAATCCGTCGCGCGGGGTGTGGCCCGGGGCGGACCGACTGGTCGCTGATCTGCGCGCCGAGACCACAAAGATCCGGGGCCGCCACCCCTGCGTGCCATTGATCCTGCTGGGCCATTCGATGGGTGGGGGTCTGGCGCTGGCCGCAGCGCCGGCACTTCCTCTCGATGGTTTGGTTCTCGCCGCACCGGCGATCTGGGGCGGTGACGCGCTCAACCCGCTCCACCGAAGCGCCGCCTGGCTCGCAGCCTTCGTCGCGCCCCAGCGGCGCTTCACCGGTCGGGGGGTGATCAGGATCCAAGCGTCCGACAACATCGAAATGCTGCGCGCGCTCGCCCGAGATCCGCTGCGCCACGGTCCCCCCTCGGCGCGCGAGCTGATGGGCCTGGTGCGGGTCACGGACCGCGCCGCCGAGGCCGCCCCGAACGTCGCGACCCCGGCGCTTCTCCTGCTCGGCGAGCGAGATCAGATCGTCCCCAATTCTGC
The DNA here is from genome assembly GCA_050331335.1 of Pikeienuella sp. Lineage (GTDB taxonomy): Bacteria > Pseudomonadota > Alphaproteobacteria > Rhodobacterales > Rhodobacteraceae > Thermohalobaculum. The sequence continues at coordinate 6,745 of JBHJGY010000119.1, forward strand.
GGTCGAACGGGTGTTCGCCCAGACCGCGGGGCCCCGCGATGTGCATCTCTATCCCGCGGGTTGGCATATGCTTTTCCGCGATCTGCAGGCTCCCACCGTCTGGCAGGATGTCGGCGACTGGACACTCGCCCGTGAACGGCCGGAGGGCTGCACGCGGCCGGATGCCGTGCTAGCCTCCCGCTACGGCTGACGAGGAGCTTACATGCCCGCGACACGACGCGTTCATCCCGCCAAAGCTATCGCCGTAGGGATCGCGCTGGCGGCCTCCGGCGTGGCGGCCCAAACGCCGCAAGAGATCGGTCCGGACCGGTGGGGGGCCGCCGGGGCCTTGCTGGCGAGCGTTGAACGGGTCGTGACGCTTCTTGAGCGGCCCACCTCGCTGACTGTTCCAGGGTTCGGGCCGGCCAGGGGCGAGCTGAGGGTGTCGATCGTTGTGATCGACCTCGGCCCGCCGATCGGCCTCGCACCGCGCCAGGCGCTACATTTGGCGGCCTTCAAGGAGGTCGACGACGTCGGGGTCGCCTGGGCTCTGGTGCCGGTTGCCGAAGTCTTGAGTTTCGACGGCGCCGCCGAGTTGACCGACGGGATCTACGAGATCGACGCCGATGTCATCGCCGGTCCGGCGCGCCCCGATTGCGAGATCGAGCGCGCGCTCTTCCGGCTCGATGCGCGCCAACTGCTGGCCCGGGTCGCACAAGCCCGAGGGTTGCGGCCGGGCACGGGCTTGCGGCTGCGTGCGCCCGTGGAGGTGGTGCGGCGCAGCGTGGTCTGCCGCGATCCATGAAGTCCCTGAGCGCACGCCACAATCCGCCGATCCGCATCGCGTGGCTTGTCGCCTGCCTGCTGGTGCTCGCACCCGCGGACGCCTCGGCCCAAGGGCTCAACCCGGGCCCGGCCGAGCTTCCGGGCGAGACCTGGGGCAGCCCGGCGGATGTGGCGGCCAAAATCGAAGCGCTGGTGCCGCTCGTCCGCAGCACCCGGATGGTCGATGTCGAGTGGGGCGATGGGGCGGCGACCGTGGAAAGCGATCTGCGGGTCTCGCTCTTGGTTCTCGATCTCGGCCCCGCCACCGACGTGTCGCCGCGCCAGGAAATCCATCTGGCCCTGCACAACGAGCTGACCGAGTTCGCCACCGCCTGGGCCTTGGCGCCGATTGCGGCGGTCTGGCGCTTCGAAGGGGCGGCGCGCCGCGCGCCCGGCATCTACGAGATCGCCGCAGAGGTCCTCCACGCTGGCAGCCCCGGCTGCTTCATCCGTAAAGCGACGCTGACCCTCGATGCGCGCGCGCTCTCCATCGCCGTGCGCCAGGGCAATGGGCTCGATTTCGGCGAGACCCGGCGCTATCGCGTGGCCGTGGACGTTACCCCGCAGCTCGGCGACTGCGCCCGCTAGCGCCCGGGCTCGGCCAGCATTGCCGCGATCCCGACCCTCACCGCCGACGCCAGCGCCGTCACCTCGGTCCGACCGTCCCCGGTCCCCCGGTCGCCATTAGGGAAACGACGGTGCCGCAGCGGCGGTCCTCCCCGCGCTTGCCGCCCCGCCCCCGAGCCGCTACACCGCGCGCCAACCTGATCAGGAGTGTGCCCATGTCCGAGCCGAAGAAAGTCGTCCTCGCCTATTCGGGCGGCCTCGACACCTCGATCATTCTTAAATGGCTGATGGTGGAGAAGGGCTGCGAGGTGGTCACCTTCACCGCCGATCTCGGCCAAGGGGAGGAGCTCGGCCCCGCCCGCGCCAAGGCCGAAAAGATGGGCGCCGCGGCGGTATACATCGAGGATCTGCGCGAGGAGTTCGTCCGCGACTTTTGCATGCCGATGTTTCGGATGAACGCGCTCTACGAGGGGCAGTATCTGCTCGGCACCTCGATCGCGCGGCCGCTGATCTCCAAGCGCCTCGTCGAGATCGCCCGCGCCGAGGGAGCCGACGCGGTTGCCCATGGCGCGACCGGCAAGGGCAACGACCAAGTCCGCTTCGAGCTCGCCGCCTATGCGCTCCAGCCCGATATCCGCGTCGTCGCGCCGTGGCGGGACTGGGACCTCACCTCGCGCACCCGGCTGATCGAATGGGCGATGGAGCACCAGGTTCCGGTGCCGCAGGACAAGATGGGCGAGGCGCCGTTCTCCGTCGACGCGAACCTTCTGCACACCTCCTCGGAGGGCAAGGTGCTCGAGGATCCCGCAGTTGCCGCGCCGGACTATGTCTATCAACGCACCGTGCATCCCGAGGACGCCCCCGACACGCCGGAGATCGTCGAGATCGGCTTCGAGCGCGGCGATCCGGTCTCGGTGAACGGCGAGACGCTGTCGCCCGCGGCGATGTTGGAGCGGCTCAACGAGCTTGGCGGGCGCCACGGGATCGGCCGGCTTGATCTCGTGGAGGGCCGCTATGTCGGCATGAAATCCCGCGGGATCTACGAGACCCCCGGCGGCACGATCTGGCAGGCGGCCCATCGCGGCATCGAGTCGATTTGCCTCGACCGGGGGGCTGCCCATCTCAAGGACGAGCTGATGCCCCGCTATGCCGAGCTCGTCTACAACGGCTACTGGTTCAGCCCGGAGCGGGAGATGCTTCAGGCCCTCGTCGACCGCTCCCAGGACCGCGTCAGCGGCACCGTCCGGATGAAGCTCTACAAAGGCCAGGCGAGCGTCATCGGGCGGTGGTCCGAGGAGAGCCTCTACTCGGAGGCCCACGTCACCTTCGAGGACGATGCCGGCGCCTACGACCAAAAGGACGCCGAAGGCTTCATCAAGCTCAACGCGCTCCGGCTTCGGCTTTTGGCCAAGCGTGACGGCCGCTGACCGGGGCGGACCAGGACGGGACGGAAAACGCTTGCCCTAAGCCGCCGGCTCGGCGATCCCTCCCGCATGGGATGAGCGGCGGATGCGGCACGACCGCGGCGGAGGTGGCGATGAGCGCGCAGACGGTCGACGGCGCCAAAGCCAGCCAGCCCCGCGCGTTGCCGGCCCTCGCGGTCGATCTCGACCGCACGCTGCTGAAGACCGACCTGCTCGCCGAATGTGCGGCCCAGGGGCTCGCGAGCCGGCCCGTGAGCACGCTTCTGGCCCTTGCAGCGCTCTTCGGTCCGGGCGGACGGGCCGCGCTCAAGGCCCGCTTGGCCGAAATCGCCAGCCCGGACCCGGCGACCCTGCCCTATGAGGCCGCAGTGATCGCGGAGATCGACCGCGCCCGGGCCGCGGGACGGGAGGTCGCGCTGGTTTCGGCGTCGGACGCGCGGCTCGTGCGGGGCGTGGCCGACCATCTGGGGCGCTTCGATATGGCGATCGGATCGCAGGACGGGCGCAACCTGAAGGGCACGGCCAAGGCAGAGGCCCTTGTCGCGCGCTATGGCCGCGGCGGGTTCGACTACCTGGGCGATGCGCGGGCCGATCTCGCGGTTTGGTCGCAGGCGCACGAGGCGGTCACAGTGGGCGCCCGAGCCCGGCTGAGGCAGGCTGTGGAAGCGGCGGCGCCCTCGGTTCGGCATATCGCGCCGCCGCCGACTGGCTTCGCGGCGTTCGCCCCGTATCTGCGGGCAATGCGCCCCCATCAATGGCTGAAAAACGCGCTCGTTTTGCTGCCGCCGGCCGCAGCCCACGCGACCGATTTCGCCCTTTGGGCCGCGGCGATCCTCGCCGCCGTCGCTTTCTCGCTCGCGGCATCGGCTGTCTATCTACTCAATGATTTGCTCGACCTGGCGGCGGACCGCGCGCATCCGCGAAAACGCGACCGCCCGTTTGCCGCCGGCAGCGCCGATCTGCTGTGGGGCGCCGCCCTGGGCGGCGCGTTGGCCCTCCTCGCCGCGGTCCTGGCCGCCATGCTCCCCGCTGGCTTCGCGCTGACACTCGCCATCTACGGGGCGATGACCGTCGCGTATTCGATGTATCTCAAACGCCGGCTGATGATCGACATCGTCACGCTGGCAGGGCTCTACACGCTTCGGGTGCTGGCAGGAGGGATGGCCACCGGCGTGGTGCTCTCCCCCTGGCTGTTCGGCTTCTCGGGATTTCTGTTCCTCGCGCTTGCCGCGGTGAAGCGCCAGGCCGAGCTCGTCGATGCCGCCAAGGCGGGCCGCAGCGGGGCCACGGGCCGGGCCTGGCGCGCCGAGGACGCCGCAATCGCGGCGATGATTGCCCTCTCCGCTGGGCAAGCGTCGCTCGTCGTTCTCGCGATCTACATCACCGGCGCGGATGTCCAGAAGCTCTACGCGGCGCCGCAGATCCTCTGGGCGGTCTGCCCGGTGCTCATCTACTGGCTGGGCCGGATGGTGTTGCTCGCCCATCGCGGCCAGATGCATGACGATCCCCTGGCCTTTGCCGTCCGCGACCCGACGAGCCTCGCCTGCGCCGGAGCGATCGGGGCGATCGGCCTTGCCGCGAGTGTCGGATGAGGGCACCGGGGGTGACAGTTGATCTCGAGGGTTGGGGACGGACCCCGCGGCGCCGCAGCCCGGTTCATGCGCCGCGCGACGAGGCCGAGTTGCGCGCGCTTCTTGCCAGCGGCACGCGGCTGATCGCCCGGGGCGGCGGCCGGGCTTACGGCGACGCGGCGCTGGCGGCCGAGCGCGGCGCGGTCGTTTCGATGCGCCGTTTCGATCGCCTCCTCGCCCTAGATTCCGCGCGTGGGCATCTGATCGCGGAAGCTGGCGTCGTGCTCGGCGATTTGGTCCGCGCCGTTCTGCCCCGCGGTTGGTTCCCCTGGGTGACGCCCGGCACCCAGTTCGCCACCCTCGGCGGTCTTGTTGCGGCCGATGTCCATGGCAAGAACCACCACCGGGTCGGAAGCTTCGGCGCTTATGTCCGCTGGGTCGAACTCATGGGCTCTGAGGGGCACGTGATCCGTGCCAGCCGCGAAACCGAACCGGAGCTTTTCGCCGCCACCCTGGGGGGGATGGGGCTCACCGGCGTGATCCTGCGGGCGCAGATCGCGCTGCAACCTGTCGAGACCGCCTGGATCCGGGAGGAACTGGTCGCCGCCGACGGACTGGCGTCGGGGATGGCGGCGTTCGATGCCGCAGAGGCGGCCGCGGATGCCCCGCCCTATTCGGTGGCCTGGATCGACTGCCTGAACCGCGGCCCCCGCCTTGGCCGCACCCTCCTGCATCTCGGCCGCCACGCGACTGCTGCGGAGCTGCCTCCTGGCTCGACGCCGTTCGAGACCCCGTCTCGGCCCCGCTTCGCTGTGCCGCTCGATGCGCCCGCCTGGACCCTCTCGACACCGCTGATGCGCGCCTTCAATCGGCTATACTGGTGGGCCGGGCGCCGCAAAACCGGAGCGGGTGCGCGTCTCGTCGGCTGGGAGCCATTCTTCTATCCCCTCGATGCGCTGACCGGCTGGAACAGACTTTATGGTCGCCGCGGCTTTCTCCAGATGCAGTGCGTCTTGCCGCCAGAGACCGCCCGCGATGCGCTGGCGGACATGCTCGGCGAGAGCAGCGCGTCGGGTCTCGGCTATCTTGCGGTCCTCAAACGTTTCGGCGCGCAAGAGAGCGTCTTCTCCTTCCCCCGTGCCGGCTGGACCCTGGCCCTCGATATGCCCGCAAGCCGCAAGGGGCACGCGCTCTGCGACCGATTGGAGTGCATCGCCGCGGCCGCGGGCGGGCGGTTCTACCTCGCCAAGGACGCTCGCCTGCCCCGCAGCCGCTTCGACGCCACCGAGCCGAGGGCCGCGGCTCTGCGCGCCCTGCGCACCGCCCGCGGGCTCGATACCCGCTTCGCCTCGCAGCAATCGGAAAGGCTCGCCCTGTGACCGAGACACCTCCACAGAAGCGCCCGAAACACCCCGCCGTCCTCGTATTGGGCGCCCGCTCCGACATTGCCCGCGCGCTCGCGCATGCCTATGCCGCCGACGGATATCCGCTGATGCTGGCGGCCCGTGACCCCGACGCCCTGGCGCCCGACTGCGCCGATCTCGCCTTGCGGCATGGCATCGAGGCGACCGCGCATGGCTATGACGCTCTTGATCTCGATGGCATCGGCGCCTTTTTCGACCAGCTGCCCGCAACCCCTGGCATCGTGATCCAGGCGGTCGGTTTGCTCGGCGACCAGGCAGAAGCGGAGGCCGACCCGCGCATGGCCGCCCGCATTGTCGCCACCAATCTCACGGGTCCCGCCGCAGCGCTCGAGGAAGCGGCCCGGCGGATGGCCGCAGCCGGAGGCGGGACGGTGATCGGCATCTCTTCGGTCGCCGGCGAGCGCGGGCGGGCCAAGAACCATTGGTATGGCGCGGCGAAAGCGGGGCTCACCGCGATCTTGTCCGGCATGCGGCAGAAATGGTGGCGCCAAGGCGTCCATGTGCTGACGGTGAAGCCCGGTTTTGTCGCCACCCGGATGACCGAGGGGATGGACCTGCCCAAACCGCTGACCGATACGCCCGATAACCTGGCGAAGGCGGTCAAACGCGCGGCCGAGCGCAAGCGGGCCACCTATATGCCCTTCAAATGGCGTCTGGTGATGGCCGTGATCTGCGCCTTGCCGGAGCCGATCTTCAAGCGCCTGAGGTTCTGACCGCGGCAAGGTGCCCGGCAAGGTCGTGGATTGTGGCCTGACCATCTCGCCACTTTCGCCGCATGGTGTGGAATGACAACCGACGGTCTCTCGCGAACCCCTCGGCAACCTGCGCCTTGACAGCGACCGCCCCAGACCTTTTGTAAAAAGCGCTGAACAAGCTTGGCCGCGACGGTCCGCAGCACCGCTTAAGGAGGACTACGTGACCGCCGAGCTTTGGTTCAGTCTTGCCGCGTTGCCCGCCGCGCTCGCCCTGCTGATCTTGGCGTCCGACTATTTCCTTACCGGCGCCATCGGTTTGGCCGGCCGGCTCGATCTCCCCGAATTCGTCGTCGGCAGCATCATCGTCGCCGTCGGCACCTCGGCGCCGGAGCTTGCGATCAACATCGCCGCAGGGCTCACCGGCCAGGGTGATATCGTTATCTCCAATCTCGTCGGCTCTAACATCGTGAATATCTGCCTGGGCATCGGGCTCGCCGGCTTGTTCGTGCGCTACGCGGCCATCGGCGCAAACTACGGGCGTGCGTTGCTCGTCGGGCTTGCCGCAGCGGTCGGTTTGGCGGCGCTCACATTGATCACCAGCGCGGGCGGCCAATCGGTGGTCCCGCGATGGGCGGGTATCGTGCTGACGATTCTCTTCGCCGTCTATGTCTGGCAGAGCTTTCGTGCCGGTGGCGAAGAAGGCGATGCGGATGGCGAAATCTCGGCAGGGGCGAAGAGCCTCCCGGTTTGCATCGCGCTGGTGTTGGGCGGCGCCGTTGCGATGGCCTTTCTCGCCGATCTCGCGGTCGACAGCGCCGTGGACATCTCGACCTTTCTCGGCATCCCTGAGGCGGTCATCGGCGCGACGGTCATCGCAGCCGGCGGGTCCTTGCCGGAGATTTTTTCCTGCATCGCCGCGGCCCGCCAGGGTCGGCCAAACATCGTGCTGGGCAACATCGCCGGCAGCCAGCTCTTCAATCTTCTCGGGATCCTCGGCATCACCGCACTCATTGCCGAGGTTCAGTTTTCCTCCCATCTGGCGATCGACATGGGGGTGCTGATCGTCGGGACCGTCTTGCTGCTCGCGTTTGCCGCAGCCCCAGCCGGGCGCAAGTTGCTGCCCGCTGCTCTATTGTCCGTGTATGGCCTCTATGGCGGATATCTCGTCTATGTATCCGTTTGAGGCAGGGCAAGCGGGGTCGGAGCACGGTGATGAAGCTCTCTGAGCTGGAATGGAGCGAGCCCGAGATCGGCGGCATCCTGAAGTCGACGCACTCGGTCGCGTTGGCCAGGTTCGTCTGGCAAGGGCACGACATGATCGCGCTCGAATGGTTCCGTCGAACTGGGCATCTTTTTCACCCCTATGCACGGCTCGTGCTGATCGCTGAGGAATGCGACAAGACCACCGATGTCGGGCTGATGCGGCAGATCGCTTTCGGGGCTCGCGTGAGTGAAGAAGACGGGGCGCCACGGGTGCTGGCTTCGGCCTTGCTCGGCAGGAAGGTGATCGTCATCGCCGATGTGCAGGACCGGAACGTCGATCTCGGCCGGGCGCTCGACGAAATTATCTAGATGTCCGCTCTAAACCGGAAAAAAAGCGAATCGGTAGGCGCGTTCGATGATGCTTAACCTTCCCTTAGAAATTTTAGGTTGAGATTTAGCGACGGACGTTGATAACCAGTTTGTGGCGTCCGTGGGCTTGCCGCGGCATTTGAGCGAAAGTTCTTGACCGAGGCTATCTCGGCAGGAATCCATGATAGGCGTATGGTACGTTTCGAGGAGTGTGTGTGATGCGTGGGTTGACCATGCTTTTTAATCTAGCGGTGTCACTGTTTGTGGCACCTACCCCCGGCCTCTTGCTGCTGCTCTACGCCAATGGTGGCGCAAGCATCCCCCCTGTGCAGGGAATGGTCGTCTTCATCGTCTCGGCGCTCGGATACTGGGTCTGGTTGAGCGACCACCGCTACCGGCGCGCGCGCAATAGGCAGACCGAGCGCGCGCGCAATGCGAGCCCGGAAACCGTTCCGGACGCGCGGGAGATCGCGGAAGACACCGAGCCGGCACAGCGCCGCCAACCGCTGCCGCCGGCCAAGGCAAAGCGCCACGCTCAAGAGGCGCTGACCAGCCACGAAGATCTGACCGACCCGCTCGCCGAGCGTCGCCAGCAGTCCCCGATGCAGGTCTTGATCGACCGGGTTGCCGATCTGCGGCTGCTCAAGCGGCTCGTGACCGAGCATGAAGTCAGTCTGATCAACGCATTCCATCGCACCGTCGAACGCGACGAATACGGGGCCATCGACTACGGCCTATGGGCCTATGAGGCCGACCGTTTTCTCCTGGCCTCTTCCTTCATCGCCCGCACCCTCAATCGGCACGAGGCGATCGCCACGGTCACCGCCGAGGTCGAGTTCCTGGTCGATCGGGGCGGTCGTGCCACGGCACCCTTGGGTGACCCGGTGATCGCCCGCACGCGTGCGCTGACGGACCGCAGCGGCGAGATGGATCGGGTTGGCGACGAGCTCGAAGTTATGGCGGCGACACCGCCTGCCGACACCGGATATGCACCTGCCGCCACGGGTCCGACGCGTCAGATTGCGCCGACCCCGGACCCGGCGCGGCTCCGCCGCGCCGCTCCGGTCCAGACCGCTCAAATCCAGCGAACGCCGGCGCAGAAGCCTGGAGGCGACGGCACCGTGCCCGCGCATAAACGTCTGTCCGAGGGGCTACGCCGCCGCATCATGCAACGCCAGACCGCAGGCTTCTCGGAGAAGTGCGCGGCGGTGCTGCAGGGCGCCGGGTGGGTTACCCAGCTCACCAGCGCTCCGGGGAGCGACACGGTGGACATCTTCGCCGAGCGCGGGGGCGTGATCGTCGGACTGCGGTGCATGCCGGGCGATGAGCCGATCGGCGAGGATCGCCTCGCCGATGCCATCACGGCGCGGGATCGCTTCGGCTTCGACGCCGTGGGCGTCGTGGCCCCCGCGGGGTTCAGCGTCGCTGCGCGGGCGACCGCCACCCTCAACGGCATCTGCCTGCTCGATGTCGCCGATCTGCAAGATCTCCATCTGTTCGTTTCTCAGCGCGACAAAGTCGTGCCCTTGTTCAAGGGCCAGGCCGAAGGCTGAGGCGAGGCTTACGCGTCAATCGGGTCGGGCGTCCAACGGTGTTGTGACGCCCCCCCTTCTGCGGATAGGCTCTGGCCGGAAACCGCGGGGGGGATAGGCGGGTGACAACGGGCTATAGCGCCGAGATCTTGCTGGAAGAGCCCTGGCAGTTCGACATGGCCGAGCTCGCCACCGCGCTGGGCAACCGCTTCGAAGCGCTGGGCGAGGTTTCCGAGACCACCGATACGGACGGCGCGCCGGCGCTGCGCATCGATGGGGCCCTAGTTCCGGTCCAGATCTCCGCCGACCGCGTTGCCATCCCACCGACCGACCCGGGGCTCGTCCCGATCAGCAGCTGGGACCCTACCCCTGCGATCGACGAGCATAAGGCGCATATCCGCGTGTCTTGCGACGGCCCGGGGAAGGGGGTCGTCTGGGCAAAGGCCTATGCCACTGTCGTAACGCTTGTCGCGGGCGCCCTGGCCAAGCTCGGCCCCGCGAACGCTGTCCATTTCCCCGCCTCAGGGGTGGTCTTACGCCCGACCGACGCCCTGCAAGCTGGGCGCACGGGACTGCGCGGTGTCAGCCCCATCGAAGCTTGGACAGCGATCTATCTGATCGCCCCTGCCGCGCGAGAGACCGACCCACAGGAGAACGGTCCGGCCGAGCTCCACGGCGCGCTTACCCGGGGCCTCGCCAGCTTCATCGGCCGGGAGGTCGCACTCGCCCCCGTGCCACTGCCTCCCGACCAGGCCCTCGCACGGGCCAAGGGCGCCGCCTGGGCCGCCCTCGACGGCGAGAAGCCCCTGGTCGATGGGGAAACGATGACAGATCCACATTCCGGATACGCAACCCGGGTGCGCAGCGCCGCAGAGTGGCTCCGCCCGGGAATCCCGGTTTTCGTACTTGTCGGCCAAGACAGCCCGGTCGACCCCAAGACCCTCACGGTACCGAATTCCGCGCCCCGCCGAATCGCCGAACTCGCCCGCGGGTTGCCCTCTAAGGAGCGGCTGACATCTCAGCTCGAGGCTTTACCGGCGGCGATTCGCCGGGACGGATCCCGGGTCCTGGCAACCGCTCTCCCCTTGATCGGCAGCGGACTCAAACATGCCGGCGCCGAACTCAAACGCGCACCCGACCATGCCCGGGCCGCCGCCGCCGCCGCCCGGGTGATCTACAAGACCGCGGCCACACAAAGCGGCCGGCTCCGCGCCGAGATCAACCACCGCCTGGCGACACGGCGCGCCCAGCCGCCTGCCCAGGGACAGGCACAGCCACAGACCTCGCGCGCCGCCCCGCTTGGGGACGACAGGTGACCCAGCCCACCTGCCGGTTGGACCACCTCGTCGTGGTCGCCGACGATCTGGCCAGGGGACGGGCCTGGGCCGAAGAGCGCCTCGGCATCCCGCCCGGCGGCGAGGGCCGCCACGCGGCGATGGCGACTCACAACGTCCTATGGGGGCTCGGCGATCTGTACCTGGAGGTCATCGCACCGGACCCCGCCGCACAGCCGCCGGCCCGTCCGCGCTGGTTCGGTCTCGACGACCCGGAAATCCGCGACCGCCTCGCCGATGGCCCTCGGCTGCTCACCTGGGCCGCGGCGACCGACGACCTCGCAGCTGTCGAGGCGGCCGCGCCTCTGCCACTGGAGACCCTGGCACTCGAACGGGACGACCTCACCTGGGAGATCGCGCTGACACCCGCGGCCGCTCTGCCCTTGGGCGGGGCCTGGCCTCTTCTGATCCGCTGGAAAACGGGGCTCCATCCTGCCCGCCGACTTGCCCTGTCCGATCCGGGCCTCCGTTTGAGGGAGCTCACCGTCGCAGGCACCGGCGCTGCGGCGACCCGGACCTCGCTCGGCGCAGTCGACCCACGTCTCAACTGGGCGCCGGATGCGGGGCCGGTGCGCCTCTCCGCTGTGATCGATACGCCATCGGGCGTGGTGAGCGTCTGAGCCCACGCCGCAAGAGCGCCCCGCACCGGAGCTCTCAGGGGCGCGCCTGATCCGTCAGACTGTCCCAGGCCGCGAGGGTTTTCGCGCCATACATCAGCGAGGGCCCGCCGCCCATATAGACGCCCATGGCGATCGTCTCCGTGATCTCCTCCCGCCGTGCCCCTGCCCGGGCGGCGGCTCTGACATGAAACCCGATGCAGGCCTCGCAACGCACCGCGATGCCGATACCCAAGGCGATCAGCTCCTTGGTTCGCGTGTCGAGCACCCCTGGCAGCGTCGCCGATTTGGCCAGCGCCGAGAACGCCGCTGCGGTCTCCGGGATTTCTCGGCGGAGCGTCGCAAGCTCGCCGCTGGTCTCGTCCAGATAAACGGTCCAATCCATCGTCAGTCCCTCCCGTCTGAGACGCGCAGCCCGCGCGCGGAACGCCGCGCCCCGCCGCTGAGCCACCGGTCTCGGCATAGTCCTGGCGACCGCCCCCGGCCTTGGTCCAGGTCAAGGCAGCGGTCGGGGCGCCGCCCGACCCTCAGCCGCGAACGCCGCCCTGCAACGGTCAGCGAGTTCCGCCGGATCGCCGGCGACCTCGACTGTCTTCAGGCGCGCAGTGGCCCCGGCTGCGAGCCGCGCTGCGGTTTTGGGCCGTCCGAGCGCCTTGGCGAGCAAGGTCAACAGCGCTGCATTGGCCGCGCCCCCGACAGGCGCCGCAGCAACCCGGACTTGCAGCACCGCCCGCCCGCCAGCCATGCCGACCCCGTCGATGCGGTCGCGCCCGCCCTTCGGCGTGAGCCGGACGCGGATCATCACCCCCGCCGACGTCACCGACCAAGGCCAGGCCTCAATAGGCAAGCGGCGCCAGATTGTTGTTGATGACCCGCTGCACCGCAAAAAGCAGGAACAGCACGATCATCGGCGAGAGATCGATGCCGCCCATATTCGGCAAAAAGTTCCGGATCGGACGGTAAACCGGCTCGGTTATGCGGTTGAGTCCGTCCCAGAGCTGACCAACGAAACGCTGCCTGACATTGACCACGTCGAAGGCGACGAGCCAGCTCAGAATGAATTGCGCAAAGATGATGTAGAAGCAAATACTGATCGCAAGATTGAAGATCTCGAGGAACGACTGCATCGCGGAATCCTTATGTTGCGGCGGTTTACCGGCTAATTAGACGTCGCCTCGGCAGGCCGCAACCCGTCAGCTTGACAGCCCTGCGCCTGCGGCGTATCGCACAACCGCCACGGGCCTGTAGCTCAGTTGGGAGAGCGCTGCAATCGCACTGCAGAGGTCAGGGGTTCGAATCCCCTCAGGTCCACCATCCCCCAACCCGGATCGTACACTGGGCTAGTAGGTCAGGCGATGTCAGCCCCCCGCCGCTGCCAGACCCAAGATGTCGACCCTGGGCCTCAGCGATCTCGTGAACAGCCGGTGCACGGCTCGTCTGAGCCAAGCCGCATCTAAGCGACCCGGTTTCCACGGTTTACGCAAGTGAGATCCGCTGCAACGTGCAGCTCTGGCTCCGGATCGCCGATCCACCGAAGTCATCAGCGCGCAGGAACGCGGCAAAACACGACTTGAGACGCGGCGGCCAACTGCCCAGCGATCAGCAAATCAATCCCCATGCGGATTGCCGCGCGGTGCGGTTGCACGAGTGCTGCAGCGCGGTCGACACCGCGCGGGGGGTTGGCCGTCCGCCCTTAGGTTGCCGCCGCGACACCGGGCAAGCGGTCCTTCTCCCGTCGGATCGCCGCCTCCGCCTCAGCAAGCGCCACTTCGGGCTCCAACCCGGCGGGGATCGGGGCGAGGAGCTTGACCGTCACCAGGCCAGGCCGTTTGGCGTCGAGGCCCGTTGCCCAAACCAGCCCGGCATTGTGAACGACCGGCACAATCGGCACCCCGCAGGCCCGGTAGATGCCCATGACCCCGCGCCGGAAAGGGCGCACATCGCCCACGGGCACCCGGGTTCCCTCCGGAAAGATGAGCAGGCTCCGACCTTCGGCGACCGCAGCCCGGGTCTCCGCCATGAGCTGCCGTAAGCCTGGACCGCCGCGGTCTCGGTCCACCGGGATCATCGGCGCATGGCGCATGCCCCAGCCGAAGACCGGCAGCCGGAACAAGCTCCGCTTGGTGACAACGGCAATATCGGGGACGAGGCGCCAGAACGCGATGGTCTCCCACATCGACTGATGATTGGCGACGAAGAGGGCCGGGCCGACGGGGCGCTGGTCCCAGCCTTCGACATGGTACCGGATCCCCAAGATGTGGCGGGCGAGCCAGAGGAACGCGATGGCCCAACTCGTCAGCAACCGCCGGGCGCCGCGGGGTGTCGGACGCCAGCCGTACCAGGCCAGAATGGCGATGCCATGACCCAACGTCAGCAGCAGGATGGCGAGGTCGAACAAGCGGCTGCGCAGATGGCGTGCGAGCGCGGTGAGCGGGCGGGAAGCCGGGCGGACCGGGCGGCCAGTGTCGGACCCGCTCATCGGCCGCCGGGTCGGACCTGGCTGTGCCGTGACAGATCCGCCGTCTCAGGGCTGGACGATGCCGCGCTAGGCCCGGCGCTGCAGCCGATCACCGCGGACCACCGCCGCCTCCGCCGCGCCCGCCAGACCCGCCGCCACCTCGGCCGTCGCGCCCACCGAGAGGACCGCGGCCCCCGAGAGGCCCACGGCCGCCCAGGCCGTCCCCGCCAAGGGGACCCCGACCGCCCAGGCCATCGCCGCCGAGGGGACCGTCGCCGCCGAGCGCAAACCGACCGCCGAGACCGACACCGCCAAGGCGGCCGTCGCCGAAGAAGGAAAACACGCCGGCGAGGCCGTCGCCGACCACGCAGACAGCGGCAGCGTGAGGA
>JBHJGY010000120.1:0-32126 GCA_050331335.1 Pikeienuella sp.
CGGGCGGGTGGGACGCCCCCCTCCCCGGCCAAATCAACCCGACCGCGACCTCCGGCGCCGCCGCCACCGACATCTCCCGACGCAGCCCGTACATCCTGATCCGCTGGGCCAGGGCCTCGGCCCGGTCGTCGGCCACATCGATCAGGATGGTGCCGTCTGTGTCCTCGACGAGAAAGAAGTCGAACAAATACTTCCCTTGGGGCGTCAACAGTGCAGCATAAACGGCGCGACCGGGGCCGAGCCCGACCACGTCGTTCGAGACGACACCCTGCAACACCTCGCGCGCTTGCCCACCCGACAGCCGCAGACAGCCCCGCCAGGTTGCCGCGCATCCCTCGAACTCTGCCATCGCCTTGCCCCCATTCCTGCGCCGGATCACCGCCGGGCCACCGATCTGATGGCGCGTTAGATCCGATATAGGCATCGCCCCGGCCGCGCGCGAGCGCTATAGAGGCTGCAGAGGAGCCGCCCCATGACCCTTCCCAGCCTGGACGACCGGCGCCGCGGCCGCGCCCCGCCGCGCCTGCTTGGCCTCCTCTCCCTGATGACCGCCGTTGTCGCAATGACGATCGACGCGCTTCTCCCGGCCCTCGACGCGATCGCCACAGACCTCGCCTTCCACCATCCGAACGACCGGCAATGGCTGATCATGGCGGTCCTTGCGGGGCTTGGGCTCGGCCAACCGCTGTTCGGGATCCTCGCCGATGCGCTCGGCCGCAAGCCTGTCGTGGCCCTCGGCTGGGCGATTTATCTCGCGGGCACGGGCCTCTGCCTTGCCGCCGAGGGCCAGGCCACGATGCTCGCCGGGCGGGCGCTTCAAGGGCTGGGCGCGGCGGGCCCGCGGGTCGTGGCGGTGGTAATCCTGCGCGACCTCTACGAAGGCCGGCCGATGGCGCGGATGCTCTCGCTGGTGATGACCATCTTCATCGCCGTGCCGGTGCTGGCACCGCTCTTGGGGCAGGGGATCGAGGATCTCGGCGGCTGGCGGGCAATCTTCTGGGCCTATCTCGCCATGGCGCTCGGCGCCGCCTTGTGGTACCTCGCAACGGTGCCTGAGACGTTGGCCCCCGAGGCACGGCGTCCCCTCTCTTTTCGACCTCTACTCCGTGCCCTCGCCGAGATCTTCGCAACGCGCTCGACCATGCTTCACACCGCCGCGGCCGTTTGCGTCTTCGTCCCGTTCTTGACCTATCTCGCGACCGCCCAGCAGGTCCTCGAAGAGCTTTATGGGCTCGGAACCCTGTTTCCGTTCGCATTCGCCGGCCTCGCCCTGGCCTTCGCCGCGGGCAGCTTTCTCAACAGCCGACTGGTCATGGCGTTCGGCATGCGGCGCCCCAGCTTCGCCGCCGCCCTCGGTCTTGTCACCGTCGGCGCGGTGGGGACGGCGATCGACGCCACGCTCGCTGGGTTGCCATCGCTTTGGTTGTTCTTGGGGCTGATGGCCACCGCCTTCCTCGGGATCACCGCGCTCTTCGCCAATCTGCAGGCGCTGGCGCTGCAGCCGCTCGGCCATCTCGCAGGGACCGCCTCGGCAGTGGTGATGTCGCTGACCACACTCGGGGCCACCGCCGGGGCCGCGTTCGTCGCGAGCCGCTTCGACGGCAGCGTCGGCCCCCTTTTCTGGTCAATGCTCGGCGGGGGGGCCTCCGGCACGGTCTTCATCGCCCTTGCCGCACGCGTTTCCGGCCCGGAGCGCATCCGGGCATCCCGGCAATGACAGCGCCCGTTTCCGTGGTCATCCCCACGCTTCAAGCGGCGCACCGGGTCGGCCCCTGCCTGGGGCGGCTCACAGAAGGCGTGGTGGAGGGGCTCATCCGCGAGGTGGTGATCGCCGATGGCGGGAGCGAGGACGGGATCGTCCGCGTGGCCGACGAGGTCGGCGCGCGGCTTGTGATCGCCGAACGCGGCCGGGGCCGTCAGCTCGCCACCGGCGCCCGCACGGCATCCGGGCAGTGGCTGTTGTTCCTGCATGCCGATACGGAGTTGTCCCCGGGCTGGGGTTCCGCGGTTCGCCGCCACATCGCCGAATGTCCAGAGCGCGCCGGCTATTTCCGCCTAAAGTTCGACAGCCCCAAAACGATGGCCCGGGTCACCGAAGCCTGGGCTAATCTGCGCTCTCGGCTGTTCGCCTTGCCCTATGGCGATCAGGGGCTCTTGATCTCGCGCGCAGTCTACGAGGCGGCGGGCGGTTTCCCGGAGCAAGCGCTGATGGAGGACGTGGCCCTCGTGCGCCGGCTCGGACGAGCACGACTCGCACCGTTGGACGCGGTCGCCCTCACCTCTGCCGAGCGCTATGAGCGGGAGGGATGGATGCTGCGCGGTGCCCGTAACATTCTTCTCGTCGCACGTTATCTCGCCGGCGCCGATCCCGACCACCTGGCCCGGCGCTACAATCGGCGCCGCTGAGCCCGCTTGCCCCGCCGGCATCGCAGAGCTAGGGTCGGGCCGCGTAGGGTTCGCCGCCCTGCCGCCTTAGCAGCAACCCGCCCAGCGCCCCGGAGATCCCCATGCGCCTCATCGCCCTTAGCGCCGCCGCTGCCGCTTTCCTGGCCTTTCATGTCACCGCGCTTGCCCAGGAAGAGGACGCCGGGTCGACTGCCGACGCGGTGGTCACCGAGACACCGGCCGAGGCTGCCGGTGCCGAGACACCCGCCGCCGCTTGCCCGGGTGGGCGTTGCGGTCAGCAACGACGCCATCACCAGGGCCATCACCAGGGCCATCATCAGGGCCGTCACCGGGGCCATCACCAGAGCGGGCCGACCCTGCGCATCGTCACCGAGCGTCCAGGCTTTGCCATCGAGTTCGAGTGCAATGCCGCGATCGACCGATGCCTCGAGGCCATCGAGCGCGTCTATGATATCTCCGCCAGCCGCGGCGGCCGTCGGAGCGGCACTGGGGAGTGACGCCTAAGCGGGGTCCGCGGCACAGCCTCATCATTCTCGCAAAAGAGCCCCGGCCAGGCCGCGTGAAGACGCGGCTCGGGCGGGAAATCGGCGCCGTAGAGGCCAGCTGGTGGTTCCGGCATCAGCTGACCCGCCTCGTGCACCGGGTAGGGCGAGATCCCCGCTGGCGGACCGTAATGGCGATCGCGCCCGATACCGCGCTCACCTCGCGCGCGGTGCCCGCTTGGGTCCGTCGGATGCCACAAGGACAGGGCGATCTTGGTAGTCGGATCGCCCGGGCGCTCGCCGCCCAGCCCGCGGGGCCGGCGCTGCTCATTGGTGCTGACGTGCCGGGGGTCAGAGCCTGCCATATCGCCCACTGTTTCGAAGTGCTGGGACAAGCGGATGCGGTGCTCGGCCCGGCTGAAGACGGCGGTTTCTGGGCGATCGGGCTGTCGTCTCCCAGGCCGCTGCCCACCGGGATATTCGCCGGCGCCCGCTGGTCGACCCCTCATGCGATGGCGGACACGGTGGCGCGACTTGACCCCCGGCGCATCGGGATCGCGGACAGGCTCGGCGATGTCGATACCGCTGCGGACCTCAAGCGGCTGGCCGAGCCCATCGGGCGCCGGGTTCCCTGAACCCAAACCGAGCGCGGCCTAAGCGGCAGTCTCAGGGCATCCCGCCGATCCGCAAGCGCAGCGCGCCGCTCTGCCCCACCGCGGCGATGAGACCCGCAACCGCCGCCGTCGGGGCCGAGCCGAAATCCACACCGATGCGATAGGCCCCCCCGGCGGGCCACGGCCCCTCGACCGCATGCACCACCCCATCGAGATCCGGCGCGACATCGCTCATGCGCGGCTGGAACCATTCGAGGAACCAGAGCCTGAAGGGCCCCCAATCGGGCTTCGGCTGCACGGTCTCGACGATAAGCGTCGCCTCCTCCCAGGGAAACGGCGCGAGAACGGTGGTGAATCCGCCATCTGCAACGAGCGTCATTGGCTCGAAACTGTCGAGACCGCCGCCTTCGACCCGGCGGATCAGCCGGCGCCCGGCCCGTGTCACGGCGACATCGCCCCGACGCGGTAAGGAAAGCGGCCCTGATCGGACCACGCGGCCCTCGGCATCGCGCAGCACCGGCTCGGGCTCGACCTCTGCGCCCTGCTCTATCGCCTCGGCAATCGCCTGGAGCAGCGTCCCCACCGCGTGGTTGCGCAAGGGCTCAACGAAGTCCCGGAGCCGCGCTTCGAGCTGTGCCATCCGCCTGGTCGCCTTTCATAGATCACCCGGCGACCTTCGGCCCGCTTGCCCGCGCCTTGACCCCGAGCACCGCGAGTTCGGCCTCAAGTGCTGCGGGCAGGTCACCATCTTGTCCGTCAGAGCAAAGATCGGCCGGCGCGCTGCCGCTTTCAAGATAGCGCCACCCTTGGAAGGGCCGACAGGGGCGCGCCTGGGTCCTAACGAGCTCTGGATCGAGAATAAGCGCGCAGCGCCGGGTACCGTCCGCGCCGGTCACCGCGTCGAGCGCGAGCAAACGCTGGCGCACGCAGATCAGCCCCTTGATGACCCAGTAGAGCGAGCCGCCGGCGAGAAGCTCCCCCTCACGCCGGGGCCACATTCGGGTGACATGGATTGGACAGGGCCGGGCCCCTTGGCGCCGACGCTCTGCCGCCCGGCTCTTCTGCCAATTCGCCAGATCCTCGACCGTCTCGGCGCCGACGCAGAGCTTCAGGAGATTTAGCTGCCCCGGACCTCTGGCATCTGCGCGCCCATCTTCGCCCGTCTCGCCTGCAGCGCTGCCATCCGCCATGCCGCCTCCTTCCGTCCGCGCCGCCGAGCCTCGCGCATCACCGCAGGCCGAGCACGTCGATCATGTCATAGGCGCCGGGCTTCTGCGCCTGTCCCCAAAGCGCGGCCCGCACCGCACCCCGTGCGAAGATCATACGATCGGTCGCCATGTGCCGCAAGATGATGCGTTCGCCAGGCCCAGCAAACACCACATCATGTTCACCCACCACATCTCCGCCCCGCAGTGCCGCGAGCCCGATCGCCCCCTCTGCGCGCGGCCCCGTCTGCCCGTCGCGCCCCCGCTCCGCCACATCGGCCAGCGCCACGCCCCGGCCTGCCGCCGCCGCCTCGGCCAACATCAGGGCGGTACCGGAAGGCGCATCCACCTTATGGCGGTGGTGCATCTCCACGATCTCGACATCGAATTCTGCACCGAGCGCCGCGGAAACCCGACGGGTAAGTTCGGTTAGCAGATTCACCCCCAGCGACATGTTCCCCGCGCGCACCAGGACCGCATGGCGGGCGGCTGCGCAGAGGCGGACGAGATCCGCCTCCACCATCCCTGTCGTCCCGATGACATGGACAAGGCGCGCCTGGGCTGCGAGCGCCGCATGGGCCAGCGTCGGTGCCGGCGCGGTGAAGTCGAGCACCGCCCTGGCGCGCGCAAATGCCTCCAGCGGGTCGTCCTCGACCACGAGCCCCCGGGCCGCCAGCCCGAGCATTTCGCCGAGGTCCTGACCGATCCAGGGATGCTCTGTCCTTTCGGTCACGCCGACAAGTACCGCCTCCTCGGCCTCGTCGACCGCCTCAACGAGCATCCGACCCATACGGCCGGCGACACCCACGATAGAAATCGGCACGGGCTCGGTCATCGGCTTGTTTCCTTTCGTCTCGACTTGGGGGTCGCCGCACCCACGGTCATTGCATCACGCGGGAAAGCCCCCCATTTTTACGACATCGAAATCAGTAAGAGGATACGCGCCATGGTTGAGAAATCCCACGGTCCCGGTTGGATGCCGGACTTCTTCGAGCCATTCCGCCATGTGGGCCAGCACATCGCCGACTGGTTCACCCCCCGCTCCGACGCCGTTGCCGCCGAGAGCACCTACCGGATCGGCCTCGAGCTGCCCGGCGTCAAGCAAAGCGACATCGATATCGAACTCCACGACGGCGTGCTGACCGTCAAGGGGGAGAAGCGCGCCGAACGCACGGAGGAGAAGGCGGGTTACTTCTTCACCGAGCGGCAATACGGGCGGTTCCAGCGCAGCTTCCGACTGCCGGCGGATGCGGCGGCCGAAGGCATCTCCGCCCGCTTCGACGACGGGGTGCTCACCATCACCGTACCCCAGCGCACGCCAGACGCGCCACAGGCGCAGAAGATCCAGATCGGCTGAGCCCGCAAGAGCCCGACCCCAGCGCGCGGGGGCGGCCACTCACGCCGCCTTCGCCTTGCGCTTCGATCGGCGCCATTTGATGAAGCGCAGCAGCGCGATCCGGGTAAGTTGCAAAACGGCATTGCATACCGCCAACTCCTCGCCCTTGAGCTCGCCGCCGAAGGACGGGTCGCGCTCCTTCTGCGCTACCACATCAAATAGAACCCCAGCCCTTGCCCAGAGGCGCCTAAGATGTTTGTTCTCGAACTGACGCATCTCTTGATTAAAGGCTTTGCCGACCTCACGCTTCTCATCAGCAGGCAATAAATCGATCAAGCTTTGCGCCTCGTCGGTCATTTTCTCCAACGCCTTATCAATCTTTTCGATGCGCGCGCACAGTCTGTTGGCTTCACGGCGAAGCAGATCCGCGTTCCAGGCGCTCAGGTCGCAAACGGCGGTAAGTCCCTCGATCTCCTGCATAAGTTTCTTCGCAAGCTTGGCCTGGGTCTTGAAATCGTGACTTAGGTTGTCGAGCATTCCGATTTTGAGGGCGTGCAAGAAGCTGTCGCGCTTGGCGGGGCTTGGCATGATCTCATCTCTCTTCATCCCGGGGCGACATCGAGCGTTCCCGATGTCTGATGGGCGAGAGCGTATGAGACCAGGCGCGCCGAACCGCATCCTTCGCGATAGGTGCGCGCCCAAATTTTGGGAAGTGGTGACCCCGCCCCCAGCGCGCGGCGGCCGCAGTGGCTAGCTGGTCTGGCGCATGCCATCAAAGCCGCCTTGGGGGCCAAACCGGCAAGAAAACGTCTCTGTGCGGCCGGCGACACGGACGCTGCCGAGGACGGTGAACCCGCCGCCGCCCGGATGAGGCCGCCCCACGGTCACGGCCCCGCGGGGTACCCGATAGCGCCGCGCGGCCTCGTTTGCGCAGAATGCCGACATCTTGGCCGGATTTGCTCCCTGCTGGGGTGGCGCCGGGGCCGGCGGCGGCGGACGCAATTGGCGCCGCCCGGTCTCCGCCATCGAGTCGAACCCACCGCGTGGACCGAAACGACAGACAAAGGTGGCCCGGGCGCCCCGATCGATGAGTTCGCCCGTCACGCTGTATCCACCCGAGATCGGATTTACCCCGCTGACCCTGATATTGGCGACCGGCACTCGATAGCGCCGCGACGCTTCGCCAGCACAGAATTGACGCATCCGGCGCAAATCGCTCCTGGTGAGGACCGGCTGCGCGATGACCGGGGGCGGCGCGACGCCCGGCGGATAGGGCGAAACGGGCGGGTAGGGCGAGACGGGCGGATAGGGCGAGACGGGCACGGGATCGACGACCGTGACTTGGCAGGCGCCGAGGGCAAGGCCGACCGCCGCCGCAATGAGAGCCTTCAACCACATTCGCGCCTCCCGTTCCCCTACACGCGAGAGATACGCGATAACGGGGCGAAGCGCAGCGGATCGAGCTCTGGCTGCGACAGAACGCGCAAACCGAAGCCGACACCCCACCTTAGCAGGGTATCCGGATCAGTGTGGGCGCGCGACCGCGCCTTATCAAGCCAGTCAGTGGGACAAACAACGCCACGCACAAATACTAATTAAAACTGGCCTGTCATCCGGTCATCGAATCCCAGAAACTCTTGACCTTCGAGAAGAAATCTTTCGACTCCGGGCTGTTATTAGCCGCCTCTTTCTCGAATTCCCGCAACAGTTCCTTTTGTCGAGTGGTAAGGTTGACCGGCGTCTCGACCGAAAGCTCGATATAGAGATCACCCACCTGGCCAGGACGCTGCAGCGCCGGCATCCCCTTGCCCCGCAAGCGCAGGCGCTTGCCGTTTTGAACGCCGGCCGGGATCTTCACCCGGGTGCGGCCGCCATCGAGGATCGGCGCCTCAATCTCGCCGCCCAGCGCGGCCGTCGTCATCGGCACCGGGATCCGGCAATAGAGATCCTGGCGGTCCCGCTCGAACAGCTGATGCGGGGCCACATCGACGAAGATATAGAGGTCCCCCGCGGGCCCGCCGCGCGGGCCACCCTCGCCCTCGCCCGCCAATCTAATCCGGGTTCCGGTGTCGACGCCGGGGGGGATGTCGACATTCAGCGAGCGCTCGCGGCGAATCTGGCCGGTGCCTTGGCAGACCTTGCAGGGATTCTTGATGATCTTGCCGCGGCCGCCGCAGGTGGGACAGGTCCGCTCGATGGTAAAGAACCCCTGCTGCGCCCGAACCTTGCCGTGGCCGCTGCAGGTGGGACAGGTCTGAGGCTGAGCACCGCCCTCGCTGCCGGTCCCGTTGCAGGCATCACAGGGCACGGAGCCGGGCACCCGGATGGTTTGCTGCTTGCCGGTGAAGGCCTCCTCTAGGCTCACCTGCAGATTGTAGCGCAGATCGGCACCGCGCTGGGCGCCGCCAGTCCGCCGACCGCCGCGCCCTCCCATAAATTCGCCGAAGAGGTCCTCGAACACATCCGAAAAGGCGGACGAGAAGTCCTGCTGTCCCGGCCGCGGACCGCCTGCGCCCCCCTCGAACGCAGCGTGGCCGAACTGGTCGTAGGCCGCCTTCTTCTCGGCGTCCTTAAGGACGTCGTAGGCCTCGTTGACCTCCTTGAACAGCGCTTCGGCATCCGGATTGTCCCGGTTCTGGTCCGGATGCAGCTCGCGAACCTTCTGCTTATACGCCTTCTTGATCTCGTCGGTCGACGCGCCCCGGCCGACGCCAAGGGTCTCGTAGAAATCACGTTTTGCCATCGGCCTCGTTCAACTCCCCTAAGGCTGGCGCCGGCTCCGGCGCGCCCTGCTCCTGCGCTGCGACCGGCAGCGAGAGGATCGCATTCATCCGCGTGCGCGTCTGTATCTCATACCCGCGATGCACCATTTGCGCGAGCGCCGCGGTCTGCGCCCCGCGCTGCGCTTCTAGGATCACCAGACGCGGCCAGAGGGCCCGCGGCGCCTCCGCCATGAAGGCTGCGAGCACCCGTTCTTCAGCGCCCTCGATGTCGATCTTGAGCGCATCAACCCTGGGAAAGCCGGCACTGCGGACCTCCGCCCAAAGCGTCGAGAGCGCGATCTCTGCCCCTGCCGCACCGAGCGCGGCTTCCCCGCGGTTGTGCGCGGGAACCGCGATCCGACCCACGCCAGGTCTATCCGACAAGCCCACCGGGGCACACTGCACGTCGACCGCACCAGACGCCGCCAGATTGGCCCGCAACCGGCGCAGGGCTTCCGGCTCCGGCTCGATGGCGAGGATCCGGGCGGGGCCGAGGCTTCGTACTGCCAGGGTGTACAGCCCGACATTGGCGCCGGCATCGACGAAAAAGAACGGCTGGGGCGCCGCTGACATGGCCCGGGCAAGCGCGCACCGCTCCGCCCAATCCCAGAATTGCGGCGCCGAGAAGACACGCTTCTCGGAGAGGTTGTCCCGCGGATAGAGCCGCGCCCGCTGTCCCGGGAACGGCACGACATCCACAGGGTCGGGCCGGCCCAAGAGGCAAGCGCGGCGGATCAGCGAAACCGCCCGCCGTGCAAACGCCGACCGACCGAGCCGCCCGCCGAACAGGCGTAGCCGCTCGAGCCAGTTCGGCAGCGCATGGGCGCCGAAGGGCGGATCGAGCGCCTCGGGCCGCATGACGCGCCCCTCCGATCAGCCGGTCGACGACTTCTTATCGTCGTCCTTGAGCTCCTCGAACTCGGCATCCACCACGTCGTCATCCGACTTGCGGACCTCCGGCTCCTCGGACGCTGTATCCGAGTTTCCAGCCTGCGCCGCCTCCGCTTGAGCCTTGTAGATCGCCTCGCCGAGCTTCATCGACGCTTCGGCCAAGGCCTGCGACTTCGCCTGGATTTCCTCGGCATCCTCGCCTTCGAGCGCCGATTGCAGGGCCGCGATCGCAGTCGAAATCTCGCCTCGCGTCGCCTCGTCGACCTTGTCGCCATGCTCCTTCAACGACTTCTCGCTGGAGTGGATCAGGCTCTCCGCTTGGTTTTTCGCCTCGACGAGGGCTTTGCGCTGCTTGTCGGCCTCGGCATTCTCCTCGGCCTCCTTCACCATCCGCTCGATATCGTCGTCCGAAAGTCCGCCGGAGGCTTGGATGGTGATTTTTTGCTCTTTACCGGTCCCCTTGTCCTTGGCCTGGACGTTGACGATCCCGTTGGCGTCAATGTCGAAGGCGACCTCGATCTGCGGCATGCCGCGGGGGGCTGGCGGAATGTCCTCGAGGTTGAACTGGCCGAGAAGCTTGTTGTCCGACGCCATCTCGCGCTCGCCCTGGAAGACCCGGATGGTCACGGCCGACTGATTGTCCTCCGCCGTCGAAAACACCTGAGCCTTCTTGGTCGGGATCGTGGTGTTGCGATCGATCAGACGGGTGAAGACGCCACCCAGCGTCTCGATGCCGAGCGACAGCGGCGTGACGTCCAACAGCACAACGTCCTTGACATCGCCCTGCAGCACGCCCGCCTGGATCGCAGCACCCATGGCCACGACCTCGTCCGGGTTCACGCCCTTATGCGGCTCCTTGCCGAAGAACTCTTTCACAGTCTCGACGATCTTCGGCATCCGCGTCATGCCGCCGACAAGCACCACCTCGTCGATGTCAGAGGCGGAAAGCCCCGCATCTTTGAGCGCATTCTTGCAGGGCTGGATGGTGCGGCTGACCAGGTCGTCCACGAGGCTCTCGAGCTTTGCGCGGGAGAGCTTCATCGTCAGGTGCTTCGGCCCAGAGGCGTCGGCGGTGATGTAGGGCAGGTTGACCTCGGTCTGTTGCGCCGAGGACAGCTCGATCTTCGCCTTCTCCGCCGCCTCTTTCAGGCGCTGGAGGGCGAGCTTGTCCTTGCGCAGGTTGATCCCCTGGTCTTTCTGGAACTCGTCGGCCAGGTACTCGACAAGGCGCAGGTCGAAGTCCTCGCCACCGAGGAAGGTGTCGCCATTGGTCGACTTCACCTCAAAAAGGCCCTCGTCGATTTCCAAGATCGATACGTCAAACGTACCGCCGCCCAGATCGTAAACCGCGATCTTTTTCGTGTCTTCTTTGTCGAGACCGTAAGCGAGCGCTGCGGCCGTCGGCTCGTTGATGATGCGCAGCACTTCCAAACCGGCAATCTTGCCCGCATCCTTGGTGGCCTGGCGCTGACTGTCGTTGAAATAGGCCGGGACGGTGATCACCGCTTTGGAAACGGTCTCGCCAAGATAGCTCTCCGCCGTCTCCTTCATCTTTTGCAGCACATAGGCCGAGATCTGGGAGGGGGAGTATTTCTCGCCGCGCGCTTCGACCCAGGCATCGCCGTTTTTCCCCTCGACGATGTGGTAAGGGACCATGCCCTTATCCTTTTCCACCGTTGGGTCCTTATACGGACGCCCGATCAGGCGCTTCACGGCGAAAAGCGTGTTCTCCGGGTTGGTGACCGCCTGACGCTTGGCCGGCTGGCCGACGAGACGCTCGTCATCCGCAGTGAACGCGACCATGGACGGGGTGGTTCGGGCGCCCTCAGCGTTTTCGACGACCTTGGCGTTCGAGCCGTCCATGATGGCGACGCACGAGTTCGTGGTTCCGAGATCAATCCCGATGACTTTCGACATTCAGATACTCCTTGTTTGGCGACCCTAGGTCCAGGTCCTGGCACGGCCCCTGGACCAAATCCCACGTCTCGCCCCGGGCGGGGACATCCTGGGCGGATATAGGCGGGTGTCCTTAGGGTCGCAAGCGAGCGAAGCGATTCTTGCGACACAGCGATGAATGCGGGCTTGCTGCGGCGATACAATGGCTGGTCATCTCGCGCCCGCCGCGCAAACATCAGAGTAGCTATCTCGATTTCAGATGAGTTTTGCGATGAGAACCGAGCCGCCGATCAGCCCGCGCGCCCATGTCAGCGACCGGCCCGACGCGCTCGAGATCACAATCCCTGCGCGGCGGGAGCCGCTTGTGGTGCTCTTCATCGGCTTCTGGCTCTGCGGTTGGGCAGCGGGCTGGCTGACCGTGGCTGGGACCGCGCTCAAGACGCTGGTCGCAGACGGGCTCGCCGGACTAAGCCTTTTTACGCTCGCCTGGCTGGGCGGTTGGACCGTTGGCGGCCTTTTTGCCGGCGCGGTGCTCTTGTGGCAGCTCGCCGGGCGCGAGGTGATCCGTGTCACCGCCGACGGCCTCGTGCTCAGCCGCGAAATCCCAGGTTATCGCCGCCTCCGCGC
This sequence comes from Pikeienuella sp., assembly GCA_050331335.1. Lineage (GTDB taxonomy): Bacteria > Pseudomonadota > Alphaproteobacteria > Rhodobacterales > Rhodobacteraceae > Thermohalobaculum. The sequence goes on from JBHJGY010000120.1 coordinate 12,220, forward strand.
CTATGCCGGCAGCTACATCTCCGATCTCCGGGCCCGCCCCGCGACTGCCGTCTGGCCGCTCGCCAAAGGGCAACTGGGGGGGCTCTTCGCCGGCAGCGACCGCGGCATGATCACTTTCGACTACGGCGAGGGCTCTGTCGCCTTCGCCGTCGAGATCGACGCCCGTGAGGCCGAACGCCTGGTCGACCGGATTACGGCCTGGGTTGCGACGCACAGGGCCGGCGATGCCGATCGATCTGTCGGTTAAGCTCGGTCTGCGCCGACCCGCTGAGATAGCTGCCGACATGACCCTGTTCGTCACACCGCTCCCCCCGTGCCGCCACATCGGCAGGATCGCGATCGCCGAGACCGTCGATGCCCTCCGCACACAGCCCCCAGGGCGACAGGACGGGGCCTCCCCAAGGCTCGGCGGGGTCCTTAGCCCCTCGGCGCTGCGGGGCGCGGTGAACACCGTGACGGTCCTCTGGGATGCGGGCCGGGGCGCTACCAGCCAGCTGCGCCTGTCCTTCTCGGGGGTGCTGCTCAACCCTGTGACGGCGCCATGACCCCTCCCCTCACCGCAGGCGAGGAGATCGCGCCCGGCGCGGTGCTGCACCGTGAATTCCTCTCGGGGGACGCGCAGGGCGCGATGGTCGGGGACCTCCGCGCCGTGATCGCCGATGCGCCGCTCGTCCGCCCGGTCACCCCTTGGGGCAAACCGATGTCGGTGCGCATGACCTCCGCCGGACGCCTCGGCTGGGTGATCGACCGCGGGCGCTACGCCTATCGCGACCGCCATCCCGAGACGGCGCGGCCCTGGCCGGAGATCCCCGCCTCGGTGCTTGCCGTCTGGCAAACCGTCTCCGGTTGGCCCGACCCGCCCGAGTGCTGCCTCGTCAACTGGTACGGAGAGGACGCGCGCATGGGTCTGCACCGCGACGCCGATGAAGGCGAGGCCGGCTTTGCCGCGCCTGTGGTGTCGGTCTCCCTCGGCGATCCGGCGCGGTTTCGCATCGGCGGGTGCGAGCGCAAAGGCCCGACGCGCTCCACCTGGCTTAGATCGGGCGATGTGCTGGTAATGGGGGGCGCGTCGCGGCTCGCCTATCACGGGGTCGACCGGATCGCCTTCAGGGAGGGCACGCTCTTGCCGGATGGCGGGCGGATCAACCTCACGCTCCGCGTCGTCCGCCTCTGAAGGTCGCGCAACGGGATCTTGATGACTTGACCGACTGCCGGGGGGCCGGACGTCCTGTTCAGCGGGTTCGGCAATGACGTCTTAAATGGGTCTTTCGGGACGGACCTGATTGACGCCGGCCCAGGCAACGACCGGCTCAGTGGCGACCAGGGCGACGACACCCTCTTCGGCGGCGCAGGGAGCGAGACTTACATTGCTGGCCTGGGACCCGACGGGTCCGACACGATCATCGACACCGGCGGGGCGGACGAAAACGTCATCGAAAGCATCGGGACCCGCGACACGACGCGCGCCCAGCGGATCGGGCAGGATCTCCAGCTCAGCTTTTTGGACACCCGTGAGTCGACGGGCGGCACGAACACGGTCAATGTGATCGACTTCTTCGTCCCCGGCGCGGGCAATCGCGTGATCTCGCGGATCGAGTTCGACGACGGGGAGATCTTCCCGCTCACCGACGAGAACCTTGCGGCCCTCGGGGTGGAGTTTCACGCCGTGCCGCTGCCGGGTGGGCTCGCCCTCCTTCTCGGAGGGCTCGGTGCAATCGCCGCTCTGACCGCCCGCCAGCCCCGCCGCGGCAATCTCGGAGCCCCCGTGGACGCTTGATCGTGACGGGTGCTCAGAGCCCGAGCGCGCCGATCAGACCGCCGAGCACTGCGGTCGCCAACACCACGGCCCAAACCGGTGCCGCCCATCTTGTGAGCGCGAAGAAGGCGGCAGCGGCCATCGCCAGGTCAAGCGGATCGCGGATCGCCGCGGTGAAGACCGGGTCGTAAAGCGCAGCCCCGAGCACGCCGACCACCGCCGCATTCACCCCTGCGAGAACGGCGCGGGCCCAAGACACCTCACGGAAGCCCGCCCAAAAGGGCAGCATCCCGGCAACGAGCAAAATGCCCGGCAGGAACACCGCAACGAGCGCGATCGCCGCGCCTGTCAGCCCCGACGGCTCCACGCCGGACGCCGCACCGAGATAGGCAGCGAACGTAAAGAGCGGACCGGGCACCGCCTGCGCCGCGCCATAGCCGGCGAGAAAGGCGTCGTCAGATACCCAACCGGCACCAACCACGCTCTCCTCGAGCAGCGGCAGCACAACATGTCCGCCACCGAAAACCAGGGCACCTGCTCGGTAGAACGCCTCGAACAGCGCGGTCGGCTGGCCGCCTAAGCCCAGCGCTACCAATACCGGCAGCAGCACGAGCAGCCCCACAGCGAGCCCCAAGAGCACGGCGCCGAGCTGCCGGCCGGGCAGATAGCCGGTGAAGCCCGGCTCACCGTCTTCGCCCGCCGCGCTGCCCAGTCCCAAGGCGATGCCAGCGAGCCCGCCCGCGATGATCACGGCAACCTGCCCGCCCGGCCCTTGCCAAAGCGCGAGCACGGCCACCGCCGCCAAGGCGATCGCCAGGCGCGGATTGTCGGGGCAAAGCCCTTTGCCCATGCCCAGAACCGCTTGCGCCACCACCGCCACGGCCAGGATCTTGAGACCCGCGATGACCCCGAGCGAGACCGGGTCAGTCAGCGTTTCGGCTCCGTAGGCGACTAAGATGAGTGCCACCGCGGAAGGCAACGTAAAGCCGGCCCAGGCGAGCGCAGCCCCCGCCCAACCCCCGCGCATCAGCCCGACGGCAAAGCCGACTTGCGAGGAGGCGGGTCCTGGGAGGAACTGGCAGAGCGCGACGAGATCGGCATAGGCCTTATCCGAGAGCCAGCCGCGTCGCTCGACGAATTCGGTGCGAAAATAGCCCAAATGCGCAATCGGCCCCCCGAAGGAAGTCAGGCCGAGCCGTAAGAACGTGAGAAAGAGGGCGACAAGACCGCCGTCTTCCGAGCGGGAAGCGATTTTCTCAGACATGGGTTTCGCGTAGCATGGATGTGCGACGGTTTGATGAGCGTCGTGCCGGCGTCCCGCAACCCGGGCCGGCGCCGGGACGCCACGGCCATTGAAGGAGATCCCAGATGTTGTTTGGCAAGCTATCCATCATCGGCGGCGCGCTTTTGGCAGCGTTGACGAGCTGGCCCGCCACGGCCATCGATATCTCGCCATTGACCTACGGACCTTGCCTCGGGATGCCCGCCTGTAGGATCGGCCAGGCGGAGCTCATCGCCGAGCCGCGTGAGGACGACGCGCGGCTTGCGGAGCAGATCGACCGCAGCCGGGGCTCCGTCGCAGGGCTCGGGGTCGCCCATGACGGCGGCAACGGCTTTAACAATCCCGAAATCCAGGGCGCCTTGCGGGAGGCGGGGCGGGAGGCGGGCAGCCGTCACGGTGGCGAGCGGCTGGTCGTCATCTTCGACGCGCCGCATGTGGTGACGTCGGTTATCGTCGCCCATCTCTTCAATCCCGATACTGTACCGGGCGATGCGGCCGAGGTGGCGCTGATGGCCGGCTTCCGTAACGGGCGAAGCCTGGGTGTCGTCCGGCTGGCAAGCCGCCCCGGCGGCCAGTGGGCGGTAAGCGGCCCGGTGAATGCGGTAGTCGGCATCGCGCCCCAGGCTGGAGCAGCGATGCTGATGGGGCCATTCCACGGTGCACCGATCGACCGACTGGTGTTCAGCGCCCCTGCGGTCGACGGTCAGGACAGCTCAGACTACAGCCTCGCCCGCATCACCGGCCACCCGGCCCAATGATCCGCGCCGCCGACCGCTCGGTCACGCCATCGCCTTCTGCGGATGATCGGAGAGCGGATAAGTGAGCCGCGAGACCATCTCCTTGGGGCAGATTTGCCAGAACCTCGGCAGCGCCTCGTCCCATACCCGAAGAAGCTCCGCTGCCCGGACGCTCTCGGTCTGGTTGCCGTGCTCCCGGATGAGACCCTTGAGGAGTTCAGCCCAGAAGCGGCTCTCGATCCGCTGAACAAGAAGCGTCTCGGGGTTGATGCGCCGCTCGAAGGTGCCCGGCGCGTCATAGACGAAGGCCATACCGCCGGTCATGCCGGCACCGAAGTTATCGCCCACCGCCCCGAGGATCACGGCGACGCCGCCTGTCATGTACTCGCAGCCATTGGAGCCGCAGCCCTCGACAACGACGGTCGCCCCGGAATTGCGCACACAAAAGCGCTCCCCCGCCTGGCCCGCCGCGAACAGCTTTCCGGCGGTCGCGCCATAGAGGACGGTGTTGCCGATGATCGTGTTCTCATGGGCGACGAGCGGCGAGCCGAGCGGCGGACGCAGCGTTATCACGCCCCCCGAAAGCCCCTTGCCCACATAGTCGTTGGCATCGCCATGGACCTCGATCTTGAGCCCCGGTGCGGCGAAGGCCCCGAGCGACTGGCCGGCCGAGCCTTCGAGCCGCACGGTCAGATGCCCCTCGCGGAGCTGGTTGTTCATCCCGAACCGGCGGACAATATGGGACGACACGCGGGAGCCGATCGTGCGGTGGGTGTTCTGCACCGTATAGTCCAGCCGCATCTTTTCACCGTCCTTAAAGAAAGGCTGGGCGTCCTGAACGATCTGCGCGTCGAGGGTGTCCGGCACGGGCGTGCGCGGACGGTCGAGGCGGTAGGCGATCTTCTTGCCCTCATCCACGCGCACGAGCATGGGGTTGAGATCGAGATCGTCGAGATGGGCGGCGCCGCGGGAGACCTGAGCGAGCAGGTCGGTCCGCCCGATGATCTCCTCGAGCGAGCGCGCGCCCAGGGAGGCGAGGATTTCGCGGATCTCCTGGGCCATCAGCGTGAAGAGGTTGACCACCTTGTCCGCCGTCCCGGTGAAGCGCTCGCGAAGCGCCGGGTCCTGGGTGCACACGCCAACCGGGCAGGCGTTGGACTGGCACTGACGCACCATGATGCAGCCCATGGCGATGAGAGCCGCGGTGCCGATCCCGTATTCCTCCGCCCCCATCATGGCGGCGATGACGATGTCGCGCCCGGTGCGCAGGCCCCCATCGGTGCGCAGCGTCACCCGCTCGCGCAGATCGTTGAGGCTCAGCACCTGGTGGGCCTCGGTCAGCCCCATCTCCCAGGGCAGGCCGGCGTATTTGATCGAGGTCTGGGGCGACGCGCCAGTGCCGCCATTGTGACCCGAGATCAGGATCACGTCGGCCTTGGCCTTGGCGACGCCCGCCGCGACGGTGCCGACCCCTGTCTGGCTGACGAGTTTCACGCAGACCTTGGCGTCCGGGTTGATCTGCTTGAGGTCGTAGATCAACTGCGCGAGGTCCTCGATCGAATAGATGTCGTGATGCGGCGGCGGCGAGATCAGCGTCACGGCGGGCGTGGAATGCCGCAGCTTGGCGATCATCTCCGTCACCTTGAAGCCAGGGAGCTGGCCGCCCTCGCCGGGCTTGGCGCCCTGGGCCACCTTGATCTCGAGCTCTGCGCACTGGTTGAGATACTCGGCCGTGACGCCGAAGCGCCCCGAGGCCACCTGCTTGATCTTCGCGGACGGGTTATCGCCGTTGGACTCGGGTACGAAGTGCTTCGGGTCTTCGCCGCCCTCGCCCGAATCCGATTTCGCACCGATTCGGTTCATCGCCACGTTGAGCGTCTTGTGCGCCTCAGGCGACAGCGCCCCGAGCGACATGCCAGGTGTCACGAAGCGCTTCCTGATCGAGGTGATGCTCTCCACCTCCTCCAGCGCCACCGGCGCACCCATCGGCTTGAACGCCAGAAGATCGCGCAGATGAATGGGGGGCTGCTTTGCCATCCCCTCCGAATACTGCTTCCAAAGTGCTGCAGAGTTTTGGCCCACCGCCGCCTGCATCAGATGCATCGACGTCGCCTGCCACGCATGGACTTCGCCACGCCGGCGCTGTTTGTACAACCCACCGATCGGGAGGACGTCTGCGCCTTGGAAGGCCTGGGCATGGACCGCGCGGAGCTTTGCCTCGATCCCGGCCATCCCGATCCCAGAGATCCGCGACGGCATTCCGGGGAAGAACTCCGCCACCAGCGCCCGCGACAGTCCCACCGCCTCGAAATTGCACCCGCCGCGATAGGAGGAGACAACCGAGATCCCCATTTTCGACATGATCTTGCGCAGACCCCAATCGATTGCCGAACGGTAGCGGGCAATCACCGTCTCCGGCGCGCCGTCGATGAGCTCCCGGGCAACTCTGTCCAGCAATGAGGCCTCGGCGAGATAGGCATTGACCGTGGTCGCACCGACGCCGATCAGCACGGCGAAGTAATGCGGGTCGATGCACTCCGCGGATCGGACGTTGAGCGAACAAAAAGTGCGCAGGCCCTGGCGGGTCAGCCAGGAATGGACAGCAGAGGTGGCCAGGATCATCGGCAGCGCAATCCGCGTCTCGCAAGACCCCTCGTCGGTCAACACCAGATGACCGGCGCCCGCGCGCACCGCGTCTTCGGCCTCGGCGCGGATCCGATCCAGGGCAGCGCGCAGCGCACCAGGCGCAGCGCCCGCCTCGAAAGTGCAGTCGATCTGCCGATACTCTTCGCCAAACGCCGCCACCATCGCGGCGAACTGCCCGGTCGAGACCACCGGGCTCTCGAGCGTGAGGATCTCGGTCTGGCTGCGATCTTGGCCCAACACGTTCTTGAGGTTCCCAAAGCGGGTCTTGAGCGACATCACCCGGTGCTCGCGCAGGCTGTCGATCGGCGGGTTGGTCACCTGGGAGAAGTTCTGGCGGAAGAAATGCGCGAGCGGGCGATAGCGGTCGGACAGCACCGCGGCGGGCGTGTCGTCGCCCATCGAGCCCACGGCCTCCTTGCCGCCCTCCCCCATGGGCGCGAGGATCGCCTCCAGTTCCTCCACGGTGTAGCCGGCCGCGATTTGCCGGCGCCGGAGCTCGGCCCCCGTCATCTCCGCCTGTTCCGGCAGACCCTCGAGCCGTTCGGTCAGATCGGTGACGAGCGCGGTCCACTCGGCATAGGGCATGGCTTCGGCAAGCTCGTCCTTGATGTCGGCGTCATGACAAAGACGGCCCTCCGCGAGATCGATCGCCAGAAGCTGCCCTGGCCCAAGCCGGCCTTTCTCGACGACCTGGGTCTCGTCAACGGGCACCATTCCGATCTCGGAGCCGGCGATCACCAGCCCATCGCGGGTGACGACATAGCGCATGGGGCGCAGCCCGTTGCGGTCCATGCCGGCGCAAACCCAGCGCCCGTCGGTCATCGCGAGCGCGGCAGGTCCGTCCCAGGGCTCCATCACCGCATTCGAATAGGCGTACATCGCCCGCCATGCCTCGGGCATATGCGCATCGTTCGACCACGCCTCGGGCACCAGAATCGTCTTGGCCATCGGCGCGTTGCGCCCGGCGCGGACCATCACCTCGAACACCGCGTCGAGCGCCGCGGAGTCGGACGCCCCCTGCGCCACGATCGGTTTGATGTCCTCCGCCAGTTCGCCGAAATTCTCCGACGCCATGCGGATCTCGTGGCTTTTCATCCAATTGAGGTTGCCCTTCAGCGTGTTGATCTCGCCGTTATGGGCAAGCATGCGGAAAGGCTGCGCCAGCCACCACTGCGGGAAGGTGTTCGTCGAATAGCGCTGGTGGTAGATCGCGAAGGCCGAGACGAAGCGCGGATCCTGGAGATCCGGATAGAACGCGCCCACCTGTTCGGCAAGCATCATCCCCTTGTAGATCACCGATCGGCAGGAGAGCGAGCAAATGTAAAAGCCGGTGATCTGCGCCCGGGCAACCGCGTTCTCAACCCGCCGCCGGATTACGTAGAGTTCGCGCTCGGCGGTTTCCTCATCGGTGCCGACTGGGGGAGCGATCAGGATCTGCTCGATTTCGGGCCGGGTCGCGTTGGCCTTCTCGCCGAGAACCGAAATGTCTACCGGCACCTGCCGCCAACCGTAGATCGTGTAGCCAAGGCGCAGGACCTCGGTCTCGACGATCGTCCGCGCGGTCTCCTGAGCGCCGAAATCCGTGCGTGGCAGGAACACTTGACCGACCGCGAGCAACCCCTCCGCCGGCTCGTGGCCGGTACGTCGGATCTGGTCGTGGAAAAAGCCGCGGGGGATTTGAAGATGGATGCCCGCACCGTCGCCGGTCTTGCCGTCGGCATCGACTGCCCCCCGGTGCCATACCGCGCTGAGGGCTGCGAGCCCGTTCTCGACGACCTCCCGCCGCGCAGTGCCGTCGATCGCGGCGACGAAACCCACCCCGCAAGAGGCATGCTCCTCGCTGGGCAGATACATCCCGTCCCGGCCGAGACGGTCGCGGGCGGTCTCATAGGCCTTGGGATCGAACTCGGTCATGGCGCACTCCCTTGGGTCTTGGCCTGTATGGCCGCGAAGTCTGCGATCACCTCGGCTTCAGTCAGCGTCGGCGTGTCGTTGGCGAGATCGTAGAGCTCGGGCTTGGCCTCGATGAAGATCTGCTTGGCCAGCCTCAGCCCCTCCGGCTCAAAGAGCCCAGCCGCGAGCGAATGAAAGTCGCCCGCGATGAAGCGGTACCAGACCGGCGTACCGCAGCGCGCGCAGAAGGCGCGTTCAGCCCAGTCCGAGGAGCGATACACGGTGAGGTTCTCCGCCCCCTCGATCTCCGGGCACGTGCCGCCAGGCAGATGCAGCGCAAACATCGGCCCGCCGCCGCACAGCGTCCGGCACATGCCGCAATGACACGCCTCGACGGTACTGACCCTCTCGGGCAGTCCGATGCGCACGGCCCCGCAAAGACATTGTCCCGTCATGCGCACGGCACGGTCCCCCGCGGGTTCGGCACGCGGCGCGGCCCGGCCTCATATGCCGCCGATGTCAGGCAGCGCCCCTGCGGATCAAGGATATGGCGGGCGACGCGATCCTTTTTGTCGGGCGCGATCAAGATCAGCAGACCCTTCAGACATGCCGTTCTGTCGTCCGCCATCGGGCTCACTCCGCGGCGATTGCCGGAGCGACGCCAAGGCGCTCCGCAATGGCATCCGCCGCCTCCCGCCCGTCACGGATCGCCCAGACGACTAGGGACGCACCGCGCACGATGTCGCCCGCCGCATAGACCCCGGGTAGCGAGGTCTCGTGGGTGCGGAAATCCGCCTTGATCGTTCCCCACCGCGTGACCTCAAGCCCCTCGACGCCCCAGAGCCGCTGGATCTCTTCCGGCTCGAAACCGAGCGCCTCGACCACGAGATCCGCATCGAGTGTGTAGTCGGAGCCCGGCACTTCCTCGGGCGCCTGACGGCCGGTGGCGTCCGGTGCGCCGAGGCGCATCCGCACCGCACGCACCGAGGCAACCCGATTCTGCCCATCGAAGGCCTTGGGCACCGCCAGCCAGTCGAACCGGACGCCCTCCTCCTCGGCATTGGCCACCTCGCGCTGGGAGCCCGGCATGTTAGCCCGGTCGCGCCGATAGAGGCAGGTGACCGACGCCGCGCCCTGGCGGATCGCGGTGCGCACGCAGTCCATGGCCGTGTCGCCGCCGCCGACGACGACGATGTTCTTGCCCGCCGCATCCAGCGTGCCGTCGGCAAAGGCCGGGACCGGATCTCCAAAGCCGATGCGGTTGGAGGCGGTCAGATAATCGAGCGCCTTGACGATCCCGTTTAGCCCCGATCCCGGCGCCTTGAGCACCCGGGCCTTGTAAACCCCCGTTGCGATCAGCACCGCCGAATGCATGGCCGTCAGGTGATGGAACTGGACATCGCGGCCGACCTCGCAATCGAGCCGAAACACAACGCCAGCCGCTTCCAACTGAGCGTTGCGGCGCAAGACCACGTCCTTCTCAAGCTTGAAGCCGGGGATGCCATAGGTCATCAGCCCGCCCGCCCGGTCATGCCGATCATAGATCGTCACCTGGAACCCCATGCGCCGCAGACGATCCGCGGCTGCGAGACCCGCAGGCCCAGCCCCGACGATGCCGATGCTCTCCTGGCGCGCCGGGCCCACCGGGATCGGCTGCACCCAGCCTTCGTCCCACGCGGTGTCGGTGATGTACTTCTCGATGGCGCCGATGGTGACGGTGCCGTGCCCGGACTGCTCGATGACGCAGGAGCCCTCGCAGAGCCGGTCCTGCGGGCAGATGCGGCCGCAGATCTCGGGGAACGTGTTGGTGGCCTGGGAGACCTCATAGGCCTCGCGCAGCCGCCCCTCGGCGGTGAGCTTAAGCCAGTCGGGGATGTTGTTGTGCAGCGGGCAATGCGACTGACAAAATGGCACGCCGCATTGGCTGCACCGCGCGGACTGCTCGGCGGCCTTCTCGGCGGCATATTCGCTGTAGATCTCATCGAAATCGCGGGCGCGCTCATTGGCGGCGCGCTTTTCCGGCATCTCGCGGTCGCACTCGGTGAACTTCAGCATCTTTTGTGCCATGGCCGACCTCCCCTTTCCCTTCGCCGGATCCCTCAACCCTGACGCTTCGGTTTGGCGGGGCTTACACGAAACCGACATGAAAAGTAAAGACAGCAATGCTGACCCGTTGTCTTGGCGGATTGAGCACGGGGCGCAATACGGCGGGCTCGACCGGCGCCTTCGCTTGTTATTAGGTCAGCCAGTGCGACATATCATCCGGACTTCCGCCATCACCCCACCTGCGCTAGGCAAGATCGGACCGTGCCGCAGCAAAGGACCGCCGCGTGAACCCGCTCGATCTCGTCGTGCTCGCCCTGATCCAGGGGATCACCGAATTCCTACCGATCTCGTCATCGGGCCATCTCGCGCTTTGGCCCTTGCTCACCGGCCGGCCAGACCAAGGCGTCACCCTCGACGTCGCGGTTCATCTTGGAACCCTCGTGGCGGTCTGCGCCTATTTCCGGCAAGATATCGGGCGTATCGCCATCGGCACCGGGCAGATCCTCGCCGGCCGGATCGCGACACCCAATGCCCGACTGGTTTGGCTCCTTGCACTCGCCACCATCCCGGCCGTCGCCTTCGGCATCGCGCTCAAACTCTCAGGGGGCCTCGATGCGCTCCGCTCGATCGCCGTGATCGGTTGGGCGACCCTCATCGGCGGGATCTTGCTCTGGCTCGCCGACCGCTTCGGTGCGAACAGCCGCGCGGAACCGGATTGGGGTTGGCGCCATGCGCTTGCGATGGGGTTGGCCCAGGCGCTCGCTCTGATCCCCGGCACCTCCCGATCAGGCGCCTGCATGACCATGGCGCGGGCACTCGGCTACCGTCGCGACGAGGCGGCCCGGCTCGCGCTCCTGATGGCGGTGCCGACGATCCTCGCCGCCGGGCTTGTCGAGACGGCGGGGCTCGTCGCCGACGGCGACCTCGCCCTGAGCCGGGACTTCGCGCTGGCCGCGCTGCTCGCCTGCCTGTCGGCCTTCGCGGCGCTGTGGGCGATGATGCGGATGTTCCGCAGCGACTGGACGATGACGCCCTTCGCACTCTATCGCCTGGTGCTCGGGACAGCGTTGCTCTGGATCGCCTATTCCTGAACCCACAGGCGCGGCTTTCATCGAAAAACCGTCAAGGAAGCGTCATCACGCAGCCGTCAGCCGCCCTTTAGCTGTGAGTCGATCTACCGGGGGAGCAACATGAATTCCAAGATCGACGCCAAACAAATCGTCACCGTGCTGGTCTTTGGCCTCGTCGTCGGCTGGTTGGCGAGCCTCATCGTCGGGGGCGGGAGCTTGATCAGCTACGTCATCTGGGGCGTGCTGGGCTCGCTGCTGGCGGGCGTCGCGGTGCCGGCGCTGGGCCTGAAAATCGATCTCGGCCATCCACTCCTGACCCAACTCGTGCTCGCCACGGGCGGCGCGATCGTTCTGGTCCTGGTCGGCCGGCTGCTTTTCTGACCCATCCGGCAGCCACGCGCCGAGCCGGATGGATCGGTCCGCCCACCCGATTCGCCGGCGCCAGGCCTTGCTTCAGTCGAGCGGCCGGCGGCTCTCCGTCAGCGCATTGTACTGACCATACGGCCGGTATGCGTAGAGGTAGCTGTCGATGATTCCCTCTGGCGCCTCAGGCTCGATCCCGAGCGCCGAGAAACCGCGCGCCTCCGTCGAGACCACATTGTCCACGGCGAGCATCCGCACCTGATCGAGGGTGATCGGCGGGTTGGGCAGCACCTGCAACACCCGCCCCTGGATCCGCGCAGCCCAAAAGGGAATGTCGATAATGGCGCGCTTGCGCCGGATCGCACGGAGCATCATTTCGATGAGTGCGTGGAAGGTGTAGACATTCGGCCCACCGAGCTCGTAGACGCCGCTTTCCGCGCGCCCGCTCGCGGCAGCCACCGCCGCCTCGGCGACATCTTGGACCCAGACTGGCTGGAAGCGCGTCCGCCCCCCGACGACCGGGATCACCGGCGACATCCGTGCCATCCCCGCGAAACGGTTGAAGAACTGGTCCTCCGCGCCGAAAACGATCGAGGGCCGCAGGATGGTCGCGCTGGGGAACGCTGCCGTCACCGCTGCCTCGCCCGCCGCTTTGGTCCGCGCATAGTCGGCCGGACTTGCCGCATCGGCCCCAATTGCCGAAATCTGGACGAAACGCGCGACCCCCGCTTCCGCCGCCAGCCGGGCGGCCCGGGCGGCGCCGTCGGCTTGAACGCTGTCGAAGGTATTCTTGCCCGCCTCAAACAGAATCCCGACGCAGTTGATCACCACTTGAGCGCCTTGGATCGCACGTGCGGTCGAGGCGTCGTCGCGGATATTGCACTGGACCGGTTCCACCTGACCCACGACCCCGTAAGGCCGAACGAAATGGGCCTCATGAGGGCGGCGGCAGGCAACCCGCACCCGCCAGCCCTCGCGCGCCATGGCCTGCGCGATGTAGCGCCCGACGAAACCAGATCCTCCGATCACGGTCACGAGCGGCGCTTCCGTCAACGCCATCGCCATGTCCTCGCCCTCCCGGTCATTTTCTGTCGAAGATGACTAAGGCCCGACCCGGGCTTGGGCAAGGCCATAGTGCCGCAGCTGCGTCGATGGCTGGTTGGCTCGGCAGGCGAAAGGCCAGGGAGATCGCCCTTATCCAGGCAAATTTACCGATGTTCGAGCAGGTTGGCAGCGGGCACCCTGCCTCTGCCGGGCCAACGATATTAGTGACCTTCTCACCAGACCGACGGTCGCGCCTGTTGCGTTTCGCGGCAACCCCGACGGCGCTGGCGCCGCGCACGACGCCTTCTTTCGTGCGCGTGCGGGCGGCCCCCGTCGCGCAACACCACGAACGCGTGGCCACGGTCTGGCTATCGCGGGGCCGCAGCCCGCTGGCCGACCCTGCGGACCTCGGTTCCTTGCGGGTATTTCGAGGTGATCCAGGACAGCGGCGCGGCGGGCGGCGGCCGACGACATCGGCAATCAGCGCCACATTCAAGCGACCAAAACCCGTGCGCTGCACAACATGACCGCCCGCCGGTGCCCCCGTTGACAGAGCGCTGTGCAGCACGTACCTCCGCCCTGCGCTGAAAGGCGTACTGATCCCGTGCCCAGGTGGCGGAATTGGTAGACGCGCTAGCTTCAGGTGCTAGAGCCCGTATGGGCGTGAAGGTTCGAGTCCTTTCCTGGGCACCACTCGGCCGGTCGGACCGTCCCGACGGCGCAACCGGCGAGGCCACGAGATGACCGTCACTTTGCACCACGGCGACCTGCCCGAAGAGCTCGATCTCGGCGATTGCGTCGCGATCGACACCGAGACGATGGGCCTGATCCCCCATCGCGACCGACTTTGCCTGGTCCAGCTCTCCAGCGGCGACGGCACGGCCCATCTCGTGCAGATCACCCGGGGCCAAACCGCCGCGCCCCGGCTGCAGGCGCTGCTCGCGGACCCCAACCGGCTCAAGCTGTTCCATTTCGGCCGGTTCGACATCGCCGTGCTCGCCCATGCTTTCGGCACGGTGGCGCGACCGGTCTATTGCACGAAAATCGCCTCCAAGCTCGTCCGAACCTTCACCGATCGGCACGGCCTGCGAAACCTCTGCGCCGACCTTCTGGCTGTGGACATCTCCAAGCACCAGCAAAGCTCCGATTGGGGGGCGGCCGAGCTCTCCCAACCTCAACTCGACTATGCGGCCTCGGATGTGCTTTATCTGCACCGACTGCGGTCGGTGCTCGATGCGCGGCTCGCCCGCGAGGGCCGGACGGCGCTGGCCGAGGCATGCTTCCGGTTTCTGCCGGATCGGGCCTTACTCGATCTCACCGGCTGGCCAGATCAGGATATCTTCGAGCATTAAAGGCTGAGCGCGACAAGCGAGGACCGGCGCCGTGACCGCCGAGCAGACAGAGACACAGACCCAGACCGAGACCGGCCGCGGTGCCGCACAGACCGCCGGCGCCGCCGTCCCCGGCCGCCTAGACGCTGCCCAAATCTCGCGCGCGCTGGACACCGCCCGCCGCGTGATCGCCACCGAAGCCGCCGCGCTCGCCGCTCAGGCCGAGGCGCTGGACGACCGATTCGCCGAGGCCGTGGGCCTGATGCTGCGCGCCCGCGGGCGGGTCATCGTCTCCGGCATGGGCAAGTCGGGCCATATCGCCCGCAAGATCGCAGCGACTTTGGCGTCCACAGGCACGCCGGCGCAATTCGTCCACCCCGGCGAGGCGAGCCATGGCGATCTGGGCATGATCACCAGGGACGACGTGGTTCTCGTGCTGTCGAACTCGGGCGAGACGAAGGAACTGTTCGACATCGTCGCGCACAGCAGGCGCTTCTCGATCCCGCTGATCGCCCTGGTCGGGCGCTCGGCCTCGAGCCTCGGCCGCGCAGCGGATGTGGCGCTGGTTCTCGTCGCGGCGCCCGAGGCCTGCCCGAACGGCCTCGCCCCCACGACCTCGACGACGCTGACGCTCGCCCTGGGTGACGCCCTTGCGGTGGCACTGATGGACCGCACGGCCTTCACCCGGGAGCACTATGCGCAGCTCCATCCCGGCGGCGCGCTGGGCGTCCAACTCCTGACCGTGGCCGACATCATGCATGCCGGCGAGGCGTTGCCGCTGGTCTCCGAGGAGACATCGATGCGTCGGGCACTCGTAGAGATGTCGGCGAAAGGGTTGGGCGTCGTCGGCGTCACCGATGCGCAGGGGCGCCTGGTCGGGGTGGTCACCGATGGCGATTTGCGGCGGAATATGGAGGGCCTGCTCGAACGCCAAGCGGGCGATGTGGCGACCCGGACGCCCAAGACCATTGCTTCGGATGCCCTGGCCTCCGAAGCGCTCGCGCTGATGAACGCGCCGCGCCGCGCCCTCTGCCTCTTCGTCCTGGCCCCCGGCGCAGAGATGCCGGCGCGGCCCGTGGGCCTTGTGCATGTCCATGACTGCTTACGCGCCGGCGTCGATGCCGGCCAGGACCGGAGCTGAGCATGTCCCGCAGCGGCAAGCCCCCCCCGTTCGCCGGTGGGCGGGATCACCAAGCCCGGGTGTCACGCTACTCGCGCCGGGTACGATGGATGAAGATCGCCCTGCCCGTCGCGGCCGGTGCACTCGTGGTGGCGATCTTCCTCACCGGACGCTCGCAGGAAGAGGGCAGCGCGCTCCTCTCTCCCGAGGAGATTGCCACCCTCGCGGCTGGTCTGAGGCTGGAGGACCCGCGGATTGCCGGCCTGACCGATAGCGGCCAGCCTTTCATTTTACGCGCCCGCTGGGCAGAGCCCGACGGCCCGTCACCAGATCGGATCCGCCTCGCCGAGCCCGATGGGGAGCTGACCTTGGAGGACGGTCGGCTCATGACCGGTCAGGCGGCATCGGGGGTGTTCGAGCGGTCTGCGGGGCGGATCTGGCTCGAAGGCGAGGTAGAGATGCGCACCTCCGACGGCTATCGCTTCGAGAGCGACAAGCTGCGGATCGTGATCGACGCCCGCGAGGTCACCAGCCCTGGCCCCGTTTTCGGCGAAGGTCCGGCGGGGACGATCTCGGCGCAAACGATGCAGCTGGACCGACCGGCGCCTGGAAAGCCAGGCGCGGGGGGCAGCCGAATCGTCTTTAATGGCCGCGTTCACATGGTATTCATCCCGGCGAGTGCGCGCGGGTCCGAGCAAACCGAGGCCGCGGCGATAAGTGGGGAGGACGTGCGATGATCATGCGGCGGCTCGGCCTGAGAAGCGAAGGCCCGGGGCGGCGGACGGCATGGGTCCCCGCAGCGCTTGCGGCGGCGACGATCGCCGCGACCGTCTGGCCCGTATCCCTGACGGCGCAGGAAGCTCGGCCTTTCGGCGGCTTCCGTCACGACAGCTCGGAACCGATCGAGGTGACCTCCGACAGCCTTGAGGTACGCGAGGCCGAGAGCATCGCGATCTTTTCAGGCTCGGTGATCGCCGGTCAAGGGACGCTGAGGCTCAATGCGGACCGGGTGACCGTTCTCTTCGCCCAAGAAGCCGGCGGGGGCGACGCCGATACCGGCCGCATCCGGAACATGCAGGCCGAGGGTGACGTCTTTCTGACCAACGGCACCGAGACCGCCGAGGGCCGGACCGCAGAATACGACGTGGCCTCTGGCATGATGTATCTGCGCGGCGATGTCGTCCTGACCCAGGGGCAAAACGTGATCGCGGGCGAAGTGCTCGAGATCGATCTGAACACGGGCCGCGCGAACATGGTGGGGCAGACCACCGCCGCGGCAGCACCTGCGGCCCAAGGTGCCGGCGGCCGGGTGCGGATGCGCCTCGTTCCGGCCTCACGCGAGGGTGAGAGCGGCAATTGAGACGCTCGCTCCTCCACGCATTGCGCCCCGTTCAGCACGGGCTCGTCGTCGAGGGGCTCGGCAAGGCTTACAGGCGCCGGCCCGTGGTCCGAAACGTCTCGCTCGAGCTCACCCGCGGCGAAGCGGTCGGTCTGCTGGGGCCCAATGGGGCCGGCAAAACCACCTGTTTCTACATGATCATCGGCCTGGTCTCTTGCGATACCGGCACGATCCATCTCGACGGGATCGAGGTGTCCGGGCTGCCGATGTACCGCCGCGCCCGCCTCGGTCTGGGGTACCTGCCGCAAGAAGCCTCGATTTTTCGCGGGCTCACGGTGGAAGACAACATCCGCGCTGTCCTCGAGGTCGACGAGCCAGACCGCCGGCTGCGCGCGCGCCGGCTCGAAGAGCTGCTCGGCGAGTTCTCGATCACCCATCTGCGCAGGGCCCCGGCCTCGTCGCTGTCGGGCGGGGAGCGCCGCCGCGTTGAGATCGCCCGCTGCCTGGCCACAAACCCGGCCTATGTCCTGCTCGACGAGCCGTTCGCCGGCATCGACCCGATCGCCGTTGGCGATATTCGCGACCTCGTCAGCCATCTCAAGGAGCGCGACATCGGGGTGCTGATCACCGACCACAATGTGCGCGAGACCCTCGAGATCATTGACCGGGCATACATCTTGCATGAAGGTAGCGTCCTCATGAGCGGCACCCCCCAAGCGGTGGTGCGCGACGACAATGTGCGTCGGGTCTATCTCGGCGAGGGCTTTCGCTTTTAGGTAATCCGGGGCTGCGAGGCTCGGGATCCCACGCGTGCGGGAAGTGAGGACACCGAGGTCATGGCAGCCGGATTGCGGCTCGAGCTGAGACAAAGCCAGCAGCTGGTGATGACGCCGCAGCTGCAGCAGGCGATCAAGCTCCTTCAGATGTCGAACTTCGAGCTCTCGGCCTTCGTTTCGGAGGAGATCGAGCGCAACCCGCTGCTGACCGGCGCTGCCCCGGACGACACGCCCACACCGCCAGAAGCAGATCCGCCACGGCAGGAGCGGGCGGACGAGCGGGTGACGCCCGAGGGCGATCACGGCCTCGCCGCCGAGACCTTCGATACGGGCACCGAGAACCTCTACGACGCGGCCCCGTCCGACAGCGGCGCTGCGCCGGCCGCGCCCGGGCTCGCGGCGAGTACACCCCGGATCTCACGCGGCAACCCGGCAGAGGACGGCGAGGACGGGTTCGAGCACCGGCTGACCCGACCCACGACGCTCAGGGAACATCTCCTCGGCCAAGTCGGGCTGCTTCGGGCGCCGTCCGAGACCCGGGCGCTGGCCGCGCGCTTGGTCGAGGAACTCGACGAGGCCGGCTATCTCCGGTCCGAGATCGCAGAACTCGCGGCGCGTTGGGAGACCGACCCTGCGACACTGGAGCAAGCGCTCGCGCTGCTGCAGAGCTGCGAGCCAACCGGCGTCGGCGCCAGAACGCTTGCCGAATGCCTCGCCCTGCAACTCGCCGAGCGCAACCGGCTCGATCCCGCGATCGCCGCTTTCCTGGATCATTTGCCGCTGCTCGCCGAAGGCAAACTCGCGAGACTGCAAAAGCTCTGCGGGGCCACGGCTGAAGACATCGCCGACATGCTCGCAGATTTGCGTCGGCTGGATCCCAGGCCGGGCAGCGGCTTCGCTCCTGAGACAGTGGAGACCCTGATCCCCGATCTCCTGGTTCGGCCCGACGGTTGGGGCGGCTGGGAGGTGGAGCTCAACCC
Source organism: Pikeienuella sp. (assembly GCA_050331335.1). GTDB lineage: Bacteria > Pseudomonadota > Alphaproteobacteria > Rhodobacterales > Rhodobacteraceae > Thermohalobaculum. The sequence goes on from JBHJGY010000120.1 coordinate 30,603, forward strand.
CGACGCGCTGCCCCAAGTTCTGATCGACCGCAGCTACGCCGCGCGCCTCTCAGCGGGTGGAGAGCAGACCAAGCGCTATCTGGCCACCTGTCGGGACGAGGCGAGCTGGTTGGTGAAGAGCCTGGACCAGCGAGCCAGGACCATCCTGAAGGTCGCCATCGAAATCGTCCGCCAGCAGGGGGCCTTCTTCGCCGAGGGCCCGCGTGGGCTGAAGCCCTTGTCGCTCAAGATGGTGGCGGAGGCGATCGGCATGCACGAATCAACCGTAAGCCGCGTGACCGCCAAGAAATACATGGCGACCGAACGGGGCATCTTCGAGTTGAAATTTTTCTTCTCGAACGCGGTCGGGGGCGGGACCGGCCCCACCGCCGGCGACGCGACCTCCGCCGAGGCCGTGCGCAGCCGTCTGCGCACGCTTGTCGACGCGGAACGCCCCGGCGCCGTGCTCTCAGACGACCGGATCGTCGAGATCTTGCAAGGTGAGGGCATCGAGATCGCCCGCCGTACCGTGGCGAAATACCGGGCGAGCCTCGGCATTCCCTCCTCGGCCGAACGCAAGCGGCGTCTCGCGATCCGAGAGGTTCTCTAGTCGCGGACAAAGGGCTTTCTCTCGCCGCCAGAGCTCTGCTAGCTTGACTGCCCAGACTGTCACGCTTTAGAGCGAGGCGCTTCGGGGGCTGCGGATAATCCCACCCCTCAAGACACCACAGAAACCACCGCCGACAGCCTAAGGAGAGTGGGATGCACACCAGAGTGTCCGGCAAGCATATCGACATCGGCGACGCTTTGCGCACCCATGTGGAAGATCGGTTGGCCGAGGCGGTCACCAAGTATTTCGATCGCCCGGTCGATGCGGCAGTCGTTTTCTCGCGCGACGGGCACGGTTTTAAATGCGACTCGTCGGTCCATCTGCCGACCGGTCTCACCGCCACCGCCCACGCGACCCATGGCGATATCTATGGCGCTTTCGAACAATCAGCGACCCGGATCGAGAAGCAACTTCGCCGACACAAGCGCCGCCTGAAGGATCACCACCAGAAGCGCGAAAGCGGCGTCGAGGCCGTCCCAGCCCAAGCCTATGTCATTGCACCGCATGACGATGACGACACCGGCGCCGAGGCAGCGCCCGACACCGGCGCTGAGAACGGCTTCCAACCTGTGATCATCGCCGAGATGCGGCACGACATCAAAACGCTCAGTGTGGGCGAGGCCGTGATGCAGATGGAGCTTTCCGAAGCGCCGGTTCTGGTCTTTCGCAATGAGGGAACCGATGGCGTGAATGTCGTCTATCGGCGGGACGATGGTAATATCGGCTGGATCGAACCGGCCCCGACCGTGTGACGTTCCACACCTCCGCGACAGGGAAGTTCCGAATGACACTCTCGTCTCTCTTGAAGCCCGAGGCGGTGCGCGCGCTCTCCAGCATTCCAAGCAAAAAGCGCCTGATGCGGGCTGTCGCCGAGATCGCCGGCGAGTGCTACGGCGTGGATGTGGACAGCGCGCTCGCCGCGCTGCTGGACCGGG
>JBHJGY010000121.1:0-17889 GCA_050331335.1 Pikeienuella sp.
GGCGCAACGCGGCCTGAGCGCAATCCGATCCGGGCGGGCCCGCTCAACGGGGCGGGGCTATCGCGCCCGCCTGGCCTGCGGTGCACCGCGCGCTGAAGCGCAAGGGGGTCACGCTCGCGCTGGTCTGGGAGGACTACCGCGATGCCCACCCGGAGGACGGCTATGGCTACAGCACACGCTCCGCGCGCATCGCTGCGCGATGTCTGCGAGCTGTACCGGCGGTGGGAGGGGCGCTTGTCGCCCGGGAGAAACACGCTTCGCGCGCGCCCTCCGGACGACTGCGAGTCGTTCAACGCCCGCTTTCGCAACGAGCTGCTGACTGCGGAGATCTTCTTCTCGCTTCGTGAAGCACAGATCCTGATCGAGCCGTGGCGGCACCACTACAATACCGTCCGACCCCACAGCGCCCTCGACTACCGCCCGCCAGCCCCAGAAGCGATCATCCCGGTCGACCAGAGGCCGGTCATGCACTGACAATTCAGCCGGACCACTCGGTGGGGGCAGTCCACATCTACGACATCAGCCGCCTCGCGCGCGATCTCCGTGCCCATATCGAGCTGCGCACGATGATCGGGGGGGCCGGTGGCCGACTGGAAAGTCCGACGATGGAGTTCGGCGAGGATTCCGATTCAATCTTGGTGGAAAATCTTTTGGCCTCTGTGTCTCAGCATCAGCGGCAGAAGAACGCCGAGCAGGTGGGCAACCGAATGCGGGCGCGGGTCATGAACGGCTACTGGGTCTTCTACCCGCCGCTTGGGTACCGCTATCAAGTCGTCCAGGGCCACGGAAAGCTGCTGGTCCGCGATGAGCCGATTGCCACTGTGGTGCAGGAGGCGTTGAAAGGCTTTGCGTCAGGGCGCTTCCGAAGTGCTGCAGAGATCCAGCGGTTCTTTCAGCACCAGCCCTGCATGCCGCGCAATTCGAAGGGCGAGGTCGATTACAAACTCGGCGACGACATGCTGCGTCGCGTGATTTACGCAGGATATTTGAACTTCGAGAAGTGGGACATTCATTTGGTGCCCGGCAAGCATGAACCGCTTATCACTTACGAAGAGTATGAACGGATTCAGGACCGGCTGAGCGGGAACAAGCTGGTGCATGTCCGCAAGGATCTGCACGAGGATTTCGTGCTCCGCGGGCATGTGGCCTGTGCCGCCTGCGGCAACCCGATGACCGCTGCCTGGACGAAAGGGCGCAGCGCCTACTATCCGTATTATGAGTGCCATCAGAAGGAATGTCCTCAGAGGCGCAAATCCATCCGACGCGCGCAAATCGAGGACGACTTCGCAGCCCTGCTGCAAGAGCTCCGACCGGCGGCGGGCCTCTATAACCTGATCCGCGACATGCTGACCGATCTTTGGACCGAGCGAAGCGCGTCGCTGAAGGATCGCGCACGCAAAGGTCTGGCCGAAGTCGCGCAGATCGAGAAAAGGATCGAGGCGGTTGTGACGCGGATCACCGAGGCGGGCAACAGCGCGGTGATCTCGGCCTATGAGACCGAGATCAAGAAGCTGGAGGCGCGGCGTGTTGCTCTCAAGGAAACTGCGGAGGCTGCGCGCAAACCGCTCAAGAGCTTTGACGCAACCTTTCGAACCGCCATGGCATTCCTCGCAAACCCCTATAAAATCTGGGAAAATGGCGGTGCAGCCGATCGCAAGCTGGTGCTGAGGCTGGTTTTTCCCACCCCTGTGGCCTACTGCCGAAACGAGGGTTTTCGAACCGCCGCAATCCCTGTCCTCCTAAGGCTTTATAGCCCGTCAGACAACGCGAATTGGGGGATGGTGGAGCCAAGGGGAGTCGAACCCCTGACCTCTTGAATGCCATTCAAGCGCTCTCCCAACTGAGCTATGGCCCCCTCCCGATGGTGGCGGGACATTATGCAAGCGAGCCGAGAGGCGCAAGGGGCAAAGTGAGATGCCCCGCCCAGCCCGCCTGCCGGTCCAATCAATTGGTTTCTTCGTTGTCGTCGCTGACCTCCTCAAGCCCCTCGAGGCTCTCGGTGTCATCGTCATCGTTTTCAAGCAACGTATCGTCCCCGAAGTCTCCGAGTTCACCGTCGTCCTCGTCGACATCGGCCGTCGGTGTCTCGCCCTCGGTCTCGATCTCCTCGTCGCCGCTGTCGGGTAAGGCGGTATCGTCGCCCTCCGCACCGTCATCGGCGTCCTCTTCGACCAGATCGACCTCCTCCTCGAGTTCGGCGGCGGCAACGGGCGCAGCCTGGACGGCCTTGCGAGATTTCGCCCTCGCGCTGCTCGAGACATCGAACTCCGCCCCGCAATTCGGGCAGATGATTGGATCACGCATCAAATCGTAGAACCGCGCGGCGCAGCTCAAACAGGTGCGCTTTACGCCCCATTCCGGTTTCGGCATTCTCGGCTTCCCATGCATAAGTGAGAAACGGCAGCTGCCACATTCGGACGGGCTTGTCAAAACCCTCGCAGTCCCAGCGACATTTTGCATTTGCGAACACAGCGGGCTTGCCGGAGACAGCGCCTGCGCCTAGGCTAATGCCAAGGTTGGAGAGGGCGGAGCCGCGATGCTGTACCACGTCTACGAGTTCACCCATGCGGCGATCAGCCCCCTGCGGAACACGGTGCAGTTGCAACTGCAGATGCTCAGGAACCCGTTCAACCCGTTTTCGGGAAGTCTGCCGATGCGCAGCACCGCAGCGGCACTCGAGATGTTCGTCCATGCGACCAAGCGCTATGGCAAACCGGAATTCGGGATCGCGGAAGTGGAGGTCGGCGGCGAGATGGTGCCGATCGAAGAGCATGTGGTGCTCGAGAAGCCGTTTTGCCGGCTTGTCCATTTCCAGCGCCGCAGCGTTGTGGCCGAGGCGCGCAACGATCCGCCGGTGCTGATCGTCGCCCCGATGTCGGGCCATTTTGCGACGCTCTTGCGCGGCACGGTGGAGGCAATGCTCCCTGAGCACGAAGTCTATATTACCGATTGGATCGATGCGCGCGACGTACCGCTGACCGAAGGCCGCTTCGATCTTGCGGATTACACTGATTACGTGACCGAATTCTGCCAGTTTCTCGCCCAAGGCGGTGAGCGGCCGGCGGTGATGGCGGTCTGCCAACCGGGTGTGCCTTGCCTCGTCTCCGCGGCGTTGATGGCCGAGGACCGCGACCCTGCGCGGCCATCGACGCTGGTGCTGATGGGCAGCCCGATCGACACCCGCGTGAACCCCACTGAGCCCAATGTGCTGGCGACCACGCGGCCCCTTTCCTGGTTCGAGAAGAACGTCATCGTCGTCGTTCCCTTCCCCAATCGCGGCTTCCTGCGGCGCGTCTATCCGGGCTTCCTACAGCTCTCGGGCTTTATGCAGATGAATCTCGACCGCCATGTGGACGCGCATCTCGACCAGTTCCGCAACCTCGTGCGCGGCGATGGCGATAGCGCGGCCGCACACCGCACCTTTTACGATGAGTATCTCGCGGTCATGGATCTGACGGCGGAATTCTATCTCGACACGGTGAAGAAGGTGTTCCAGGAGCACGCGCTGCCTGAGGGGACTTTAGATCATCGCGGGCGTCCGGTCCGGCTGGATGCGATCAGCGATATCGCGCTCATGACCATCGAAGGCGAGAAGGACGACATCACCGGCCGCGGCCAGACAGAGGCGGCAATGGGGTTGACGCCGAACCTGCCTGACGCGAAGAAATTTGCCTATGTGCAGCCGAAAGTCGGACATTACGGTGTGTTCAACGGCTCCCGGTTCCGGAACTTCATCCGCCCCAAGATCCGCGACTTCATTCGCGCAGGCCGGACGATGGTCGATGGCCGGGATCTGGCAGCGCGTGCTGCGGAATAAGGCGCGCGCCCGACCTGCCCTGCCCGAGACCATCCGGCTCGATACCCCGAAGATCGAGGTGCGGCTCCGGCCCCATCCCCGGGCGCGCCGGCTGACACTCCGGCTCGGGGCCGACGGGCGCGCGGTTCTCACGCTGCCGCCGGGGGTGGCGGAGCCGGAAGCGCAACGGTTCCTCGCCCGCCATGCCGCCTGGCTCGCCCAAGCCCACGAGCGCCAGCCCGCGCCGCTGGCGGTGGCCTGGGGCATGGGTTTGCCAGTCGACGGGCGCCTCGTCACGTTGGAGCCCGGCAGCGGATCTCCGCGGCTCGACGCAGACCGGCTGGTTCTGAGGGCGGACGGTGAACCAGGGCCCCAGGCGGCCGCCTGGCTAAAGCGCCGCGCCAGCGCCCGCCTCGTCCCGCTCGCTGAGGGGTTCGCGGCGCAGCTCGGGCGTGAGGTCACCGGGTTCGCCTTCCGTGACACCCGCTCCCGCTGGGGATCTTGCACGGCGCAAGCCCGGTTGAACTTCAGCTGGCGGATCGCCATGGCGCCTGCGGAGGTGCAAACCTATCTCGCCGCCCATGAGGCGGCTCACCTGGTGGAGATGAACCACTCCCCACAGTACTGGGCGGTTCTGGAGGGGCTGATGCCGACTTATCGCCGCCCCCGCGACTGGCTGAAATCCCACGGGCGAAGCCTGCACCGCTACCGCTTTTCCTAATTTGCCAGCGGCTCAGCAGCTCAGCGGTCGCGGCCGGCGGCGTCGATGAAACGGTTTGCTTCCTCAGGTTCGGCCGGATCGTCCCGCGTTTCCTGCCCCACGCCCAGCCCATCGAGAACATCGCGGAATACGGTCTCGACCAGGCCCTCGTTGCGCTCAGCCGGCGGCCCTGAAACGAACTCGACCGGCGCGGGGCCGGCCTCCATCGCTAAGGGGCTCGGCGTCACCCCCGCATGAAGTCGCCGGGCAACCGCCGACCAGATATCGGCAGGCAACCCGCCGCCGGTGACGCCGGTCAGCGGTGCGTTGTCGTCATTGCCCATCCAAACGCCGATGACATAGGCCCCGGTGAAGCCGATAAACCACGCATCGCGCGCGGCCTGGGTGGTCCCGGTCTTACCCGCCACCTGCCAGCCCTCAAGCCGGGCGCGCCGGCCCGTACCGTGCGCCACGACCGCATGCATCATATGGGTGAGCTGGCGGGCTGTGGCAGGCGAGATGGTCTGGCGCCCGGCGGGGGCGGTGTAGGAAATCAGCGCGGCGTGCTCCCCCTTCAGCCTCAGCCGGCGCAGCCCGTGGGGCTCGGTCAACCGCCCGACATTCGCGATGGTCGCATAGACCCCGACCATATCCACCAGCGTCGCCTCTGAGGTGCCGAGCGCCACCGCGGGTCCCGGGGCGAGCGGGGTGGTGATCCCCATCGCCTGGGCAAGAGACCGAACCCGATCGGCGCCGGCGTACTCTGAGACCCGAACGGCCACGGTGTTAATCGAGTGCGCAAGCGCCTCCTCGAGCGTCACGGGGCCGCGAAACCCGCCGCCATAGTTCTTTGGCGACCAGCCGCCGAGGGTGATCGGCGCATCCTGCAGGACGCTCAGCGGCGTCAGCCCGGCTTCGAGCCCGGCCGCATAGACCACCGGCTTGAAGGCGCTGCCCGTCTGCCGCATCGCTTGGGTCGCACGGTTGAACCGCCCCGAGCCGGCATCCCGGCCGCCAACCATCGCCCGCACAGCACCCGAGAGATCGAGGACGACGACTGCCGCCTCGGCCCGGCTCGACGCCTTCACCTTCTCGGCAAAGACCTCCGCAACGCCCGCCTCCGCCGCGGCCTGCGCCCGCGCGTCGAAGGTGGTCTCGATCACGACGTCCTCGGTTGTTCGACGCGCGAGATAATCCGGAGCGGTCTCCATCACCCAATCGGCGAAGGCATCGCCCACCCGAGCCTCGGCGGCGCGGGACAGCCCGGCCGGGTTGGCCAGCGCGTCGAACACCTGCTGATCTGACAGATAGCCTTCCTCGTGCATCAGCCGGACGATGACGGAGGCCCGCCCCTGTGCCTTGTCGATATCGTTGGTGGGCGCATAGCGCGACGGCGCCCGCAAGAGCCCGGCCAGCATCGCGGCCTCCGCCGGGGTTAGACCGCGCGCCGACTTACCAAAATAGCGTTGCGCCGCCGCCTCGAAGCCATACGTCCCAGCGCCGAGATAGACCCGGTTTAGATAGATCGAGAGGATCTCATCCTTGGAATATTTGAGCTCGAGCGCGAGAGCCATGGGAAGTTCTTTAAGTTTGCGCTCGAGTGACCGCTCTGCCGAGAGGAAGACGTTCTTCGCCACCTGCTGGGTCAGCGTCGAGCCGCCTTGGACCACGCGGCCGGCCCGCAGATTGGCCCAGATGGCCCGCGCGATTCCCCGCGGATCGAGCCCCCAGTGCCCCCAGAAGCGGCGATCTTCGGCGGAGATAACCGCATGGAGCAGATGGGGCGAGACGTCGGAGGTCGAGAGCGCCCCGCCATATTGCTCGCCGCGCCAGGCGAAGACGCTGCCATGGCGATCGAGTAGCGTCACCGACCCTGTCGCGCGCCCGTCAAGCAGTGCCTTGGCGGGCGGCAAATTCGCATAATAAATCGTGGTCGCCACGGCCAGGATCAGCGCGACGACCAACCCGCCCCGCCAAGCGAGCCCCAAGACGAGGGCGGCACCGCCAAGAACCACGCGGCGGACGGCACGGCCGATGGGGCCCGGCTGCGTCTGCGCCGGTTTCGGCTTTCGGGTCGTCTCGGCGCGCCTGCGCCCTGCGGTGTCGGTCGGCTTGCGCTTATCGCTGCGCTTACGCGCCATGTCTTGCTCGCCGGTTATCCTGCCTCGCCTCTTAGATATGCGATGCGTGTGGCCAGAGCCAGACGCTCCCATGGCGATCTCAGGGCAGTCGGCAGTCTGTGCGGCGCTGCGGCATCAATGTTGCACAACTTTTCAGCACTGGCGAAATTTTTGGCATATAATCCGCCTGACTAGATGGCAGCCTCAGAGGCTTTTTGAAAATTGTGGCGTTAATCCAAGGAATTACCTGAGCGTGCCAATCCTGGCATCATTCTTGAACCCGGTCAGAGAGGCTGGACCGCGCCAGTCAGGTCAGATCGGGGAGAGAGATGAAACTGATCGTAGCCGTCATAAAGCCCTTCAAACTGGAGGAGGTCCGACAGGCCCTCACACAGATCGGCGTTCAGGGCCTGATGGTTTCGGAGGTCAAGGGATACGGCCGGCAGAGCGGCCACACCGAGATCTATCGAGGCGCCGAATACGTCGTGAACTTCGTCCCGAAGATCAAAATCGAGATGGTCGTCCCAGATGACCGGATCGACCAGATCATCGAGACCGTGAGCCAGACCGCCCGCACCGGCAAGATCGGCGACGGCAAGATCTTCGTGGCCCCGATCGAGCAGGCCGTGCGCGTGCGCACCGACGAGCGCGACGAAGACGCGCTGTGACCCAATCGCGAAACTGGAAGGTTAGATCCGTGATGAAGACCACTTCGCTCGTTGCGCTCCTCGCCCTGGCGACTGCGCTCGTCGTCGACCCGGCGCTCGCTCAGGAGGCCACGGAGGCCGCAGGTGCCGCCGAGGCCGCCGCCCCCGCCGCGGAGGCCGCCGAAGCCGCCGCCCCGACCGCCGTGCCCGAACACTCCGTGTTCATCCTCAACACCCTGCTGTTCCTCGTCGGCGGTTTTCTCGTGATGTTCATGGCCTGCGGCTTCTGCATGCTGGAAGCGGGCCTCGTGCGCTCGAAGAACGTTGCGATGCAGTGCACCAAGAACATCACGCTGTTCTCGATCGCGGCCGTCGGCTACTTTGTCATCGGCTACAATCTGATGTACCCGCTGGGTACCTGGTCGATCGGCTCCGATGAGACCGGTGGCTATCTCTCCGGCGTCTTCGGCTTCGCGGTGCTCGAAGCGGTCGGCGTGGCCCCCGAGGACACTGACGACTTGTCCTATGCATCGACCGGCTCGGACTACTTCTTCCAGCTGATGTTCTGCATGGCGACCGCCTCGATCGTGTCCGGCGCGCTGGCCGAGCGCATCCGGCTCTGGCCCTTCCTGATCTTCACCTTCATCCTCACCGCGATCATCTATCCGATCCAGGCTTCCTGGAAATGGGGCGGCGGCTTCCTCGACAGCCAGTACGGCTTCCTCGACTTCGCGGGCTCCACGGTCGTGCACTCGGTCGGCGGTTGGGCGGCGCTTGCCGGCGCACTGATCCTGGGCGCTCGGATGGGCAAGTATTCGGAGGACGGCAAGATCAACCCGATGCCGGGGTCCAACCTTCCGCTCGCCACGCTCGGGACCTTCATCCTGTGGCTGGGCTGGTTCGGCTTCAACGGCGGCTCGCAACTCGCCATGGGCTCGGTCGGCGATGTGGCCGATGTCTCCCGGATCTTCGCCAACACCAATGCTGCGGCTGCGGGCGGCGTCATCGCGGCGGCGCTGCTCACCCAGCTCCTCTACGGCAAGGTCGATCTCACCATGTGCCTTAACGGCGCGCTGGCGGGCCTCGTCTCCATCACGGCCGAGCCGCTGACGCCCGATCTCGGCACCGCGACCCTCATCGGCGCGGTCGGCGGCCTGATCGTCGTCTTCACCGTCCCGATGCTCGACAAGATGCGCATCGACGACGTGGTCGGCGCGATCCCAGTCCACCTCTTCGCCGGCATTTGGGGCACCATGGCGGTGCTGATCACCAACTCCGACGCGACCCTCATGGGTCAGTTGATCCCGATCCTCATCGTCGGTGCTGCGGTCTTCTCGGTTTCGCTCGTGGTCTGGGCCTTCCTGGCCATGACCATCGGCATCCGGGTCGACGAGGAAGAAGAAATCCAGGGCCTCGATTCCGGCGAGATCGGCATGGAAGCGTATCCCGAGTTCGGCAAAGGCTCTCAGTTCATCTGAGGGCGATCCTGATCCCCGGAGGCCGTCGCGGCGGCGGCCTCCCGACTGACCCCGGTGGCGCAGCGGCGCGGACCGGGGTTTTTTTTCAATGATGAGGGCGCGCCCCCGTTATCCGGTCCGGGCCCCGAAAATCGCCGAACCGACCCGCACCACGGTCGCTCCGAGCGCGATCGCCCGTTCGAAATCCCCACTCATCCCCATCGAGAGCCCCGTGAGCCGGTTGCGCTCGGCGATCTTGGCCAAGAGGGCGAAATGCAGGCTCGGCTCCTCGTCGACCGGGGGGATGCACATCAGGCCGGCAATCGGCAAACCGAGCGCCCGACATTCGGCGACGAAGTCATCCGCCTCTCCAGGGAGGATGCCGGCTTTTTGCGGCTCCTCGCCGGTATTGATCTGGATGTAGCAGGGCAGGCTGCGGCCGGTCTCAACAAAGACCTCGGCAAGCTTCGCGGCCAGCTTGGGCCGATCGACGCTTTCGATGACGTCGAAAATCGCGACCGCTTGGCGAACCTTGTTGGTCTGCAGCGGCCCGATGAGATGCAGCTCTATCCCTTGATACCTGGCGCGGAACTCAGGCCATTTGCCGGCCGCCTCCTGAACCCGGTTTTCGCCGAAGACACGATGCCCGGCCGCCAGCACCGCTTCGATGCGCTCCAACGGTTGCAGCTTGGAAACGGCCACCAGCGTCACTGCCTCGGGCGAGCGACCAGCCTGATCAACCGCCGCGGTGATCCGCGTCTGGATCTCCTCAAGCCCGCTCATGCCTTCGCCGCGATGGCCGCGGTCTCCTCCAGCAATTCAGGATACCAGCGCTCCAGCGCCGGCAGGAATGCCTCGCGCAGGCGCGCCACCTGTCCGGGGGTCAGGTCCTCGCGCCAGGCGCCGGCCTGGCCTTTGGCAAAGAACGGAGCAGACATCGTGGGCGGGCGCTCGATAAAGCCCTGATCCGCCTCCTGCTTCTTGAGCGCAGCGAAAGAGGTTGCGCGCAGGGCCCGGCGCAATTGGCCATCCTGCACCGGCGCCTGAAGAAAACCGAGCAGCCCGCGAAACGCCTTTTCCGAATCGGCCAACATGTCCTCATACCGCATCACATGCCGGGGCAACCCAGGCGCCCCAGTCCAACTCGCCACATGCGCGTCCCACCGGCCGACGATCTCGAAGATCCGGTTGGCCGAGGCATTAAGCGCCTTGGGGTTAAGCATCATGTCGATCGCCCGATCGATCTCGATGCCGAGATGTCGCGCGTAGGAAGGGGCAACGTCGAAGGGATTGCGCAAAATATAGACAGCGGCCGCGGTCACCGCAGGATCGATCACATCGACCTGGCCGATCCGGACGACCTGGCAATGGGTCTTCACGAAATGATGCCCAGGCTTAGAGCCGGCGATGAGGCGCACGGCCTTCACGCGCATCGTGAGCCATTCGTCGAAGTCACGCGCCGCGAAGGGACGGCCGGCCGCCTTATCGAAGAAGTCTTGACGAATATCGGCGGTGGTGAACGCGCGCAAATTGTTGATATCCGGCGCCTGTCCCGGCGGCATCAGCGCCTGCGCAAGAAAACTCCGGGTCCAGGTATTGCCCGATTTAGGAAATGAAGCGAGCCATATGATGCGCTGCAGCGACTGCATCAGAGATAACCGTGTCGGCGCATCAGGCGGCCATGCCGCGCTTCAAGGGCCGCAACGCTGTCCGCCGACAGAACATCGCGCCACTGCCCCGCCTTGCCCGTGTGGAAGAACCGCTCTGAGCTCGCCGACTTTTCGATGAATCCACTGCGGCTCTCCTGCCGGGTCAGCTCGTCGAAATCGGAGAACCGGACTGCACGGGCCAAGCGCTCAGCCTCCACCGGAAAGCCGATATGCTCGAGCAGGCGGGCGAAATGGGCTTCCGGATCGGCTTGCAGGTCTTCGTAGCGCAGGCTGAGCACCGGAAACGGGGGGCGCTCGGTCCAGCGCTCGACATGGCGTGACCAGCTGCCGAGATACTGCGGAACACCACCCGGGCCGCCCAGGATCGTGTTGTCGTCCCGCCCGATGGCGGCCGCCGCATCCTCGGGGGTCATGTCGTAATGGCGGGCATAGGAGACCGCGACATCCCGCGGGTCCCGCAAGATGTAGACGGCGCTGCGGGTCATCGGCGTGGGGATCAGCTCGGTACCCATCGCGTGATCGCGGATGTTGTGGGTCTTGACGAAGTTCAGATCGGCCCCGTTGGCCGCGATGCCGCGCAGCACGCGCGGTCTGAGCTTCAACATCGCCGGGCCGTCGGTGAGATCCGTTCCGGGGCCGCCAACCATGAGATAGGCTTTGGCCACGCTGTCGCCGATGCCTAGCCTGTGGACTTCGTTGATCGGTACCGGGGACTGGGCGTTGAATACGTAATTTGCCAGGAAGATGCGCGTCCAGGTATTGCCCGACTTCGGGTAGGAGGCGAGCCAGACCAGGTTCTTCAAGTTCGGTTTCTTGGCCGGACGGGTCGGCATCGTGTTGGAGCTCGAGCGGGTCCTGAAATGCGAAGGCAGGGGGGACGATGCCCCCCTGCCTCGAACTTGGTCGACAGGCGAAGATCAGAAGCTGATCTTGATGCCGGTGCCGATCACAAAGCCGTCGACGTCGTCGCCCTGGCCGCCAGCATCACCCACATCTTCCTGGAAGTCGACATAGGCGCCGAAGGCGAGGAGGTCGACGCCCTTGGCGAGCGCGTAGTTGACACCGAGGAGGTACTGATCCAGCTCTTCGTCCGCACCAGCAACGACACGCTCGTCATCGACGTTCTCACCGTGGAAGTAGGTGAAGGAGACGCCCCAGGGGCCGGTCTCGTAGCTCACGCCCACGTCGTACGCGATACCGTCTTCGATGTCGGTGCCGCCGCCGAAGTTACCGCGCGAGTTGTTCTGCTCAGCGAACGAGCCACCGACGGTCACGCCAGCGAAGCCCAGGTTGACGCCGAACGCGTAAGCCTGCGGGTTCGAGTCGCCGTCGCCGAACGCGATACCGTAACGACCCGCGAGCGCGACGTCGAAGCCGCCGAACGACTGAACGTAGTTCAGACCGAAGTCGACGATGTTCTTGGTGACGGTATCCGACAGATCCTGCTGGGCGTTGCTGTCGTCCGACCCGTCGCGCGCGTAGGAGACACCGAACTGCACGCCAGCGAAGCGCGGGGTGAAGTAGGTGAACCGGTTGGCGTCGTTGTTGCCGTTGACCTCGATGAAGGTCGAGCCCAGCGTGCGGCGGAAGACGTCGTCGCCAACATTCAAGGTAGCGCCGCCGCCGGTGCCGCCCGGGAAGTTGGTGCCGTTACCACCACCCACGGTGTCCGAGAACGGGATGAACGCGGTGAGCGAGCCCGAGTTCGCGTTGACGAAGGTGACGTCCGGCGCGGCGTAGGACATCAGGTAGCCGGCCGAGTTTTCGTTACCGAGCAGAACGCGGCCGAACGAACCATCGATCGAGATGAACGATTCGTCGATCGTGTCGCCCGACGTGTTCGCTTCCAGCTGGACGTCGGCACCAATCTTGATTCCGTTGTCGAGGGTGATCGACGGACGGAAGCGGATCTCAGCGTCCTGCTTCTGGTCGATGCCGCTGACTTCCTCGCCGACGAGGTTGTCGACATCCGAATCAGCATAGGCCGCATACGCCTCGAAGTAGCCGCCAATGCGCATGTTCCACTCAGCAGCGTTGGCCGGGGCCGCATACGCACCGACAAGCGCGAGGGCGCTGGTGCCCAGGAGAACTTTCTTCATCGTGTCCCTCATCATTGCCACACGTCGTTTTCATTCTGTCGGGTTCGGCGACTCTCTCGGACGCGCGCTCCCCCACAAGGCATCCCTAGCCTTGCCATCGTCGTTGATACTCGGTCGCACGCCACGGTCAACGACCCGTGACCCGAGCAGGACCGAGCGCGGAGGCCTCGGTGCATTTTCGCAACAGCGCCGGAAACACCTGGGAACCCTAGGCCAAATCGCGCGAAACCGCGCCTGCTAGGAATGTGCGGCGAAGCTGTGCTATGCCGCTCTCGACGGGCCGTGGGGCCCAAGCGCATCCGTGAGGTTCGCGATCATGACCCTGTTCTCCGCTTTTGTTCGTGGGCTCGCCGTCGCCGCAATGACCGGCCTCGCCGCATGCTCGGGAAACTATGCCCAAGACCCCGACTTCCAGACGCCGACCCCCAAGGTCGGACAGGGCTCGGAGGATCCCTTCGCCCAGCCTGGGCTGTTCGACGCTGACGGCCTCACGCTCACGCGTGCGCTCGACGGATCGCTGTTCTCCGGCCAGGAGGAGGAGCTGACCGGGGGCAGGCTGCCGGTCAACCGCTACATTTGGCAGGGCGCGCTCGAGACGCTCGATTTTCTCCCGCTCGATGATGCAGACCCCTTCACCGGTATCATTGCGACCGAATGGGCACGAACTCCGGAGAGCCCTGAGCAACGCTTCAAGGTGACCGCCTATATCCAGAGCTACGAGTTGGAAGCCTCGTCGCTCAGGGTCGCGGTGTTCCGCGAAGATCAGAATGTCGAGGGAGTTTGGATCCCGACCCCGGTGAGCGCCGAGACCGTCCGCCGCCTGGAGGACGCGATCCTGACCCGGGCGCGCCAGATCCGCATCGCCGAATTGGAGCAAGACCAAGCCGGCTGAGCCCGCGCGCCGGCGCTTCGGGCCGTCCTGGCGCACCGCGCGGCCCGATTGAAATCGGCGGGGCCTCTCCCTATGACGGCGCGAGGCAGGCGGCATCCGGAGGAGAGCGCCGATGGAGCGGTACAACGCCCGCGAGGTCGAACCGAAATGGCAGGCGCGCTGGGCGGAGGCCCGGACCTTCGAGGTGGCGCGGGACCCGGCTAGGCCGAAATACTACGTCCTGGAGATGTTCCCTTACCCCTCGGGGCGGATCCATGTCGGCCATACGCGGAACTATGTGATGGGCGATGTCGTGGCGCGTTACAAGCGGGCGGCCGGCTTCAACGTGCTGCACCCTATGGGGTTCGACGCCTTCGGGATGCCTGCCGAGAACGCGGCGATGGAGCGGGGCATCCATCCTGGCGACTGGACCTATGAGAACATTCGGGTGATGCGGGAGCAGATGCGTCCGCTTGGGCTCTCGATCGACTGGAGCCGGGAGTTCGCCACCTGCGATCCGGAGTATTACGGCCAACAGCAGGCGCTCTTTCTCGACATGCTGGAGGCCGGGTTCGTTTCGCGCAAATCCTCGGTGGTCAACTGGGACCCGGTGGACCAGACCGTGCTTGCCAATGAGCAGGTGATCGAGGGCCGCGGTTGGCGCTCCGGCGCGCTGGTGGAGCGGCGCGAGCTCACCCAGTGGTTCTTCAAGATCTCCGACATGGCCGACGAACTCCTCGCTGCCATCGACACCCTCGAGCACTGGCCCGAGAAGGTGCGCACGATGCAGCGCAACTGGATCGGCAAGTCTCGCGGCTTGCAGTTTTCTTTCGAGACCCGCGGCGCGCCGGACGGCCATTCGGCACTCGAGGTCTACACCACCCGGCCGGACACGCTGATGGGCGCCTCCTTCGCGGCGATCGCGGCGGACCATCCGCTGGCCAAGGCGCTCGAAGGCGCAAACCCGGAGCTGGCGGCCTTCTGCGACGAGTGCCGCCACATGGGCACCACCGAGGAAGAGATCGAAACCGCCGAGAAGAAGGGCTTCGACACCGGCGTGCGCGTGGTTCACCCGCTCGACCCCGCCTGGGAGCTGCCGGTCTATGTCGCCAACTTCATCCTTATGGACTACGGCACCGGCGCGATTTTCGGCTGCCCGGCGCACGACCAGCGCGACCTCGATTTTGCGCGGAAATACGGGCTTGCGGTGCTCGACACCTTCGTGGCGCGCGACAGCGGGGAACCTGTGGGCGACACCGCCTTCGCCCCGCCCAAGCCCGATCCCGTCCGGTGGGTCCGTCCGGTGCCCCATGGCGGGCCGGAGATCATGTCGGGTCAAGAGGCGATCGACGCGACCATCGACTGGGCGGAGGCACGGGGCCTCGGTACCGGCGTCACCAAGTTCCGCCTGCGCGACTGGGGCATCTCCCGCCAGCGCTACTGGGGCTGCCCGATCCCGATCATCCACTGCCCGGCCTGCGGGGTGGTGCCCGTGCCGAAGGACCAACTTCCCGTCGCACTGCCCAAGGACGTCTCCTTCGACATCCCCGGTAACCCGCTGGAGCGCCACGAGACCTGGAACCATGTCCGCTGTCCGCGGTGCGGCGAGCCGGCCCGGCGCGAGACCGACACGATGGACACCTTCGTCGATTCGTCCTGGTATTTCGCACGGTTCACCGCGCCGCGGGCCGAGACCCCGACCGATCTCGACGACGCCGCTTACTGGATGAATGTCGACCAGTATATCGGCGGGGTGGAGCACGCGATCCTGCATCTGCTTTATTCGCGCTTCTTCGCCCGCGCGATGATCAAGACAGGTCACTTGCCGGAGGGCGCGGCCGAGCCGTTCGCCGCGCTCTTCACGCAAGGCATGCTGACGCACGAGACCTATGCGACCCCGCATCCCGCGGGCGACGGCCGCAAGATTTGGCATGCGCCGGAAGAGGTGACCCGCACTGAGGCGGGCGCCGCGCTCGCAGACGGCACCCCCGTCGAAATCGGTCCGCCGATCAAGATGTCGAAGTCGAAGAAGAACGTGATCGCGCCCGAGGATATCATCGATCAGTTCGGCGCCGACACCGCCCGTTTCTTCGTGATGTCCGACAGCCCGCCCGAGCGCGACGTCGAATGGACCGCGGCCGGCGTCGAGGGGGCTTGGCGGTTCCTACAGAGCGTCTGGCGGTTGCGCACCGAGGCGGCCCTCGGCGAGCCGGGCGCGGCGCCTCCCCAGATGAGCCCCGCGGCCCAAGCTCTGCGAAAGGCCACCCACAAGACCATCGCGGGCGTGACAGCCGATATCGAGGGCTTTGCCTTCAACAAAGCGGTGGCCCGCCTCTATGAGTTTCGCAACGCCATCCGCGAGGCGACCGGTGCGGGGCCGGACCTCGCCTTCGCCCGCCGGGAGGCTTTCGAGGCTATGGCGCGGCTGATGAACCCGATGGTCCCCCATTTCGCAGAGGAACTCTGGGAGAGCCTCGGCCACACTGAATGGCTCGTCGACACCCCTTGGCCGAAGGCCGACCCGGCGCTCGCGCGGGACGATATGATCGTGCTGCCGATCCAGGTGAATGGCAAGAAGCGCGGCGAGGTGGCGGTGGCGGTGGGGGCCGCCAAGGAGGACGTCGAAGCGCAGGCGCTCGCGGATCCCAATGTCGCGCGGTTCCTGGAGGGCAAGGCGCCGAAGAAGGTGATCGTGGTTCCGGGGCGGATCGTCAATGTCGTGGTCTAGGCGCGCCGTTCTCGGCCTCGTGCCCTTGGGGACATTAGCGCTATCGGGGTGCTTCCGGCCGATGCTCGCGGAGGGCACAGCGCAGTCAGGGCTGCGGGGGCGGATCGCACTGCCGCCGGTGGAGGGCCGGCTGGGCTACCACCTGACGCGCAGGCTCGAGGCACGGCTCGGGAGCCCGGCCGACCCGGCTTACCGCCTCCAGGTCGATCTGACCACGCGGCAGGTCGATCTCGCGATCACCCAGGACAACACCATTACCCGCCGGACGATCATCGCAACGGCTGACTGGCGGCTGCTGCGCCTGGGCGATCCCGGGCCGCTGATCTCGCGACGGCAAGTGGCGCGCTCCGGCTACAACGCCACCGGCTCGCTCTATGCCACCCGCAGCGCGGAGCGGACCGTCGAGCGCCGCCTGGCCGAAGAGCTGGCAGAGCGGATCGCCCGGGAGATTTTCGCTGGGGCCACCGAAATCGAGGCACAGGCTGGCCAGGCCCCGAGCCCCGACCCTGGCGCCAGCGGCTCGTGAAACTCCAAGGGCCGCGGGCCGCCGACTTTTGCCGCGGGCCCGATCCCGCGCTGGCCGGCGCTCTGCTGCATGGACCGGATCCCAGCCTGCTCAGCCTGCGTCGGCGCGACCTCGTCCGCGCCCTTGTTGGCGAGGCGCCGATGCGCGTGGCCCGGCTTGAGGCTGACACGCTGCGCCGCGACCCGGCGGCCCTGGAGGCGACCGTCAGAGCGCGCGGCTTCTTCGCCGACCGCCAGGCCGTGGTCATCGAGGGGGCGAAGGACGCGCTTGCCGAACCGATCGCCCGACTTCTGCCCGAGCTCGGTCCCGAAGACGGCTACCTTGTGCTCACCGCGACGGGGCTCACAGCCCGCTCGGCCTTGCGCAGGCTCTTCGAGGGGGCGCCGCAGCTCGTTGCGCTCGGCCTTTACCCCGATCCCCCTGACCCGCAGGAGATCGCCCAGCGCATCAGCGCCGCCGGCGGGCCAAGCCGGCTCGCGCCCGACGCAGCTGCACGCCTCGCCGACCTCGCGCAGGAGATCGACCAGGGAAGCCTCGAGCGTTTCGCCGAAACGCTCGCGCTCTATGCCGCGGGGGCCGAGGAGATCGCGGGCACCGATATCGACGCGTTGCGGCCGTCTGCCGGCGGGGCCGAAACAGACGCCCTCGTCGATGCGGTCGCTGGCGCCCAAGTCCAGGCGATCGGGCCGCTGCTGGCCCGCCTCGCGGCGCGTGGCACGACGCCTCAAGGCGCGCTCGCGGTGGTCTCCCGCCACTTTCGGCGGCTATTTGCGCTCTCGACACATCCGGAAGGGGCCGCCGCTGCGGTCAGGTCGGCGCGCCCCCCGGTCTTCGGGCCCCGCCGCGACGCCTTGATCGGCCAACTCGGCATCTGGAGCGGGGCCCGGCTCGACACCGCCCTGACCCATTTGGCCGAGACCGAAAGGCGGCTCAGAAGTCCCGGCGCGCGGCCTGAGGCGGCCCTAGCCGAACGCTGTCTGCTCCGCCTCGCCCAGATCGGCGCGGCGGCACGGCGCTAGGTCGTGCGCGCCGGCGGGATCGCCGCACATTTGGTCCTTGCAGCGGTTGGCCAAACCCAATAATCGAGCCGCGACGATGGGCGGGGTTGCCCCGAGTAAACGGGCCGCGAGCGCGAGGAGGCCATTATGGCGAAGGAAAAGTTCGAGCGGAACAAGCCGCATGTGAACATCGGCACGATCGGTCATGTCGACCATGGCAAGACCACGCTGACCGCGGCGATCACGAAGTATTTCGGCGAGTTTAAAGCCTATGATC
>JBHJGY010000122.1:0-14214 GCA_050331335.1 Pikeienuella sp.
GCCGTTTCGACATCGCTCCGGTCGCTCTCTGTCTCGCTGACCTTCGCCGATTTCGTGGTCTTGCGCGCGGGGGTCTTCTTGATCTTGACCTCGCGGAGCAGGAAGGCGGGGACATGGTCGCCAAGCCCGATCACCGGCTCGTCGGCTTCCTTGCGTCCCCGTCCGCGGCCGCCACCCCGACCCTTGCCGCCGCTCTCCGCCCTGCTGTCACCCCGGTTATCCGTCCGGGGTTCACGTGCTTCCGAACGGCCGCGCGACCGCGACGGCCCGCCGCTGCGCTCGGCGCCCCGCTCGGGCTTCGCATCGGGCTCGCTCGTGATCTCCTCGGCTTTCGGGATCTGCTTGCCGAGCAGCTCTTCGATCTTTTCGAGATACTTCCCGTCGGAGGGGGCGCAGAGGGTGATCGCGGTGCCAGAGCGCCCGGCGCGGCCGGTGCGCCCAATCCGGTGGACATAATCTTCGGCATGCGTGGGCACGTCGAAATTGAACACATGGCTCACGGTTGGGATGTCGAGCCCGCGGGCGGCGACGTCAGAAGCCACCAGCAAGGTGATCTCGCCGTCGCGAAAGCCGTTCAGCGTCGCCATGCGTACCGACTGGTCCAGATCGCCATGGATGGCGCCGGCATTGAACCCGTGCTTCACCAGCGACTTATGCAGCACGCCGACGTCGCGTTTTCGGTTGCAGAATATGATCGCATTGGTCAGCGCTCCCTCCGCCCGGATCAGCTTGCGCAGCGCGTCCCGCTTTTGCTTGTCAGCCTGATCCCTGGAGGACGGTTTGAACGGCACGAGGCGCTGGGTCACGGTCTCGGCCGCCGAGGCTTGGCGTGCGACCTCAACCCGCTCCGGCGTATGGAGGAAGGTCTCGGTGATCCGCGTGATCTCAGGCGCCATGGTGGCGGAGAAGAAAAGGGTCTGACGGGTGAAGGGCGTGAGGCCGAAAATCCGCTCGATATCGGGGATGAAGCCCATATCGAGCATCCGGTCCGCCTCGTCGACGACCATGATCTGGATACCAGTGAGCATCAGTTTGCCGCGCTCGAAATGATCGAGCAGCCGACCGGGTGTGGCGATCAGAACATCGACACCACGGTCGATCATCTTGTCCTGCTGGTTGAAATTCACCCCGCCGATCAGCAGCGCCATGGTGAGCTTGTGGTATTTGCCGTATTTCTCGAAGTTTTCCGAAACCTGGGCGGCGAGCTCGCGCGTTGGGCAAAGAATAAGGCTGCGCGGCATCCGCGCCCGTGCTCGGCCCTTGGCGAGCAGATGGATCATCGGCAGGGTGAAGGATGCCGTCTTGCCCGTGCCGGTCTGCGCGATGCCGAGGACGTCGCGCCCCGACAGTGCGTGAGGGATGGCGGCGGATTGGATCGGAGTGGGCTCGGTGTAGCCCGCCTCTTCGATCGCCTTTAGAAGATCCTCGTCGAGGCCGAGTTCGGAGAACGGCATGGGTGTCCTTAGATCGCGCAAACGGTGTCGCAGCAGTGTGGCCGCATTCTCCCGCGACCCGAAGCGCGGTCCGGACGACCCGCTGGATGTGGCCTGCCAGAATATGCTTCAAAAGTCAACAAAGGCGCAGGGATGGGCCGCGGATCCCAGGGGCTTGGCATGGTCGCGGTGCCCCTCCGGACAGGACCCGGCCCGCTGGAGGCGCGGGTGACCGGCACGCGGCGGCCATGGCGACTGCGCGCCGTCGAAGCGCTCGACGACCTGGAGCCCCGTGCGCGGGCATTTCTGCCTCGCCCGGTCTTTGCCTATGTTTCGGGGGCCACAGAGCGTGACGCGTCGAATGCCGACACACGGGCCGCGCTCGCGGGGCTGGGCTTTGTGACCCAGGTGCTCCGAGGGGTGTCGGAGCGGGATGCCGGCGTGGAGCTTCTCGGTCAGCGCTGGCGACAGCCCTTCGGCATCGCGCCCATGGGGATGTCAGCTCTGGCGGCCTATCGTGGAGACTTGGCGCTGGCCAAGGCGGCAGGGGCAGCGGGCATCCCCATGGTCGTCTCGGGCACCGGACTCGTGCGGCTGGAGGATGTGAAGGCTGAAAACCCGGATGCCTGGTTCCAAGCCTATGTCCCCGGGGATCGGGAGAGCATCGCTGGGCTCCTCGATCGGGTCGCGGCTGCGGGCTATCGCAGATTGGTTGTCACCGTAGATCTACCGGTTCCTTGTAATCCGGAGCATTATCGCCGGGCCGGGTTCTCGTCGCCGGTTCGCCCGCGGCCCCGGCTGTTTTGGGACGGGGCGCTGCGCCCGGCTTGGAGCATCGGCGTGTTCATGCGCACGCTCCTGACGCATGGGATGCCGCATTTCGAGAACTCGGGCGCAGGGCGCGGGGCGCCGATTCTCGCGCGGCGGGCCGCGCGGGAGTTCGGCCGTCGCGCTCACCTGGACTGGAGCCATCTCGCCTTCATTCGCACCCGCTGGCAGGGGCAATTGATCGTCAAGGGCATGACCGCAGCCGAAGACGTCCGAACCGCCGCTGAGGAGGGAGCCGATGCTGCGTGGCTTTCCAACCATGGCGGCCGCCAGCTCGACGGGGCGGTCTCGCCGCTCCGTACGATAGCCGAGGCCCGTGCGCTGTGCCCCAAGCTCCCGCTGATCCTCGACAGCGGGTTGCGCCGCGGGACCGACATTCTCAAGGCCGTGGCGCTCGGGGCCGATTTCGTTTTCATCGGGCGGCCGTTCCTATATGCGGCGGCCCTCGGTGGCGCCGCGGGGGTGACCCAGGCGGTGAATATTCTCGCAGAGGAGGTCGATCGCGACATGGCGCTTCTCGGGATCCGACGGCTTTCGGAGATGACCGCCGACCGCTTGGTGCGCCTCGGTGCCGGCGCGCCCGTGGCCTTGCCCCAGCCCCAGTTGCAACCCTTGGCACTCTCTGACGGGGTTTCGCCGTCCGTGTCCGGCGCCTAGGTTAGAAAAAACACGGCCATCCCGGAGGACACCCCATGCTCGACCGCGCAGATCTGAAGACCAGCCTCGCCGATCCCGGCCTCCTGGCCGAGCGCGCGTATATCGACGGCGCCTGGATCGGGGCGGACAGCGGTGCCACCTTCGAAGTAACCAACCCTGCCCGGGGCGAAACGGTAGCCGCGGTGCCGGACATGGGGGCGGTCGAGACCCGCCGGGCGATCGACGCCGCGGCAGGCGCCTTTCCGGCTTGGGCCGCATTGACGGCAAAGGCGCGGGGTGCGCTGATCCGCCGCTGGAGCGATCTGATGGTCGCGCATGCCGACGATCTGGCTGCGATCCTCACGGCGGAGATGGGCAAGCCCTTCGCAGAGGCCCGCGGCGAGATCCTCTATGGCGCGAGTTTCCTCGAATGGTTCGCCGAAGAGGCCAAGAGGGTTTATGGCGACACGATCCCCGGCCACCAGCCCGACAAGCGGATCATCGTCATCAAACAGCCGGTGGGCGTTGTCGGGTCGATCACGCCCTGGAACTTCCCCAACGCGATGATCGCGCGCAAAGTCGCGCCCGCGCTCGCCGCCGGCTGCACCTTTGTCGCCAAGCCGGCCGAGCAGACCCCGCTGTCGGCGCTGGCCATGGCGGTGCTCGCCGAGCGGGCCGGGATCCCAGCCGGGGTGTTCAACGTCGTCACCGGGCTCGACGGCCGGCCATCGGCCAGGAGCTCTGCGCCAACGAGACCGTCCGCAAGATCACCTTCACCGGGAGCACCGAGGTCGGCCGCATCCTGATGCGCCAATGCGCCGACCAGGTTAAGAAAGTCAGCCTGGAACTCGGTGGCAACGCGCCGTTCATCGTGTTCGATGATGCCGATCTCGACGCAGCGGTCGAGGGGGCGATGATCTCGAAGTACCGCAACAACGGGCAGACCTGCGTTTGCGCCAACCGGATCTACGTGCAGGCCGGGGTTTACGACGCGTTCGCCGAAAAGCTGCGGGCCGCGACCGCCGGCATGGTTGTCGGCGACGGTTTCGAAGACGGCGTCACCCACGGGCCGCTGATCGACGCCCAGGGGTTGGAGAAGGTCGAAGCCCATGTCGCGGACGCGACGGCCAAGGGCGCGCGGGTTCTGACCGGGGGAAAGCGCCACGCCAAGGGCGGGTTCTTCTTCGAGCCCACCGTTCTGACCGGCGTCACCAAGGAGATGGTTGTAGCTCGTGAGGAGACATTCGGGCCGGTCGCGCCGCTCTTCCGGTTCGAGGACGAGGCGGATGTGATTGCCCAGGCCAACGACACTATCTTCGGGTTGGCGGCCTATTTCTACGCCAACGATCTCAGCCGGGTCTGGCGCGTGGCCGAAGCCCTCGAATACGGCATGGTGGGGGTGAACACTGGGCTGATCTCGACCGAGGTCGCGCCCTTCGGCGGGGTCAAGCAGTCAGGCCTCGGCCGCGAGGGATCGAAATACGGGATCGACGACTTCTTGGAGCTCAAATATCTCTGCCTGAGCGTCTGAGATCGGGGAGGGACGCTTTGTTGGCGCCTGCGGCGCCGGTGCCCCCCTCCTCCCTCCACCCACCCTCCCGCGGGAGGAGGGGGGCACGGTCCTGTCGGCGGGGTGGTGAATACGCGCCGTCAGAGGCGCATGGCGAGGCCCTGAGGGTCGTAGGGCGAGGGGGGCAGCACGGTGGCATCCCGCTCGATGCCGACCACATGGGTCGAGAGCGCCGTGCCGGGCTCGGCGAGGTCTGGCTCGACCAGCGCCATGGCGAGGCTCTTGCCGAGCGTATGGCCATAGCCGCCCGAGGTGACGAAGCCGACGCGCCGGCCACCGGCCCAGACCGGCTCGTAGCCCGAAGGATCGGCCCCGTTCGCCGCCACTTCGAGGGTTGCGAGCACATGTTTGGGCGGCGGGCCTTGGCGTTCGGCGATGGCGGCGTCGCGGCCGATGAACGCCTCCTTGTCCCAGTCGATCCAGCGGTCCATGCCGGTCATGCGCGGCGTGCGGTCCTGGGTGAACTCCGCCGACCAAATGCCGAAGCTCTTCTCGATGCGGGTGGTCAGCAGCGCGTTGAACCCCACCTCGCGGAGGCCCAGATCGCGGCCCGCATCGAGAAGGGTGCGGCGGAGGGCGATGTGTTCGGCGGCCGAGCAGTGGATCTCGTAACCGAGCTCGCCCGTGACCGAGAGCCGGCCGACCCGGGCCCGCACAAGGCCGACATCGATCTCCCCGCAGCCCATGAAGGGCAGCGACTCGTGCGAGACATCCGCCGCCGTGACGCGGGCCAGAATGTCGCGGGACTTGGGGCCTGCGAGGGCGAAGCCCACCACACCGTCGGAGATGTCGCGGATCTCGACGCCCGGCGCGCGGTGGTCGTCGAACCAGCGCATGTGCCACTGGCGGAGGTAGTAGCTCCCCATGATCCACCAGGTGCCGTCTCCCCAGTTGAAGACGGTGAGGTCGCCCTTGAGCCGGCCGGTCTCCGAGAGCATCGGCGCGAGGCGGGCGCGGCCCGGTTTGGGCAGGCGGCCGGCCATGACGCGGTCGAGCCAGGCGGCGGCCTCGGGCCCGGTGACCTCGAAGCGGGAAAAGCCGGAGATGTCGAGAAGGCCCGCCTTGTCGCGGATCGCCTTATGCTCTGCGGCGACGATGTCGTGGGCGTTGGAGCGATGCAGCGTCGGCGTCTCCTCGAAGCCCTCGGGCGCGAAATAGAGCGGGACCTCGAGCCCCCAGGACACACCCCAGCGGGCGCCCGCGGTGGCCATCTCCGAATGCGCCGGCGCCATGCGCAAAGGCCGGCCCGCGGGGAGCTGCTCGTTGGGGTAGGTCATGACGAAGCGGCGGGAGTAGAACTGCCCCGTCGTCTCGCGGATGTAGTCGCGATTGGCGCACCAGGGGCCATAGCGCGCGATGTCCATCGGCCAGGCGTCGGTCTCCGGCTCGCCGTGGATCATCCATTCGGCAAGGGTCTTGCCCACACCGCCGCCCTGGAGGAAGCCCGCCATCACCCCGCAAGCGCACCAATAGCCCGGCACACCCGGCACCGGCCCCACGAGCGGGTTGCCGTCGGGCGAGAAGGTGAAGGCGCCGTTGACCCAGTTCTCGATGCCGACCTGCTCCAGAACCGGATAGCGCTGGAACGCCATCTCGAGTTCGCGCTCGATCCGGTCGGTGTCCTCCTGAAGCAGCTCGATGCCGTACTCCCACGGCGCCCCGTCCATCATCCAATGCTTGTGGTTGATCTCGTAGATGCCGACCAGGATCCCCTTCTTGTCCTGGCGCATATAGGTGAAGCCTTCGAGGTCCACGGTCATCGGCAGCTCGAAATCGAGCGCCTCCACCTCGGGGATCGTCTCGGTGAGGAAATAGTGGTGCTCGAGCGGCGAGAGGGGCAGCTCGATGCCCGCCATCCGGCCCACCTGCTTGGCCCAGAGCCCGCCCGCATTGACCACATGCTCGGCGCGGACGGTGCCGTGCTCGGTCACGACGTCCCAGCCCTCCGGAACCCGGCGCAGCTCCAGCACCCGGTTGTGCTCGACGATCTCGGCGCCGCGCATCTTGGCGCATTTGGCATAGGCGTGGACGGTGCCGGTGGTGTCGATATAGCCCTCCCGGTCGGCCCAGAGCCCGCCGAGCACCCCGTCCACATCCATGATCGGGCAGGCGCGCTTGACCTCCTCGGGCGTCATCAGATGGCAGTCCTCGATGCCGATCGTCTGGAACGTCCGGTAGGCGGACTTCAGCCACTCCCAGCGCGCGGGCGCCGAGGCCACCGTCACACCCCCGGTCATGTGGAGCCCGATCGACTGGCCGCTTTCCTTCTCGATCTCGGCGAGGAGGTCGATCGTGTAGGCCTGGAGTGCGGCCATATTGGGATCGGCGTTGAGCGCATGGATGCCGCCCGCTGCGTGCCAGGACGAGCCCGCCGTCAGCACCGAGCGCTCGATCAGACAGACATCCGTCCAGCCGAATTTCGCGAGATGGTAAAGCACCGAGCAGCCGACCACGCCGCCGCCGATCACCACGACCCTGTAGGACGATTTCATGGGAGCCTCCTGTCACGCCTTTCGCCTAGAGCGGAGCTTGCAGGACGCGCGCTGGCAACCCGGGATGCCACCCACGGTCCGCGACGAACCACCGCGGCTGGCCGACCGCTTCAGCGGATGCGCGCGCGCAACCGGTCGAGACGGGCAGTGGCCTCTTCGATCCGCCCCGGTGGGATCCGGCCCGACCGCACAGCTTTTGCCACGGCCTCGATCAGCCGGTCGACACGTTGCGGATCGTAGCGCCAGGTGTTGGAGAACAGCACAAGATCGGCGCCCGCAGCGATGGCGGCGATGGCGGCGGCCTCCAGCCCTATTTTGGCACGCACCGCGGCCATTTCCAAATCATCGGTGACCACCACGGGTACCGGGCCGACAAGGCCCCGCAGATGCTCCGAGATCGCTTGCTCGGAAAGGCTCGCCGGCAAATCGCGCGCGCCGGTGAGCGCGTCATGGGCGACATGAGCCATCATCACCGCATCGACCAAGCCGCGGCTGGCTAGCCGCGCATAAGGCGAGACCTCTGCGGGTGTCCAGCTGTCGGTCACGTCGGCAGGATCGATATGGGTGTCGGTGGTGCTCGATCCGTGTCCGGGAAAATGCTTCACGGCGGTCGCAATGCGCTCAGCCCGGTGGGCTGCGATGAAGGCGGCGGCGAGCGCGGTCACTCGCGTGGGGTCGCGCCCATAACTGCGCCGGTTGCGGACGATCACCGGATTTCGCGGGTCCACCGCCAAATCGACAACCGGGCCGAGATTGAAATTGACGCCCAGGGCGGCAAGCTCCGCGGCCATTTTCGCATAGACCGTTTGCGCTTCGCTCTCGCCCCGGCGGCCTATCTGCTCGGCGGACGGCACCGGGGAAAAGCCGGCGCGCAAGCCCAACCGCTGGACGCGTCCGCCCTCTTGATCGACAGCGATCAGTGGCGGCAGCCCCGAACCGTCGGCCCCCATCGCGCTCTGCCGAAGATGGGCGATCAGCCGGTCGATCTGCGACGGACCTCCGATGTTATGCCCCAACAAGAGCACGCCCCCAAGGCGTCCTGCCCGCAAGAGCTCGGCAACCCGGCGCACGCCCGGGTCGGCCACCTGCTGGCCCGGGAAGCCGATCAGGATCATCCGGCCGATCTTCTGGGAGAGCGTGAACGGCGCCGGTGCCGATGTCGGTGCCGCGACTGGGGCGGCAGACGCGCCCGGTGCCGCCCGGTCGGTGGCCACGGCGCCCTTGGGCGTCGGGGCAGATGCCGTTGGCGGGCTTTCCACCTCGGGGCGAAGCGGTCGGCGCGGCGGTAGCGGTGCCGCATCCGCGACGGAAGGGCCGGCGGCCGCCAGGCGCGCGACCCCAGAGGCTGCTAGGGCCCTGATGTCGCCGGCGCTTCCCGGTGCCAGGCCGGTGGCGCCGGCCGTGGCGGGAAGGACGAGCATCGCCGCGAGGACGGTCGCGGTGAGCCGGCCGCGGCACCAGTCCTCCGGGCGGCGGCACTGGATCTGGCCATGGGGCAAGGCCTTAGTCTCCCGTTCGGTCCGTCAGCTCGCCCGAGACCCCAAAGAGAAACGGCTTGCGCCTGACCACGCCGGATTTGGTGGTGCACTCGTTGCGGCGGTTGTTGAACGTGTAGTATTTGCAGGCCGGATCGGCGCGGCAGGCGGCTTGGCAGGCGGCATGGTCCTGCGCCTCGATGACGTCGAGATCGAGCCACGCCGCCCGGGCGTTGTCGAAACTCACCCGTTCGAACACTCGGATGGGCGATGGCGGCGGTGTGGGTTTTGCGTCGTCTGCATCCGGGTCCGATAGGACGATCTTGTTGCGAAGGTCGTCGGCTCTTGCAGCCCACTCAGCGTCCGCCTTGGCCGCAGCCTCCGCATCGGCCGGGCGGGCGGAGCCGTGCACCCGCGCCGCGGCGAGCTCGGCCTCCAGACGGTCGATCTCCGTTTCAGCCGTTTTCACGTCCAACCGCGCTTGGGCGAGGGCAGCGTGAAGCTCACCGACCCGGCGTTCGAGTTGGCGCAAGGCGTCGGCGTTTTCCGGGCCGGCAGCGGCGAGGCGGTCGACCTCCTCGGTGAGGCGCGCCATTTCGGCCAGGGTCGCCTCGTGCTCGGCGGCCAGCGTTTCCTGCGCCTGTTCGCTCCGACGGCGCAAGAAAACCTCCTGGCCGAGCTGCGCCCGCAGGCTGCTGAGTTCGCGTTGTGTGCCGGCCAGATCGGCTTCGGTCCGATCGAGTTGGCGGCGAAGCACTCGGGCGGCCTCTTCGGCCGCGTCGAGCTGGGTCGAAAGGGCGCGCGAAGCGCTGCCGCCGTCTTGCTCGAGCGCCGCCGCCTTGGCCGAAAGCTCCGAGACTTGTCGGCGGAGGCTGTCTTCGGTCTGTCGCGCATGGGCGGCGGCCGCCTCCGTCTCCGCTTTGAGCGCCGCCAGGGCATCTTCGACACCTTCCCGCTCAGCCAAGGCGCCGGACAGCTCAGCCATCTGCGCCTCAAGCCGCTCTGCCAGGCTCCGGGCTTCCGCCAAGGCCGTCTCGGTTTCGTCGAGGCGCGCGGCAAGTTCGTCCCGGCTCAGCCCGTCGCGCGGGACGAAGGCAAAGCCAATGGTCTCCACCTCCGGGCCGCTCGGCTGGTCGAGCATGCGAACGAGGCTCCAGTCGCCCATGCCGGCGATCCGACCGATAAGATGGAAATCCGTGCCGGCTTCGATGCGCCCCAAGGTCTCCTGGAAATTGCCGATCGAGCGATAGACGTCGCGGCCACGGCGGGCGGTCTTGTCCTCGAAAACCTCTTCGAGGCGGAAAAGGCAGCGCTGCTCGACCTCGCTCAGATCGTCGACCCGGGCGAGAAAATCGCTGCGGAAGAGCTCCTCGGTGTTGGCGTCCCTAGTGTAAGCGATCGAGGTGGCAACGTCGAAATGGGTGTCGTTGAGCCGGCGCCAGGAGAGATTGACCACCATTTCCCCGGGTTGTCCGGTCGATCGGCCGACGATCGCGGCATTGTCGAAGCCGTTGCTGCGCAGCCCGTCCCGAAGCGCGCCATTGTATTTGCGCAGCAGCAGCCGAGACAGCGGCGCGCAGGCGACCCCATAGACCTCGTCGCGCGGCTGGCGGACATAGATCTGCGCGGGCACGGCCGTGCCGAGTTGCTCGCGAAACATCGCGACGGCCAATTCCGTCATTGCGCTCTCGAAGCCCGTGGCGACCGAGTCGGCCACGGCCTGGGGGCTGCCGAGCCCAAAAAGCACTCCGAGGAGCGCGACGACCCGGCGCCCGCCCCAACTGATCCGCCTGGCCATTCCCCGCTCCTTCGCGCCTGCTGTCGCGCCCTCCGCCCGGCGCAGTCTATCAGCCAAGGGCTCGGCCCTCAACGCACCGGGCTGAGCTGGGCTGGGCTCATGGCGCATGATAGGCGGGCGGCACCGTGAGCCCCCGCGGCAGCAGGATCGCATACTGCCCTTGGGCCTTCATCAGACCGGCGGCGTGGCCGGCTGTCGCGCCCGTGCCCCAAAAATAGTCGGCGCGGACCACGCCCTTGATCGCCCCGCCCTTATCTTGGGCCACCATCAGCCGGGCGATCGGGGTGCCATCGACCGGATGCGTGGTCTCGAGCCACAGAGGCGCACCATAGGGGATGTGCCTGGGGTCGATGGCCAGCGAACGCCCGGGCGTCAGGTCGACCCCCTGCGAGCCCTGCGGTGCATCATGGCGTAACCAATCGAAATAGACATAAGAGCGGTTGACGTTCATCAGCCGCTGCCGATCGCCGGGATTGTCGGCCATCCAAGCGATGATCGCCTGCATCGTCACGTCTTCGAGCGCCATCTCGCCCCAGTCCACCAGCGCCCGACCTACCGGGGTGTAGCCGTAGCCGTTAAACCGGGTGTAGCGGACGCGCCGGCTCCCGCCTTCGGCGAGGCGAATGACGCCGGAGCCCTGGATGTCGAGGAAGAAGGCGGCGATGGGGTCGTCGAGCCAGACGAGCTCCAGCCCCTGGCCCGAGAGCCCCCCGGCGGCGATCTCCGCCCGGGTCTGCCGGCGGAGCTTGTCGGATCTCGGAGCACGATAGAGCGGCACCTGGGTCTGTGCCCGGCGCCCCAGCGAGCCTGTCAGCTCCGGCTCGAAATAGCCGGTGACGAGACCCGTTTCCCCGCGCGCGCGGTCGCGCACGCGATAAGGTCGATAGGCGGCTTCGATGGCTGTGCGGATCGCTGCGTGGTCGGCCCCCGCCGGCAATGCCTCCAGGGCGCGACAGGCAGTGAGCCATGGCGTTCGGTCGCCGAAAAGCGGCGCAGGGCGGGGCGGGTCGGTGGGCCTGCCCCTGCGCAGCGCTGCGCAACTGTCGTAGATCGCCGGTAGGGCCTCGCCGAGCGGGTCGTCGGCCCAGCCGGCAAGCGCCGCGAACTCCGTCGGCACGAGTTGCATCTGCCCGAGCGCAGGTCGCGGAAGACCCGCTGCCGCGAGCCACAGGGCCGCCGCCATCGCCGCCAGTCCAGTCCGTCCCATCTGGTCGCTCCTCCGATAACCGCCCGACCCGCGCAGGCTGACCCTAGGCTGCCTGACCCGCCTCTGTCGCCCATTTTGGGCCGCGGTCGGTCGCATCGGTTGTCTTGCTGAGACCCGCCACGAAACTCGGTCCATGCCGGTTGGCAGGACGTGACCGGGGCTGGCGGTCCCGCTAAACTAATCACCGGTCGATTGGCAGGCCGACACAGCGCTGAGGGGCAGGAAATAGAAATGGATAGGATCGAGGTTGAGGTTGCGATCATCGGCGCGGGCAGCGCGGGCATGCGCGCCTATCGGGAAGCGTCTTCGGTTACCGATCGTGTGCTCCTGATCGAGGGCGGGCCCTATGGCACGACCTGCGCCCGCGTCGGGTGCATGCCATCGAAGCTCCTGATCGCTGCCGCGGAGGCCGCCCATGCGGGGCCCCATGCGGCGCGTTTTGGGGTCAATTATCCAGCGCCCCAGGTCGACGGCCGCGCGGTGATGGACCGCGTGCGCGCCGAGCGCGACCGCTTCGTCGGCTTCGTTGTCGAGGCGGTGGAGGCTTGGCCGGAGCGGCATCGTGCCAAGGCTTGGGCGCGCTTCACCTCCGACCATGAGCTGGCGCTCTCCGATGGCCGGACCGTCCGCGCCGAGCGCATCGTCATCGCCACCGGCTCGCGGCCGAACATCCCGAAGCCTTTCGAAGCTTTCGGCGACCGGCTGATCGTCAATGACGATGTCTTCGCATGGGAGACGCTGCCCGGCTCCGCCGTGGTCTTCGGTGCCGGCGTGATCGGGCTCGAGCTCGGTCAGTCGCTGCACCGGCTGGGCGTGCGCACGGCGCTGTTCGGCCGCGACAACCTCGTCGGCCCGCTCACCGACCCGCAGGTGCTGAAGACCGCCCGGGGGATCTTCACCGAAGAGTTCGAGTTCCACCCCCATGGCGAGGTCACCCGGATGGCCCGCACCGAGGCCGGGGTCGCGATCGACTATACGGAAGACGGCGCGACCAAGACGGCCGAGTTCGACTATGCCCTGGTCGCGACCGGTCGGCGTCCCAATGTCGATGGGATCGGCCTGGAGACCACCTCGATCGAGCTCGATGATCGCGGCATCCCGGTCTATGACCTCCACACCGGCCGCTGCGGGCAGAGCCATGTCTTCATCGCGGGCGACGTGAACAATCGCCTCCCGCTGCTCCACGAGGCGGCGGATGAGGGGATGGCGGCGGGCTATAATGCTGCCCGTTTCCCCGAGATCCGCCGCTTCGCCAAATCTTCGCCGATCACCGTAATGTTCTCCGACCCGCAGATCATGATGGTGGGCGAGAGCCACCGCGAGCTCGCCCAGCGCGGGGCGGACTTCGCCATCGGCGAGATCGACTGGTCGGACCAGGGTCGCGCCCGTGTGATGGGCATCAATGCGGGGCTTCTGCGGGTTTATGGCGAACGCAACACCGGGCTTTTCCTCGGCGCCGAAGGTATCGGGCCGCGTGCCGAGCATATCGCCCATCTTCTTGCCTGGTCGCACCAGTCGCGCCTTACGGTGAGCGAGATGCTGGCCCGCCCGTTCTACCACCCGGTCTTCGAGGAGGGGTTGCGCACGGCCCTGCGCAGTCTCAACGCGGCGCTCGAGATGGGCCCGCGCTTCCCCGCCCGCTGTCTGGATTGCGGCCCCGGCGCCTGAGCCGCCCACCCCCGACGGAAACCGCGCGGGATACTTGCGCGGCGATTGAACTCTCCGTGCCGCGCCGGGAACCTAGATCCCGAACGCCAAGCGGGGAGTGCCATGCAGCTAGCTATGCCCATGGGATCTGGACCAGGGCCGGGTTCGGACGAAGCCGATGGCGCGCTGCTCGCGGCCACCGCGACCGGCGATATGGCTGCCTTCGAGCGGCTTCATCGGCGGTTTTACCGGCGGCTCTACGGCTTCGCGCTCAGGATCACCGAGCGGCCGGAGGTCGCCGAAGAGGTCGTGGCGGATACGTTGATGGCCGTTTGGCAGGGGGCGTCGAAGTTCCGGGGGGCGTCCAAGGCGTCGACCTGGATCTTCGGGATCGCCTACCGCATCGCGCTGAAGGCGCGGCGCAAGGGCCGGCACGACTGGCGCCACGACGAGATCGACGAAACCGTGCCGGCGGCGCAATCCGGCACCGAGGAGGTGGAGACGCTCTTCACGAAGAACCGTGTCGCGGCGGCGCTCCGGCGCCTGCCCGAGGAGCAGCGGGCGACGGTCGAGCTGACCTACCTCTACGGCTACAAGATTTCCGAGATTTCCGAGATCACCGGCTGCCCGGAGGGAACGGTGAAAACCAGGATGTTCCATGCGCGGGCCAAGCTGCGGGTGCTGCTGGCCGAGCCCGAGGAGAGCGAGGAGACGCCGTGATGACCGGTGATCCAAGACTGGATGACAAGCTGCAGACCGACGCCCGGGGTGAACTCTGGGAGCTGATCCCCTGGTTTGTGACCGGCACGCTGACGCCTGACGAGACCGCCCGCATCGAGGCGGAGGCGGGCCGGAGTGCGCCCTTCGCGGCGGAGATTGCGGCGCAGCGGCGGCTGGCGGCAGCGGTCCGTGAGATCGACGCGCAGGCGGTCTCCGAGACCCGCAGCTGGGAGGCGCTGACGGCACGGATCGCCGCGGGGGCTGGTGATGAGGCCGGGGGTCCGGCGGTTCCGCCGGCGCCTGCCGAGGTGGCTGCCCCGCTGCTCCCAGTGGGTCCCGCGGCGGATGGCCGGCGGCGGCGTGGGCTCGGTCGCACGGCGTCATGGCGCCAGGCCCGCAGGGCCGGGG
>JBHJGY010000123.1:0-25884 GCA_050331335.1 Pikeienuella sp.
GGCTGCCGAGTAGGCGGCGGCGAAACCTGGCGGCCAGGCGCCGTGCGCCGTCCCGGCCGATTTATGCGGTCGACAAGGATAGACCCGATTTTCAGACATGGCATCTTCCCGGCTCTTGCAGTGGTGGCAGCGCTTGGCGCTGCCCCCGCCTGGGGCGCCGGGGGTATCTACGGGACCAAAGACGTCGAGTTCAGCTTCGAGGGCCCGTTCGGGACCTATGACAGCCTCCAGCTGCAGCGCGGCTTTCAGGTCTTCCACGAAGTCTGCGCAAGCTGCCACGGCTTGAAATACGTCTCCTTCCGCTCGCTCGGCGACACCACTGGGCCGTCCCTGCCACCGGAGCAGATCAAGGCGATTGCGGCGATGTACGAGGTTCCCGACACGGGGCCCGATGCGTTCCCGGGGGATATGCGGGCCGCGTTGCCCTCAGACAATTTCCCTGAGAACAACCTGATGGGTGCGCCGGACTTAAGCCTCATGGCGAAGGCCCGGGCCGGGTTCTCCGGTCCCTATGGAACTGGGCTTAATCAGCTCTTCAAGGGGATCGGCGGGCCTGAGTACATCTACACGCTGTTGACCAGCTACACGGGCGGCGACAAGGAAGTGGCCGGGTCCATTCTCTACGAGAACGAGGTCTATCCCGGCGGCTACATCAACATGGCCCAGCCGCTCTATGGGGACGATGTCGAGTATGCCGTCCACGGTGAGGGCGGCGGGTACACCCCGCCAGATGCCACCATCGAGCAACAGTCGAAAGATGTTGCCGCCTTCCTGATGTGGGCAGCCGAACCGAAGATGGTCGAGCGCAAGGAAGCGGGCCTGCGCAATCTGCTGTGGCTCGTGATCCTGGCGACGCTGCTCTACTTCACCAACCGGCAGATCTGGGCGTCGGTGAAGGGCAAGTGACCAAAGACCGACAGGTGGGGCGTGCCGCTTCGGGCGCGCCCCGCGCGGTTTGAGTGCCGCGGCCTTCGCGGCTCACGCGCGCAAATCGTAGGGCGAGCGGAACGAGTAGCCCCATCGGTTCGCCCCGGCCTCGTACAGCTGGCGCATCGTCCAGTCCTGAAGATGCCCAAGTCGCGTCGCTCTACCGCCCTGCCACCGCGCGAGATAAGCCGCGTTGCTCGACTGCGACACGCCCGCTGTAACATCCTCCTCTGGCAGGTCGAGAAAGCGGAACACCTCGGCCATCACGGCTTGCGGTCTGGCGCAGAGATCTTCGTATCGGATGCTCATCCATTTCGGCAGATGGCCGGCATCCCGCTCGAAGCGCCGATGGCACAGCATCCAATTGGTCACGAACTGAAGCGGCGCCCGGTTGCGCGCCCATTTCGAGATCGCGAGCCCCTGAACCAAGGGATGGCGAGTGATCAGTATGAAATGGGAACGCGGGAAAAAGTAGTGGAGCAGCCGCGTCTTCGTGATGTGCGAGGGCGATTTCTCGACGAGGACGGGGCGGGAGAGATCCCAATAGGGCGACCATGCCGCCCAGAGCGCGGCTCGCCCCGCCGGTGTGGCGGCCGTCGACCGCTCGGTTTGATGCATTCCGCGCTCGAAGGCGGCAGCGCCGACGCTCCCGCGGTCCGGGAAGACCTTATGGAGAAAGGAACCCTCGTCCATGATCGCGCCGGTGTTGGAGAGCCCGCTCGCCTGGCTGTGTCGGGAGATCAGCTCGGCGAACAGCGTGGTTCCACTGCGGTGCAGGCCGATGACGAACACAAAGCGATGGTTGTCCGGACCCGAGCCCTGCGGCGCCTCTGCCGAAGCGTCAGACCCGTTCGTCGCTGGAAATCCCAATGGGTCGCTGTTCATCGGCGTTCCCTGGTTGGCTCCGGATTGGTCCCGGACGGCCTGGCAGGCATGCCCGGCCATGTCGCCCGAACTTGGCCATGCCACGACCCGCATGTCCTGACAAGATCGCCTGGCGCGGCACAAGCGGCGCTTTTCCTCTGCGCCTGGATGCACTAGTCCCGATCTGCCAACTCCGGAGGACGTAGATGTCGTTCAACAGCTTCGGCCACCTCTTTCGCGTCACGACCTGGGGCGAGAGCCATGGTCCCGCGCTCGGCTGCACAATCGACGGGGTTCCACCCGGGTTGCCATTGGACGCGGCGCAAATCCAGCATTGGCTCGACCGCCGCAAACCCGGGCAGAACCGCTACACCACCCAGCGCCGCGAGGCCGATGCGGTGGCGATCCTCTCTGGCCTCTTTGACGGGCAGACCACCGGAACCCCGGTGCAGTTGATGATCGAGAACACCGACCAGCGCTCCAAAGACTACTCGGAGATCGCTCAGAAGTTTCGACCCGGGCATGCCGACTACACTTACTGGGTGAAGTACGGCATTCGGGATTACCGCGGCGGCGGGCGTTCCTCGGCGCGGGAGACCGCGGCACGGGTCGCGGCGGGGGCCGTTGCCCGCGCGGTTTTGGCCGAGATGGCCCCTGAGTTGAAGGTCCGTGGCGCAATGGTACAGATGGGGGGGCAGGCGATCGACCGGGCCACCTGGGACTGGGACGAGGTCGAACGCAACCCCTTCTGGACGCCGGATGCCGGTGCCGCGGCAGCCTGGGCGGCGGCGCTAGACCGGTTGCGCAAATCGGGCAATTCGGTGGGGGCGGTGATCGAGGTAGTGGCGACCGGGATGCCCCCGGGGCTCGGCGCGCCGATCTATGCCAAGCTCGACGCGGATCTGGCGGCGGCGATGATGAGCATAAATGCCGTCAAAGGCGTCGAGATCGGGGATGGCTTCGCGGCGGCGGCGCTCACCGGCGAGGAGAATGCGGACGAATTGGCTATGGGACCGGACGGCCCGGTTTTCGCGGCAAATCATGCGGGCGGCGTTCTGGGGGGGATTTCCACCGGCCAGGACCTTGTGGTGCGGTTTGCGGTGAAGCCGACTTCGTCGATCCTTCGGCCGCGGGCGACGATCGATTTGGCAGGCCGGGAGACGGAGATCGTCACCAAAGGCCGCCACGATCCTTGCGTCGGGATCCGGGCGGTGCCGGTGGGCGAGGCGATGATGGCGTGCGTGCTGGCGGATCACTTGTTGCTGCATCGCGGACATGTGGGCGCCAATCGGGGCGCGATCGGCGGCGATATGCCGGAGGCCGGGGCGAAGATCGGCGCTGGCACCGGAGCTGCAGAGGCCGGGAGGCCGCCAGAGCCGGGCGCCGAGCGGACCGTCGGCGGTGTCGCAGGCGGCGACGCGCCCTGACGGGCGCGTCATGCCATTTGCCGCGGTCCGGGGCTTGCGCCCGGACACCGCGGCCGTGGGCCTGGGGCCGGATTGGGGGCGACTTGTCGCAGCGGCGCAGCGGCTGGCCACGCCACCTTTCGGATATGGCGCATGAGATCCTCTATTCTTGGCGGGCCGATCCCGCCGTGCCCGCTTTTCCTGACGATCAGGGACCTGTTCTATTCGTGGACGGCGCCTGCATGCTGTGCACGGTATGGGTCCGGTTTGCTGTGCGCCACGATCGGGACGGCATTTTCAGGTTTTGCCCGGTGCAGAGCCCGCTCGGCCGGGCGGTGCTGACCCATCACGGGCTCGATCCGGCGGATCCGCAGAGTTGGTTGTGCCTGCACGAGGGGCGCGCCTATGCGGGGATGACGGCGATTGCCGTTGCGCTGCGGCTCATGGCGGGCTGGCCGCGGCTGTTGGCGCCGCTTCTGATGCTGCCTCCGGCGTCGCTGCGCCGTTGGCTTTATGCGAGGATCGCGCGCAATCGCTACCGGCTGCTGGGTCGGACCGATCTCTGTGCCGTGCCGGATGCTGCGCTGAAGGCGCGGATGATCGGATGATCGCTGGCGCCGCCCTCTTCGATGTGTTCGGCACGCTGGTCGATTGGCGCCGCGGGGTTGTAGAAGCTCTGGCCGCGATCTTCGTCGAGTACCGCATCTCAGCCGATCCGGCAGCCCTGGCAGACGCCTGGCGCGCTGCCTATGAGCCTTCGATGGCGCCGATCCGCGAGGGCCGCCGCGCCTATGTGGCGCTCGACGTGCTCCACCGCGAGAACCTCGATCGGGTGCTCGCCGCAGAAGGGCTGGCCGGGCGCCTGCCCGGTTCGGTTCTCGACGATCTGGCCCGATGCTGGGAGCGGCTGCCCGCTTGGGAGGACACAGCACCCGGGCTCGCGGCGATCCGCGCGCTCATGCCGGTGGCCCCATGCTCGAACGGCTCGATCGGGCTGATGCTTCGGCTCGCGCGCCATGCGGGTCTTGGCTGGGACGCGATCCTGGGGGCGGAGATCGCCCGAAACTACAAACCGGCATCGGAGGTCTATCGGGTGTCCTGTGCGGCGCTGCGATTGCCGCCGGAAGACGTGCTCATGGTGGCGGCGCATAACGGGGATCTGGCCGCGGCTCAAGCGCAGGGCTTGCGGACCGCCTTTGTCCCCAGACCGCTCGAGCACGGCCCTGGCGGGGCGGCGGAGCTTGTGCCCGAGGGCGACTGGGACCTCGTCGCGCCAGACCTCAGGACGCTGGCGGGCCTGCTGTGGACCCGTGTCGCGCCGACCGGCTGATCAGCTCTCGGCCGGGACGATCCGCCCGAGCCCGCGCCCGCCGAGCACATGCACGTGGAAATGCGGCACCTCCTGCACGCCGTCGGCCCCGGCATTGGAGATCACCCGGTAGCCGTTGCCCCCTGCCGCCTCGGCGACCCCCATCTCGCGCGCGACCCGGGCCACCGCGGCCATGAAGTCGGCACGTTCCTCCGCCGAGGCGTCCGCCCCGAAATGGTCGGCATTGACGAACTTTCCCTTGGGGATCACGAGCACATGAACGGGCGCCTTCGGCGCGATGTCATGAAAGGCGAGGCAGTGCTCGGTTTCGAGGACCGTCTTGTTCGGGATCTCGCCGCGCAGGATCTTGGCGAAGACATTCTGGTCGTCATAGGCGTAGCTCATCGGTCCCTCCGCTTGCCTTTGTCCCGTTTCGGCGGGCGGAGAGTGCGGCGGGGCGGCCTGATTTGCAAGCGCCCGGGCGGCGCGCCCCCTTTTCAAGCGCCGGCCCCGGGTCTAGGCAAGAAGCGCGACGGGACACGCCCGGGAGAGGCGGATGAGCGACGGAGCGGTGCATTTTCTGCTGCATGTGCCGAAATGTGCGGGGACCACACTAGAGGATCATTTCGCTCGGGAGCTGGGGGCTGGCTTTCTGCTGGCGCCGCGCTGGGAGAGTGTGTGGCGCAACGTCATCGGCAACCGGTACGATTTCCGCCCCGGCGATCCGCGGTTGGGGGCGGTGCGCGTGGTATCCGGGCATTCACTGAGCGTGTCGTTGAAGCGCGCTTTTGCCGGCAGAGCGGTGCGGGAGAGCGTGTTGCTGCGCGACCCCCTCAGCTACCATCTGTCGCTCTACAACTACCGTTGGACTTGGCACGGGAAGGGATATGGCCCCGAACCGCCGCCTTTCGAGCCGTGGTACCGGGCGCAACGGCGCAACCCGATCACGCGCTTTTTGCTGACGCGGTACTTCGAACAAGGCGTGCCGGCGCTCTACCGTTTGTCGAGCCGGGGGCGGCTGCGGTTTCTCGAAGCGCGGCTCGCGCGGTTTTGGTTTGTCGGCGATTACCGATCGGTCGGGGTGCTCGCGGCGGCGGTGGCCGGAGAGCTCGGGGTCGGCGCTGTGGCCGAGCGCAGGAATGTGGCCGAGGCGCGCGTGGTCTCTGAGGCGGCCCTCGATCCCGCGTGGCGGGGCCGGATCCTCGCCGACAACGCGCTCGATGCCATGCTGCACGAGCGCTGGAAAGATCGGGGCTTTGGGCAGGCGCGGGCGGCTGCGTCGGATGGTGCCTTAAGGGACGGCCGCGCCGGGGCGTCGAACCCCGTCGCGGCCCGCGGCACGCCGCGGTCCCCCGCCGCCAAGGTCGGTTCGGTGCTGCCGCAGTGGGATCAGCCCATGCACCTGTTGTCGGACATCCGGAGTTCGCTGGCGAAAAAGCTCGCGGTGTGATTTTGCACAGGGGTCAAGGACCGGGCTTGGGCGGGGGCTCGGCGGTGGATCATCCTCCCCCGATCGCCTGAGGGCCGATGGCCGATGGCCGATGGAAGATGGAAGATGACAACGCTGGGGTGGGGCTCACGAGGCGGCAACGCGGCGCGCTCGGTTCAGATCGCCGTCAGTCGGAGGCTGCTTGTTGGCCCAGAGCGTCTTGCGGGTGCCCGCCACCGGGCTCATCCGGTAGCAGCGCGCCGCGGGCGGAGCGCTATCCAAGCGGCGCTCGGTCCGACGCGGCGCTCCGGTCGATGCGCGCCGCGGTGCAGCTCCAAGACAGGTCGCCCCCGTCTTCGTGCAAAGGGCACCCCGATGCCGCTCAGGCCTCCGGCTTCCCTGAAGCTTCGTCCGTTCCCGCCGTTTCACTGCGTGTCAACGACAGGAACACCGCCTCCAGATCCGGCTCTTCGGTGGTGATGTCGAGACAGGCCAGCCCGGCTGCCTGCGCGCGGTCGATTATCTGTGGCGCATGGCAGGCGCTGCGCGAATAGGTCAGGCACAGCGTGTCGGGGCGGCGCAAGACCGCTTGGACATCCGCCCCCAGATCCGGCGGCGTCGCCATTGGCCGATCGAGGCGCAGCACGAGCGTTTTGGCATCTAGGCGGGAGAGCAGCGCCTCGGTGCTGTCGCAGGCGACGACTGCGCCGTGATTGACGATGGCGATTCGGTCGCACATCTCCTGCGCTTCCTCAAGATAATGGGTGGTGAGGATGACGGTCGTGCCGGCGCGGTTCAGCTCCCGCACATAGCTCCAAAGCATCTGGCGCAGCTCGATATCGACACCGGCTGTGGGCTCGTCGAGCACCAGAACGGCGGGATCGTGAACAAGTGCCTTCGCCACGAGGAGCCGGCGCCGCATGCCGCCCGAGAGGGTCCGCGCATAGGCCCGTGCTTTGTCGTCCAGGCCCACCCGACGGAGGATCTCAGCCGTGCGGCGCTCGCGCCGGGGCACCGCATAGAGCCCGGCCTGCACCTCCAGCGCGTCCCAGGGGCAGAAGAAGGGGTCGATGTTGAGCTCTTGCGGTACGACGCCGATTGCCGCGCGCGACTGACGGGGATTGACGTCCTGGTCGAAACCCCAAATGCGCACGGACCCCGCAGTCTTGGTGACCAGCCCCGCGAGGATGTTGATGAAGGTGGATTTACCCGCGCCATTGGGGCCGAGGAGGCCAAAGATCGAGCCTGTGGGGATGTCGAGATCGATGCCCTTCAGTGCCTCTTTGGGGCCCGTGGCGCCACTCGACCGGTACACCTTTCGCAAGCCCCGGACTTCGATTGCGTTCTCAGGCATGGGTCTGC
Source organism: Pikeienuella sp. (assembly GCA_050331335.1). Lineage (GTDB taxonomy): Bacteria > Pseudomonadota > Alphaproteobacteria > Rhodobacterales > Rhodobacteraceae > Thermohalobaculum. Next base: position 7,298 of record JBHJGY010000123.1, read on the forward strand.
TCACCCGCGCTGTGCGGCGAGATGGGCGCCGAGCCCGATCAGCGCACTGCCGCCGAGGCGGCGCGCCAGCCGCGCTGCGCTGGCTGATCGGACGACCCGCGCGCGCAGGGTGCCGGCCGCGCGCACATGGGCAGAGCCCCCGACATGCTTTCCGAAGGCTCCAAACAGCCCTGGCCGCCGGCCGCGCGCCACCGTTCGCGCGCCCGTATAGGGCGCCGCTGGCCCTGGCATCACGGCAATAAGCGCCGTCGCGGTGCCGACGGCAACGAGGGGTTTGGCAGCGAGCATCGGATCTCCGGAAGCGTTTACCCAGGCTAGAGGCCGCCCCCCTCGGGCGCAAGGGGCCAAGGGCGCGAAGACCGGCCTGCGGCTTCTCGGGCGCCTTGCGGGCGCGGCGGCCTTCGCTATCATCCCCCTGCAATCGTAGGACCTCCAGCCAAAGCCGAAGGAGCGCGCATGTCGATCGAGGCCCCCGAGATCATTCTGGTGGACGAACGGCGGGTAAGCTGCAACGGCGGCGGTGGCGCGCTCGGCCATCCGCTCGTCTGGTACACCATCGGCGAGGAGGGTTTCGTCGTCTGTGGGTATTGCGGCCGCAAATTCGTGCTGAGGGGCGGGCCGGCGGACGACGGGACGCTGGATGGCTGAGGGCAGCGCGCCGGGCACGGGCGACCATCTCTATCTGGTCGACGGCTCGGGCTTCATCTTTCGCGCCTATTTCCAGGCGGCCAATCGCGACGCCAAGTATAATTTCCGGTCAGACGGTACGCCGACCGGCGCGGTCAATATGTTCTGCGCGATGCTCCATGCCGAGCTCGGTCTGGCCAGCGCCCATGGCCCGACGCATTTCGCGGTGATCTTCGATCATTCCTCCCAGAGCTTTCGCAACGCGATCTTCCCCGACTACAAAGCCAACCGGAGCGCGCCACCCGAGGATCTGGTGCCGCAGATGGCGCTCATCAGGGAGGCGACGCGGGCCTTCGGCCTGCCCTGCATCGAACTGGAGGGGTATGAAGCGGACGACCTTATCGCGACTTATGCGGAGCAGGCGAAGGCGGCCGGGGCGCAAGTGACGATCTTGTCGTCGGACAAGGACCTCATGCAGCTGGTCGGCGGCGGCGTGAAGCTGCGCGACCCGATGCGCAAGGTGGATATCGGCCCAGACGAGGTCGCGGAGAAATTCGGCGTCCCGCCCGAAAAGGTGGCGGATGTCCAGGCGCTCGCCGGCGATTCGGTCGACAACATCCCTGGTGCGCCGGGCATCGGAGTGAAGACGGCGGCCCAACTGATCGGCGAATACGGCGATCTCGACACGCTGTTGGCCCGGGCGGAGGAGATCAAGCAACCGAAGCGGCGCCAGACGCTCGTTGAGAAGGCGGATCAGATCCGCATGAGCCGGGAGCTGGTGACGCTCAAGCGCGATGTGGCGGTCGAGATCGGGCTGGATGAGACGAGCCTCGACCGGCCCGATCCGGTGCGGCTCCTGAGTTTTCTCGCGGAGATGGAGTTTCGCAGTCTCACCTCTCGGATTGCCGAGGCGCTCGGGGTGGCGGCCCCGCCGCTTGCTCCCAAAGGGAGCGAGGGGCGCGGCTCCGAGGGGGGGTCGACCCCCCTCGGAGCCGGGCACGCCGCCATTGGCGGCGACGTGCCTGGGGCCCGCATCCTGTTGCCGGAGCTGGCGGCGGCGGCGCATGAGGTGCTGCGCACGCCTGAGGCCCTCGCGGCCTGGATCGATGCGGCTTGCGAGGCTGGCCGGCTCTGCATCGATCTCGAGACCACCTCGCTCGACGAGATGGTCGCTGAGATCGTCGGCATCGCGCTGTCGGTGGTGCCCGGACGGGCCGCCTATCTCCCGATTGGCCATACCGAGGGCACGGGCGATCTGCTCGGCGGCTCCGTCAAGCTCGATGGTCAGATGGCCTTGGACGCCGCGCTCGATGGATTGAGGCCGGTTCTGCGCGACGCCGCCGTCCTCAAAATCGGGCAGAACCTCAAATACGACCTCAAGGTGCTGGCCCGGCACGGCGTCGAAGTCGCGCCGATCGACGACACCATGCTGATTTCCTACGCCCTCGATGCTGGGATCGGCGGGCACGGGATGGACGAGCTTTCGGAGCGCCATCTCGCCCATAAGCCGATCCCTATCAAGGACCTCATCGGCTCGGGCAAATCCCAGATTACCTTCGACAAGGTTCCCATCCCCGATGCCGCGACATATGCCGCCGAGGATGCGGACGTCACGCTCAGGCTTTGGCATGTGCTGCGCCCCAGGCTTGCTGCGGAGCGGGTCTCGAGCGTCTACCACACGCTGGAACGGCCGCTGGTGCCGGTGCTCGCCGAGATGGAGCTGGCCGGGATCAAGGTCGATCGCGCGGAACTCCAGCGCCAGTCTTCGCGCTTCGCCCAGCGGATGGCTGAGCTGGAGGAGGAGATCCGCAAGCTCGCGGGGCGGGACTTCAACGTGGGAAGCCCCAAGCAGCTCGGCGAGATCCTGTTCGACGAGATGGGCTTAGAGGGCGGCAAAAAGGGCAAAACGGGCGCCTGGGGCACCGGAGCGGATGTGCTCGAGACCCTGGCCGCCCAGGGCCATGATTTGCCGGCCCGGGTTCTCGACTGGCGGCAAGTCTCCAAACTCCGCTCGACCTACACCGAGGCGCTCCAGGGCCACATCAACGCGGAGACGGGCCGCGTTCACACCTCGTTTTCGCTTGCCGCCACCACGACCGGCCGGCTCGCTTCGACCGACCCCAACCTGCAGAACATCCCCGTCCGCACCGAGGAGGGCCGCGGCATCCGGCGCGCCTTCGTCGCCGAGCCTGGCAATATCATCCTCAGCCTCGACTACTCCCAGATCGAGCTCCGCCTGCTCGCCCATATCGCCGGGATCGATGCGCTCAAGGCCGCCTTTCGCGCGGGCCAAGACATCCATGCGATGACCGCCTCTGAGGTTTTCGGCGTGCCGGTCGAGGGGATGGACCCGATGGTCCGCCGCCAGGCCAAGGCGATCAATTTCGGCGTGATCTACGGCATCTCCGCCTTCGGTCTCGCCAACCAGCTTCGCATTCCGCAGGCCGACGCCAAGACCTTCATCGACGCCTATTTCGACCGCTTCCCCGGTATCCGGGCCTATATGGACGCAACCAAAGAGGGCGCCAGGGCCAAGGGCTATGTGGAGACGGTGTTCGGCCGCCGCATCCACACGCCGGGCATCACCCAAAAGGGTCCCGGGCGGGGCTTCGCCGAGCGGGCGGCCATCAACGCGCCGATCCAAGGGAGCGCGGCCGACATCATCCGCCGCGCGATGATCCGCATTCCCGACGCGTTGGCTGCCGCGGGGTTGCAGGGGCGGATGCTGCTCCAGGTTCACGATGAACTGCTGTTCGAGGTGCCTCAGGGCGAGGCCGACGCGACGGTCGAGACGGTCCGGCAGGTGATGGAGCGGGCCTGCTTGCCAGCGCGGGACATCTCGGTGCCCCTCGTTGTCGATGCCGGCCGTGGCCTGAACTGGGCGGAGGCGCACTAGCCCCCGCCCGAACCCGCGATGCGCGATGCAGCCGGCTCAGTCGGTGGCGGGCGCGAGCGGAAAATTCGGCTCCGCGCTCAACACGCCTTTCGTCGCGTTGAGTAGGTCAAGCACCTCCGCTGGCGGGAAATCGGTGCCGATCCGCAGCTCGAAGACCGACGACCCGGGCCGGGCCCGCGAGAGATCGGGCTCGAGCACCGCCCAAGCCGCCGCGAGCATCGCAAGGTCGGTCCCGGGCTCGACCAGGACGACATAGCTCCGGGGGATCGGTGCGGTCTCGAGGCCCGGCGCGACCGAGGGCGCGGCGGTGGCCGCAGCCGTAGGGTCCGTCGCGGTCGCGCTTGGGTCGACAGGGTCGACCGGGCCGGTTCCAGGTGTGGCGCCGGGGCCGGCATCGAGAACGCCCTCAAGCGTCTCGAGGATCGTCCCCGTATCGAGTTCGGTGGCACTCTGTGGCGCCGCCGGATCGAGGCCCGAGCCGTCCTGCCCTGCCTGGCCCGTCTGCGCAGCGCTGGTGGCGGCGAGGGCGGGCGCTACCGCGAGGACTGTTGCGATCAATACCGCGCGCATCCCTTAGTTCCCCAGCAGGTCGTTGATGTTGACCGCCCCGCGCTGCGGGGTGGCCGGGACCTGAGCGGGCGGGGTCTCGACACGGACCGGGTCCTGGCGTGGCGCTTGGGCCGGGGGCGGCGCGGTGGGCTGCAGTGTCGGCACGCGGACCGTGGGCTGGCCGCCTGCCGCGTCGCCCCCGTCGCAGCCGGCAAGGCGCCTCGGGGCACCGGGTCCGCAGAGCATCGCGAACAGGTTGATCTCCCCGCCCGCCACCGTCCGGCTGCGCAGCGAGACCGAGGTGTCAACCGTGGTCATCACCCGGCGCTTGATCTGCTGAGCCGTCATCTCGGGGAAAGCCGCGCGCAGGATCGCAACGGCGCCGGAGACCGCGGGCGTCGCCATCGAGGTGCCGTTGAACGAGGCGTAGGACGAGTTCAGCCGGTTGCCCTGGGGTTTGGGAACGGTGCTGAGGATGCCTTTGCCCGGCGCCGCCACATGCACCCGGGTGGCGCCGTAGTTCGAGCCGATCGCCTTGCTATTCTTCGGCAGGGCGATCACCTTCGCATTCCGGTTGTCGAAGTCTCCGGTTGAGGTGTACCGCAGACCCGTGATCATATGCGTCCAATACAGTCCGTTCTGCCATTGTGCGACGAACTCCGCGCCCTGGCCCCGCGGGCGCTCGGTGGCGGCGACGGTGATTTGGCCGTCGAGGTTCCAGGCAGCCGGGTAGGTCGGTGCGGCGCCCATGTGGACGGGCGTGAGTTTGCCTTTGATCACCTTAGCGAGCACGGCGATGTGGGGCTTATCCCCGTCGATATCGAGCCCGTCATTGCCCGCAGCCGCCACCACGACGATGTCGCGGGCGATCGCGCGCTCGATCAGTTGGCGTTGGATCGCCGAGCGCCGCGGCCCGCCCAGGCTCATCGAGATCACATTGGCGCCCATCCGCGTCGCATAGTCGATGGCCGCGACGATGGAGCCGTTGGCGGCGTAGCGGCAGCCCTTGTCGAGGATTTCCGAGAGCTTCAGCGACATGATCTGCACCTTCGGCGCGGCGCCAACGACGCCGACCCCGTTGTTGCCCACTGCGCCCACGGTGCCGGCGACATGCGTCCCGTGGGCCGCGCCGTCGCCGCCATTCCAGCAGGCCGGGTCGGGCGTGGGGTCGCCGTCGTTCTCGCCGAAATCATAGCCGTGGACGTCGTCGATGAAGCCGTTGCCGTCGTCGTCGACCCCGTTGCCCGGGGTCTCGCCCGGGTTGGTCCAGAGATTGCCGGCGAGATCTTCGTGGGCGATTTGAACGCCGTCGTCGATCACGGCGACGACCACCGGGCCGGCATCGTCCAGGACACCCCAGGCCTCGGCGAGCTCGATGGCCTCGATCATCCACATATCGCCGGTCATCGGGTCGTTCGGCATCTTCATCCGGCGGATCTCGAAATTCGGCTCCACCGAGCGCACGCCCGGAATGCTCTCCAGCCGGGCGATCGCGCTCTCCAGACCCATGGATTCAAAGCCGGGCTGGCGGATTACCGCAACGCTGCTGCCCCCGCGCCCACCGGAGATCACCTGTCCGCCGAGACCTTCGAGTGCGGGTCCCCCGACGCCGATTTCGAGCCCCTGCTCGATCTGCACGACGAATTCGCTGGCGATGGTGGGGGAGACCAGCTCCAGCGCGGTTCCAAGATCGAGATCGATGGTTTGGGCGTGAGCCTGTCGGTCGACGGCGGTCGAAAGCGCGAGGCCTAGGGCGGCCAGCGCTGCAGTGACGCGGTAAGCTTTCATGGAATTGTCCTCCGGGCGGGATCGCGGGCGCAAAGTACAAGTTGGAAATACCAGGGGCAAACGAAGTTTCGGTCTCACTTCGATCTCGCCCGGCCGCGGCCTGCTCATTTCGGCCCCGTCGGGTCGTCAAGCCCGGTGTGCATCGCCGCAAGCGTTGTGAAAATCGGCCGAAGCGTCAAAAATTTGGGCACCCGCAGCGCGGCCGGAGAAGTCGCCGGGGCACGAAGTCGGCGAGAAAAGACGGTCCTCGTCTTCGGGATGAGCACGGTGACTTATCGACTTGCCGGAATACGGCCTGAGCGGCGCGGGCGCGGCGGCGTTCGGCCCAAGCGGCGCCGGCGGGTTGCGGGCGCGCGCCGCCTTGCTCAGGGCTCCCAGGCGAGAAAGTTACCGATCAGCCTCAGCCCGGTTTCCTGACTTTTCTCCGGGTGGAACTGGGTGCCGATCCGGTTGCCCCGGCCCACCACGGCGGCGACCATCTCGCCGTAATGCACATGGGCGAGCCGGTGTTCAGGGTTGCGGGGCCGCAGATGATAGGAGTGCACGAAATATGCATGGGCCCCGGGGGCGATCCCCTCGAACAGGGGGTGGTCGTCCATCAGCAATTCGTTCCAACCCATATGGGGCACTTTGAGTTGCGGATCATTGGGATCGAGGCGGACCACATCGCCCGGTATCCAGTCGAAGCCGGGGGTCACCCCATGTTCGAGCCCGCGGGTCGCCATCAATTGCATCCCCACACAGATGCCCAAAAACGGATGCCCAGCCGCCACCCGTGTCGTAATCGCCTCGATCATCCCGTCGATCTCGGCGAGGCCGGCCTGGCAATCCGCGAAGGCGCCGACGCCCGGGAGCACCACGCGTTCGGCCCGGGCGACAACCTCCGGGTCGGCGGTGACGCGGATCTGATCCGGCAGGCTGCGCTCCTGCGCCACGCGGGAGAAGGCTTTGGCGGCCGAGCGCAGATTGCCTGAGCCGTAGTCCACGATAACGGTGGTCATCTGACGGCCTCTCCTCTCAGGAAGAGTTCCTCCGCTCCTTCTGCCGTCCGGGCTTCGACAATGCCCAGGCTCTGCCAGCCGGCGATCATGAGCTCCAGGCGATGGATCGAATTGCCGTCGAATACGGTGAGCAGCACGAGCCCGAGATAGACCGTCCCGACGCCGAGCGGGACATAGAGCGCCGCTGCGGCCAGCAGCAGGATCTGCGCCAGCAGGGTGAGCCACAACCCTTCATACATCGCCCAAAGCGGCGGGACCACCGCGAGCGCACCGGGCTCGCCGACCGCCTCGATCTCGCCGGTTCTGGGATTATGGTGGAGCGTGAAGATCTGCGTTTCCATCAAAGCGTTCCCTTGGTCGAGGGCAGGCTGCCGGCGCGGCGCGGGTCGGGCTCCACGGCGGCACGCAAAGCCTGAGCGACGGACTTGAACGTGGCCTCTGCGATGTGGTGGCTGTTGGCGCCCGCCAACGCCGCGACATGGAGCGTCACCCGGCCGTTGGTCGACAGTGCCTGGAAAAACTCGCGGACCAGTTCGGTATCGAAGCTGCCGATCTTGTCGCTCGGAAACGCCACGTCCCAAACCAGGAAGGGCCGGCCGGAGAGATCTAGGGCCGTGCGGACCAGCGCCTCGTCCATGGGCAGCAGCGCGGCGCCATACCGACGGATCCCCCGCTTTGCGCCAAGCGCCGACAGCAGCGCTTGGCCGAGCGCGATCCCCGTGTCCTCTACCGTGTGATGGTCGTCGATATGGAGGTCGCCCTCGGCGCGGATCTCCAGGTCGATCAGCGAATGGCGGGCGAGTTGGTCGAGCATGTGGTCGAAGAAGCCGATCCCGGTCCGGCAGTCGCTCTTGCCGGTGCCGTCGAGGTAGAGGCTCACGCGGATATCGGTCTCTGCGGTCTTGCGCGCGATCTCGGCGCGGCGGTCGGAGCTCAGGCTGTCCATCGGCGTCTCCTTTCCTTTCGTCTCGCCGATCGCCGCGGTCAGATCAATCCTCTCTGCGTTAACGCGAGCGTCGGCTTGCGCCATGGGCAAGCGCTGCACCGATCGGCGTCGATGGTTGCCGGCATCGGGCCCGCGGTTTCTGTGCGCGCGGCAACGGCGCCGTCTGGCTCGGCGGCTCAGCTTAGGGCGAGGCGCACCCGGGCTTCTTTCACGGGAAGATGAACGATCGCGGAGAGGATCGCGAGCGCGATGGAGATCGTCCACATCAGATCGTAGCTCGCGGTCATGTCGTAGACCCGACCGCCCATCCAGACCCCGAGGAACGAGCCCACCTGGTGTCCGAGGAACACAAAGCCATAGAGCATCCCGAGATTGCGCGCCCCGAAGATGGTCGCGACGAGCGCCGAGGTGAGCGGCACCGTCGGCAGCCAGAAAAGGCCGATCACCGCGGAAAACAGGATCACCGAGACCGGTGTCGGCGGCACGATGCAGAAGGCGAACAAAACGACGGCCCGGGCGGCGTAGATCCCCGACAGCACAAAGGGCTTAGGCGCCACGCTGCCGAGGCGGCCGAAGAGATAGGTTCCTGCGACATTCGCGACGCCGATGATCGAAAGCGTGGCCGCGCCAAGGGTGACCGAGCCGCAAACTTCGGCGACGTAAGGCGGCAGATGCGCCGTGAGAAAGCCCACATGGAAGCCACAGACGAAGAACCCCAGGGTGAGCAGCAGATAGGACGGCTGCGCAAAGGCCCCCCGCAACAGCGGCAGCAGCGCGATCTCCGGGTCGTCGGCGTCTGGCGCGAGCGCCCGTGGCTTCAGCAGCGGAATGCAGAGCAGCATCGGCAGCAGCAGCCCGGCGATTGCGAGCAGCGCCGCCTGCCAGCCAAGCGCTTCGGTCAGCGTGCCGGCGAGCATCGGCATCAAGATTTGCCCGCCCGAGCCGAGGGCGGCCACCGTGCCCATCGCGGCGGCACGACGGGGTTCGGGGGTTGCGCGACCCACGAGCGAGAGCACGATCCCGAAGCCCGTGCCAGCCACCCCGAGCCCGACCAGCAGGCCCGCGCCGAGATGCTGGGCGATCGGCGTTGCTCCCAGAGCGGAGACCAGCATCCCTGCGAGATAGAGGCCAAAGCCGATCAGCAGCGCCCGTCGGTCTCCAAAGCGGTCGGCAATGCGGCCGAAGACGGGTTGGGCGAGGCCCCAAACAAGGTTCTGGATGGCGATCGAAAGCGAGAAGGTCTCCCGCGGCCAGCCATAGGTGTCGGAGATCGGATCGAGCACGATGCCGAAAACCGAGCGCGCGCCGAAGCTCAGCGCCAGCACGAGGCCGCCGGCGATCATGATGACGGCAGTGGGCGACAAGCGCGGCATGGGTCGAGCCTCCGTCTGCGCGCTCATCATCGCGTGTTGGCGGGTGGCGTCAAACCAAAGCCTGTGATGGATGCCATCGCCGCGGCTGTTGCAACGGCTGCCGCAGCGGCGCCCTGGTCGCGGGCCTGGACCACACCGCATCTTGGTCGGCGGCTCAGGCTCGGCTATCACCTGGCAGAGGCGGCGCTGGGACGATCGGGGGGAGGCGATGCCGGACGGGCCGATGTCACGCTATCGCGCGCGGGTCGCAGCAGGCGAACTTGCCCCCGATCCGGCGCAAGCCCAAGCCGTGGAGAAGCTGCAGCTGCTGCACAGCCGGCTGCGCGACTACGACCCGCAGAAGGGCAAGCGGGTGGCCCGTGGGTGGTTTGGCTTCGGCAAAGGCTCGCCCCATCGCCAGATCAAGCTGACCGGCCTCTACATGTTCGGCGGGGTGGGACGGGGCAAATCCATGCTGATGGACCTCTTTTTCGACGGCGCGCCGGTGAGCCCCAAGCGCCGCGTGCATTTCCACGCCTTCATGGCGGAAGTCCATGTCGGCGTTCATCTGGCCCGCGAGAGCAACGTGACCGACCCGATCAAGGTGGTGGCCGATGAGGTGGCTGAAGGGGCGACGCTCTTGTGCTTCGACGAGATGCAGGTGACCGACATCACCGATGCGATGATCCTCGGTCGGCTGTTTGAAGCGCTCTTCGATCGCGGCGTCGTCGTGGTCGCAACCTCGAATCGCCCGCCGGACGATCTCTACAAGGACGGGCTCAATCGGGCGCTGTTCCTGCCGTTTATCGCGATGCTGAAGGAGCGGATGGACGTGCTCGAACTCGCCGCCTCGACAGATTACCGAATGGGTCGCGAGACCGCGGAGGCACGCTATTTCCAGCCGGCGGATGACCGGGCCCACGCAGCGATGGACGCGGTCTGGGCGCGCGAGGCAGCGGGCGCCGTTGGGGCGCCGGCCGAGATCGCGATGGGGGCGCGGCAGATTCGCATTCCGTTGGCCGTCGGGCGGGTTGCCCGGGCCGGCTTCGGCGATCTCTGTGGCGTGCCCCTGGGCGCGCGCGACTATCTGGAGATCGCACGGCGCTACGATGTCCTGCTGGTCGATGGCGTGCCCCGGCTGTCCTTTGCGCAGAACAACGAGGCCAAGCGGTTCGTCACCCTGATCGATGCGCTCTATGAGGCCCGAACCAAGCTCTATGTCTCGGCTGCGGCCCCGCCCGAGGCGCTCTACACGGAAGGGGCGGGGGCGTTCGAGTTCGCCCGGACCGTCTCGCGGTTGGCTGAGATGCAGGCTGCCGATTGGCCGGTGTCGGAGCCTGCTTGAGGTAGACCCTCGGGCGCCGTCGTTTTCCCGTGGCCATGGCGGCGCCGCCCCGCTAGGCTCAAGGGCCGAGGACAAAGCGCGATTAATGCCGGAGACCGATCAATGAGCGACCCAGCGCCTGTGTCGACGCCGCTGGCCCCGTCCGACGCCGCCGAAGCAGCGCTTCCGTCCGACCGGATCTTCCTTGCGGACTATCTCGCCGAAATCGAGATCGGCGCTTATCGCGAGGAGCACGGGGTCACTCAGCGGCTGCGCTTCGATATCGTCCTCGAGGTTGCGCGCACCACCGCCCATATGGACGATCGCGTGGGCCGGGTGATCAATTACGACCTGCTGGTGGAGGCGATCGAGGAGTTGGCGGCTGGCCCGCGCATCACCTTGCTCGAGACCTTCGCCGAGCGGCTGGCGCAGAAGCTCCTTGTCGATCCGAGGGCGCGGCGGGCCCGCATCCGCATCGAGAAGCTCGACCGGTTGCCCAATGGTGCCCGGCTCGGCTGCGAGATCACGCGGGTGCGCAGCCCGGAGGCCAATGAGCGTGTCTGGGCACTCGCTGCCGAGATCATCCCCGAGTGAGCCGGGCTGCTGCGGCGCCCTCAGCCGGGCGGGGTCAACAGGCTGGGATCGTTGAGTTCGGCAATTGGCGGCGGCACTTCGCCCTCTAAACAATAGCTTCGAAAGATCGGGTTGCCGTCCTTCTCTGCGCCCGGGTTGATGGCCAGGAAGTCGTTGCACCAGCGCGCATGGCCCGGGATGCCGCCGACGCAGCCATAGGGCTCGCCCCGGCGCTGGCGGCATCTGAGCCGGCCCTTGACCGGGGAGGGCTCCAAGGTCGGAACAATCCGCTCGGGGCTTTCGATCCCGCTGCTGCCGCCGCCACCTCTCAAAGAGTAGCCCCCCGCCGCGCCAGCGCCGATCAACGCGACCGGCAGCAAGACGCACCCCCCCAACGCGCCTGTCAGCGCAAGGGCCGCCGCAGCCCTCGACAGTCTCCGCATCTGTGCCCCCAATGCAGGTTGGGCCGTGACGGCCTCATCTACCGCATGAAACGGGTACCGCGGGTCGCCCAGGTGTCAAGCCCGTCAAGACCCGACCCATCCGGCTGACCGTCCCGATCAGTTCTCATCGGGGAAGCTGCGCTCGGCCAGGGCGGCTGCGTCCGCCTGAAGCGCGCGAAGGGCGGTTTCCAGGGCGGCGAAATCGGCGTGCCCGGTAGCCGTTGCCATCGCGGCCTTCAGCCCGGTTCCCGCTCGGTCGCGATCGAAGGGATGGTCGAGCGCCACCCGTTCGATATGCTGGAGCCGGGATTGAAGCCGATGCGCCATGCCCAAGCGCTCTGCCGCCCCAGCCTCGAGCAGCCCAGCGCCTTCGAGCCAGGGCAGCGCGTCGGTGGCTTTGAGCCCGGGCCCGAGCCCGAGATAGAGCGCCCCTGCTTGAGCGAGAAACTCGATCTCCATCAGCCCCCCGGCCGCATGCTTGAGCGCCCAAGACCGGTTGCGCTCGCCCGCATGGGCCTCATTGAGCCGGCGCCGCATCTCGCCTGCCTCAGGCCAGATCTCCGCGCTTGCGATCCGACCGGCCAGCACGCCGCGCACGATCTCCTCCACCGCGGTGCCGACCTCTCGGTTGCCGGCCACAATGCGGGCCCGGGTGAGCGCCAAATGCTCCCACACCCAGGCCTGGTCCTGCTGATAGCTTGCAAAAGCGCTGAGGCTGACGGCGACGGGTCCCTGGCGACCGGAGGGGCGCAGGCGCATATCCACCTCGTAAAGCCGTCCCTCGGCCGTGGGCACGGTGAGCGCTGCAACGAGCGCTTGGGTGAGCCGCGGGAAATAGACGGCAGGGGCGAGGGGGCGGCGGCCGTTCGAGGCGGTGGCCCCGCGCGCATCGTAGACGATGATCAGGTCGAGATCGGAGCCCGCGGTCATCTCCCGCGAGCCGAGCTTGCCCAGGGCGAGCACGGTGAGGCCCGCCCCAGGCGGCGGGCCGTGCCGCTCAGCGAATTGGGCGAGGACCCTCGGCAGAAGCACCTGCAGGCAGGCCTCAGCGATCGCCGAGAAGCCCGCGCCGGCCTCCGTCTCGTCCGCCTTGCCGGTGAGCACCTGGACGCCGAGGCGGAACCGCGCCTCGCGGGCCCACCGGCGCACCGCATCCAGCACCCCCTCGTAATCGCCTTCGCGGCCGGCCCAAGCGCCGAGCTCTGCGGTCAAGCTGTCGGACCCCGGCAGCGGCTCGAAGAAATCGGGCGAGAGCAGCGCGTCTAAGGCCTTGGGCTCCGATCCCAGATGAGCGGCGAGCTTGGGCGCGACGGCGCAGATCTCGACGATGAGGTCGAGCAGATGGGGGTTGGCGGTGAACAGCGAGAACACCTGGACCCCGGCCGGCAGCCCGGACAGGAAGCGGTCGAATTCGGCGATCGCCTCGTCCGGATTTCGGCCCTTGGCCAACTCAGCGATGACCCGCGGCTCCAGGCCGGCATATAGGCGCCTGGCCCGCGGCGTGCGGGTGGCCGGGAGCCGACCCGAGCGCCAGCGCTCGATCCGGCGGCAAGCATCCTCGGGACGGGCGAAGCCGATCTCCCCAAGCCACGTCTCGGTGATCTCGACCGGTTCGTGGCGCGCGGCTCTCTGGTCCGGATCGGGGCCGAAAAAGGCCTCGGTGGCCCGGTGAACCCGGGCCAGGCGCTCGGCGATCTCTCGTTCCCAGGCCCGAGGGTCGTCCCAGCCCGAAAGGGCGGCGATGCGGGCCCGGGCCTGCGACGAGACCGGAATGGTTTGGGTCTGGGCGTCCTCGATCATCTGCAGGCGGTGTTCGAGGCTGCGATGGGCGATGTAGTCCTTTGACAGGGTGTCGGCGGTGTCGGCCTCGATCCAGCCATGCCGGGCCAGCGCAGCCAAAGCGTCGAGCGTGCCGGCTTGGCGAATGCCCGGCGTGCGGCCGCCGCCGATCAACTGCCGGGTCTGGGCGAAGAACTCGATCTCGCGGATGCCGCCCGGGCCAAGTTTGATATCGTGTCCGGGCAGACCCTCCGGCGAGAATTTTCCCTTCTTCTCACGGATCTTGCGCAGCATCTCATAGGTGTCCTCGATCGCTGCGAAGTCGCAATGGCGGCGCCACACGAAGGGCTCCAAACGGCGCAGATAGGCTTGTCCGGCGGCGATGTCGCCAGCGACCGTCCGGGCCTTGATATGGGCGGCCCGCTCCCATGTTCGCCCGAGGCTCTCATAGTACCGCTCGGCTGCCTCCATCGCCATGCAGACAGGCGTGGTCGACGGGGCGGGACGCAGCCGCAAATCGGTGCGGAAGACATAGCCCTCGCCGGTCTGGTCGGAGAGCAGCCGCACAAGCCCGCGGGTCACCTTGATGAAGGCGGCCTTGGCCTCGGCATAGTCGCGCGGCTCGAAGCGGTCCTGATCGAAGAGGCAGATGAGGTCGATGTCGGAGGAGTAGTTGAGCTCTCCCGCCCCCAGCTTGCCCATGGCGATCACAGCAAAGCCCGCGCCAGCGGCCAGATCCGCCTCCGACAGCGCGGATAAGCGGCCGCGCCGCGTCGCTTCACCGAGCTGCCAGGACACGGCGGCCTGAAGCGCGGCCTCGGCAAAGCGGGACAGCGCCGCGGTGGCCTCTTGCAGCGACCAGACGCCACCGAGATCGGCCAGCGCGATCAAAAGAGCCGCCCTGGATTTTGCTTGCCGAAGGATGGTCCCGGCGGCCGCTTCCTCGGTGGCTTGCGTGGTCTCGTTCGCGAGAGCCGAGATCAGACGGTCGAGCGCGAGTTCCGGCGCCGTGGTGGCGATCTCCGCGAGCCAGTCCCCATGCCGCTCGATCAGCTTCGCAAGATAGGGTGCGCTCCCCGCGGTGCCCTCGAGGAGGGCGCCCATCGCTCCGGTCGCGAGCTGCGGTGGGATGCTTGTTCGGACCCGGCTGCCCAAGTCGGGATCGAACGGCAGCGGGGCTGCTGAGATCCGGTCGGCGAGGGCCTCTGGCGCGGATATCGGCACGGCTCAGCGGCCCTCGAAGCGGGGCGGGCGCTTTTCCAGGAAGGCGGCGACGCCTTCTTGGAAGTCGCGACTGCGGCCGGCTTCGCCCTGCAAGCGGGCCTCCAGGGCAAGCTGATCGGCAAGGGTTGTCTCCGCGGGCCCGGCCCCCCGCATCGCTGTCTTGAGAAGGCGGAAGGCGACGGTCGGCCCAGCAGCGAGCCGACGGGCGATGGCCAGCGCGGCCGCATCGAGCTCGGCATCCGGCACGGCCGCCCAGATCAAGCCCCAGTCGGCGGCCTTGCCGGCGTCGAGCGGCTCGGCAAGCAGGCACAGCCCCATCGCGCGCGCCCGGCCGATCAGGCGCGGCAACAGATAGCTCCCGCCCGCATCGGGGATCAGACCGATCCGGGCGAAGGCTTGGAGAAACTGTGCCGAGTGCCCCGCCAGCACGAGGTCCGCCGCCAGCGCAAGGTTTGCCCCGGCCCCAGCGGCAACGCCGTTGACCGCCGCGACCACCGGCACCGGCGCCTCGGCAATCGCCCTTACGAGCGGTGCGTACTCCTCCAAGATCAGGCTCTCCAGATCGACCGAGGCGACATCCCGGGCATCGCCCAGATCCTGACCAGCACAGAAGGCCCGGCCAGCGCCGGTCAGCAGGATGGTCCGAGCCTCCTGCGACGCCTGCGCGAGCGCTGCCGTCAGCTCCCGGCGCATTCGAGCATTGAGGCTGTTGAGCACCTCAGGCCGGTCGAGTGTGATCGTCGCCACCCCGTCGGCGAGGGCGTAGCGGATTGTTTCATAGTCCAGGGCTGTCACGCGCGGCACCTCCCGCGCCCGAGCCTAGACCCGCCGCGCGCCCCCGCCAAGCGTCGGTGCTTGACCCCAGCCGCGGCCCCGTCAAGCTTACAGCCCGGCGGAGGCGCACCAGAGAGGGCCACCATGAAACAGAAGACCGTGAGCGCCCAGGACGCCGCGCGCCTTGTGCGTGACGGCGATACGATCACCACCTCCGGCTTTGTCGGCATCGGGGTGCCGGACGGGCTGCTCGACGCAGTGTCTCGGCGCTTCGAGGCGACCGGCCATCCGCGGGATCTGACGCTGCTCTTCGCCGCTGGCCAAGGCGACGGCAAGGATCGGGGGCTCAACCGCCTCGCCGCCGACGGCTTGCTCGCGCGGGTGATCGGTGGGCATTGGGGGTTGATCCCGAAGATCGGGCAGCTCGCGCTGGCGGGCAAGATCGAAGCCTACAATCTCCCCCAGGGCGTGATCTCCCACCTCTATCGCGACATCGCCGCGGGCAAGCCGGGGACACTGACCCATGTCGGTCTCGACACCTTCGTCGACCCCCGCCGCGAGGGCGGGCGGATCAACGACGTCACCAACGAGGAGATCGTCGCGCATATGGCGCTTGGAGGCCGCGACTGGCTGTTCTACCGCGCGCATCCGATCGACGTTGCACTCCTGCGCGGCACCACCGCCGATGAGGCCGGCAATGTCACGATGGAGAAGGAGGCGCTGATCCTCGACGTGCTCGCTCAGGCGATGGCGGCAAAGAACTCTGGCGGTGCCGTGATCGTCCAGGTCGAGCGGGTGGTGGCGGCGCGGACCCAGCCAACACGCGACGTGGTGATCCCCGGCGCGCTCGTCGATGCCGTGGTCGTGGCCGAGCCTGAACACCATCTGCAAACCTATGCGACGACGTATTCCCACTACTTCACGGGCCGCTACAAGGCGCCGGCGGGTGCCGCCCCGGCGATGGCGCTCGATGCGCGGAAGATCATCGCCCGGCGCTGTGCCTTCGAGCTGCCGGTCAACGGGATCGTCAATCTGGGGATCGGCATGCCCGAGGGGGTCGCCGCGGTTGCCGGTGAGGAGGGGCTGCTGGAGCATCTCACGCTGACAGCCGAGCCCGGTGTGGTCGGCGGACAGCCCGCCTCCGGCCTGGATTTCGGCGCGGCGATCAACACCGACGCGATCATCGCCCAAAACCAGCAGTTCGACTTCTATGACGGCGGCGGGCTCGATATGGCCTGTCTCGGCATGGCTGAAGCCGACACGCAGGGCAATGTCAACGTCTCCCGCTTCGGGCCACGGCTGGCGGGCGCGGGCGGCTTCATCAACATCTCGCAGAACGCGCGCAAGGTGGTCTTCGCGGGCACCTTCACCGCTGGCGGATTGGAGATCGCGGTCGCAGACGGCCGGGTGGAGATCCTCCACGAGGGTCGCGCACAGAAGTTCCACTCAGAGGTCGAGCAGGTCACCTTCTCAGGTGCCCGAGCACGACAAACCGGCCAGCGGGTGCTCTATGTCACCGAGCGCTGCGTCTTCGAGCTCTGCTCGGACGGGTTGCTGTTGCTCGAGATCGCCCCCGGCATCGATCTCGAGCGCGACATCCTCGCCCGCATGGCCTTCCGACCTCTGATCCGCGAACCGCACGAGATGGATCCCCGCATCTTCGCCGCCCCGCCCATGGATCTGCGCGTCGATCTCCTGCGGCTCGACCTCGCGGACCGCATCGCGCTCGACCCCAAGACCGGCACGCTGTTCAATAACTTCGAGAAGATGCGGGTGCGCAGCCTTGAGGATGTGGAGAGCATCCGAGCCCGCGTCGCCGAGGTCTGCGCGCCTCTCGACCGGCGCGTCGATGTTGTGGTCAACTATGACGGCGCGCGGATCGTCGAGGACGTCGAAAGCGCCTATGCGGCCATGGGCAGAGATCTCGAAGACAGCTTCTACGATCGGGTGACGCGTTATTCCGGTTCGGCCTTCATGCGGATGAAGCTCGGTCGCGCCCTGGCGCGTCACGGACCGGCGCATATCTTCGAAACCGCGGAGGAGGCCCGCAACTTTCTTGGCAGGGACCTCTAAGCCTGCCTGCCGATGCGGTAGCCGTGCCGATCAGGCTCTTGGCGCCCTGATATTGCGCAGCAGGCAGGCCCGGCGCGGGCTCTCGGGCGGCTCGGCGCAGAGCGGCGCGATCCCGGCGACCGCGTCCAGCACCAGCACGACATAGTCGCGCGTCTCGGCATAGGGCGGCACGCCGCCATGGCGGTCGACCGCGTTCTCGCCCGCATTGTAGCCGGCAAGCGCCAACACGACGTCGCCACCGAACTTGTCCAACAGAAAGTCGAGATAGGCTGTGCCGCCGGCCAGATTCTGCTTGGGATCGGTCCGGTCGGTGACCCCGAAGCGCTTTCCCGTTCCCGGCATCAGCTGCATGAGCCCGGTCGCGCCTTTGGGCGAGACGGCGCGTGGATTGCCCGAGCTTTCGACGGCAATGACCGCGAGGATCAGCGCCTCGGAGATCCGGTGGCGCCGCGCGGCGGCCTTGACCTCCGCCCCCCAGCGCTCAGCCACTTTGCTGACCCTGGTGCCGCTGACAAGGCTCTGCCCGGTCGCCCGGCGGGTCTGCATCCGCGCGACCAGCTGCGCCCAGCGTGTTGGGGTGGCGGCGGCTGCTTCAGGTGAGGTGGTCTCCCAGAACCAGGCATGGCGTTGCCGGCGGCTGGGCTTTGGGGCCACGCGGGTGGCTGGGGCGAAGCGTTTGGCACCTGGTCGGGGGGGGCGCTTGATCGTCAGGCCCGAGCGGTCGCCGGCCCTAACGCCATTCTCAAGATAGGTCGAATTTGCAAGCGATTCGGCCGAGAGACCACCGATCAGGAGGGTGAGTACGAGGGTTCCCGCCACAACCGAGACGGGAGTGCCACATTCTCGCCGCAATTTCCCCATGTTTGCCCCACAATCCAGCTTCGCCTGCCGTTCTTTTACCATCTTCTTGCGCTGACGGGAATTTTTTGCGGGGAAGGTCCGCGCCGGGGCTGCTCTGTCCTTTCGAACAACGGCCGTGCAGTGGTAACCTCTCCGCAGAGGAGGAGATGGTGTGGAGGCCGCCTCTTCCTTCTGCGCCGAAGTTTCGGCGTGGGCCGTGAGACCACGTAAGGCATCTCGAATCTTCTGGAGGGTACAATGACCATCTTCGCACAGTTCATCCGCGACGAAGCCGGCGCCGTCACCATCGACTGGGTCGCTCTGACCGCTGGCATCCTGCTTCTCGGCATCGCCGTCGTTTACGCCATCTTCCGTACCGGCGTTGCCGACGTTGTCAC
>JBHJGY010000124.1:0-9436 GCA_050331335.1 Pikeienuella sp.
GCGCCCAAGCTTTTGCGCTCAGCTTTTGCGCTCTGCGGCAGTCCGTTCTGTTGAAGGGCGCGCAAGCTTCGGTTAAGAGGCCGGAAACTGCGGTTCCGAGATCCGGCGGCCCCGCCCGTCGCCCTCGGCGCCGACCATCGCCGCACCTCCGTGGGGGCGGCAGTTTCCGGGGGGAGGCTCTGCGACATGAACATCCACGAATATCAGGCCAAGGAGATCCTCCGCGCCTATGGGGCTCCCGTAGGCCGCGGCGTTGCCGTGTTGAGCCCGGGGGAGGCGCCAGCAGCGGTGGCTGAGCTGGGCGGTCCTGTTTGGGTGGTCAAGGCGCAGATCCATGCAGGCGGCCGGGGCAAGGGAAGCTTTCAGGAACCGGAAGCCGGCGAGAAGGGCGGGGTGCGCATCGCCAAGGGCGAAGATGAGGCGATTGGCTTTGTCGAGCAGATGCTGGGCAAGACGCTCGTCACCCACCAGACCGGCCCCGCGGGCAAGCAGGTCGGCCGTGTCTATCTCGAAGAAGGCGCGGCGATTGCCCGCGAGCTCTATCTCTCGCTCCTCGTCGACAGGGACACCTCGCGGATCTCCTTCATCGCGTCCACCGAGGGTGGCATGGACATCGAAGAGGTCGCCGCTGAGACGCCGGAGAAGATCCTCACCTTCTCGGTCGACCCCGCGACCGGCGTGATGCCGTTTCACGGGCGCAAGGTTGCCAAAGCGCTCGACCTACAGGGCTCTGCGGGCAAGCAATGCGTTAAGCTCGTCACCACGCTCTATAAGATGTTCGTCGAGAAGGATGTCGCACTTCTTGAGATCAACCCGCTGGTGGTCACCGAAGACGGCAATCTCCTCTGCCTCGATTGCAAAATGAATTTCGACTCGAATGCGCTCTACCGCCATCAGGACGTGATGGCCCTGCGCGACGAGACCGAGGAAGACCCCAAGGAACTCGAGGCTTCGAAGTTCGACCTCAACTACATTGCGCTCGAGGGCGAGATCGGCTGCATGGTCAACGGCGCCGGCCTCGCGATGGCGACGATGGACATCATCAAGCTCTACGGGTCGCAGCCCGCGAACTTCCTCGATGTGGGCGGCGGCGCGACCAAAGAAAAGGTGACGGAGGCGTTCAAGATCATCACGTCGGACCCGTCGGTCAAAGGCATCCTGGTGAACATATTCGGCGGGATCATGCGGTGCGACATCATTGCGAACGGCGTGATCGAGGCGGTCAAGGAAATGGGGCTGACGGTGCCGCTGGTCGTGCGGCTGGAAGGCACCAATGTCGAACTCGGCAAGCAGATCATCAATGACTCGGGCCTCGACGTGATCGCCGCCGACAATCTGGCCGACGCCGCGCAAAAGATCGTCGCTGCCGTCAAGGGCTGAGGGTGACGCTCCTCGCCGCCACGAGGCACGCCTCTCTTCAGGCGGGCCGCAGTCCCCGGCGCGTCTTGCAAGGCGTCGGCTGGGAGACGGCGCCGTGATCGTCTCGCATAAATACGGCTTTATCTACCTCAAGACCGAGAAAACCGGGAGCACGAGCCTTGAGCGGGCGCTCTCGGAGATCATCGCACCGGACGATTTTTGGCCCCAAGGGCCGAGGCCTGCTTGGGGGCGGGTGTTTCCCGGCCTCCATGGCGGCGCGACCCGCCAACTTCCCGAGCTTTTCGGCCTTCATGCCCATGCCACCGCCGCCCAAGTGCGCCGTGTCTTCGGCCGCGATATCTGGGACCGCTATTACAAGTTCTCCATCGAACGGAACCCCTGGGACCGCCAAGTCTCGCTCTACACCCATCGCCAGTGGAAACGCGGGCGCGGTCCCGAGCACTTTGCGCGCGATATGGCCTCGGCGGTCTACCGAAACACCGAGTTCTGCCGGCTGAACAACTGGGGGATCTATGCGATCGGGGGTAAGATCGCTGTCGACCGGGTGCTGCGGCATGAGCATCTGGAGACGGATCTGGCAAGCCTCTGTGCCGATCTCGGATTGCCGAAGCTCACCCTTGGTCGCCACCGCGCCTATGGCCCCGCCCGGCCGCATTACAGCAGCTATTACGACGCGGCCGCCCGCGATCTCGTGGCCCGTTGGTATGGGCGAGAAATCTCGGCCTTCGACTACGACTTCGAGGACCGGGCGGGACTTTGTGCCATAACGGAGGCGATCTCGTGAGCGGTGGGGCCCGCATGCGCCGAGGCCCTGAGCCGGACGATCCGGAGCGGCCGGTGACCTTGCGGCTGCTCACGGCGTTCGAGCGACTGCGTCGGGGTCTTGCCGCGCCTGAGCGGATCCCGGAGCTGTTGGATAGCCTGGGTTTCGCGCCCCTGCCGGTGGCGACGGGCGGGTCGTCGGGTGAAGCGCTCGCGGCGATCTCCGTAGACGGGGTGCTCTGGGCCACGGTCCAAGGGGAGCCCATGACGGGCCAGATGGTCGCGACGGTTTCGGCCCGGGCCGCAGAGGCGCCCGAGATCGACGAAGCTTTGGCAATGCTCGAGGCGATCTATGGGCTCGGCCATGCCGGCGAGATCGAACCGGCGGATGCGATTGCCGGCGGCGCGCTCTGGTTCGCGGTGATCGACGGGCTGGCGCTATCGATCGAAGCCGTGGAGATGGACGACGGCAGCTTGCGCCTGATCGGGGCGACGGATGGGGCGCTGCGGATGACGGTGGCCGAAGCCGGGCCGGATGCCCTTGCGTCGGCACCGGAGGCCGAAGCTGCGCCAGAGCCAGCGCCAGAGCCAGAGGAGGACAGGCGATGATCGCAGCCTTCAAGGGCAAGGAGCGGCCGGCGGCGGCCGGCGCCTCGCGGCGGCCCTGGACAGCCTTAGCCGCCGGCGCGCTTCTGCTCGCATGCGGGAGCCTCGCGCGTGCCGAGCCGCTCGACGAGACAGGGGCCTGGGCGCTCTTCACCGAGCTCTGCGGGGCGATTGTCGAAAACCCGTCGGCGGCGCGCGCATTGGTGCCGGCCGCAGGCGGCGAGGTGAAGTTGGGGACCACGGCGGATGGCTGGACGAGCCTGGGCAGCGGCAGCTTTACCGACCGAGCGGATGACCATATCCCCGTCGTCGGCCTGAATTTCGCAAGTGAGCGGCATGCGGGGCTCTACACCGGCTGGTGTCAGCTCCAGGCAGTCGGCACCGGCGGGTCCAAAATCCTGCCCGAGATCGAGACCATCTTCCTGCGCGAGGCGCCGGCGCTTCTGGGCGCTGAGAGCATGCGGCGCGGCGGTCCGATCATTGGCGCCGATTTCGGACGGGGGCGGGCCTGGGCGCAGATGCTCCCGGGCACCCCGCCGCCCAAGAGCATCAGATTGCAGATCTTCGACCGCCTGGTCATGCTGACCATGACCCGGGCGAAGCCAGTGGAGGGAAACTGAATGGCCGTTCTCGTCGACGAAAACACCAAGGTGATCTGCCAGGGCCTGACCGGCTCCCAGGGCACCTTCCACACCGAGCAAGCGATTGCCTACGGCACCCAGATGGTCGGGGGCGTGACACCCGGCAAAGGCGGCTCAGAGCATATCGGCCTGCCAGTCTTCGACACGGTGCTCGAAGCGCGGGAGAAAACGGGGGCCAATGCCACGGCGATCTATGTGCCGCCTCCCTTCGCCGCGGATGCGATCGGCGAGGCGGTCGATGCCGGGATCGAGCTTATCGTCTGCATCACCGAGGGTATCCCGGTGATGGACATGATGAAGGTCAAGCGGATGCTCGAGGGTTCGGGCTCGCGGCTGATCGGCCCCAACTGCCCAGGCGTGATCACGCCGGACGCCTGCAAGATCGGCATCATGCCCGGCCACATCCATCGGCGCGGCAAGGTCGGGATCGTCTCGCGCTCGGGCACCCTAACCTATGAGGCGGGGGCGCAGACCACCGCGGCCGGCCTCGGGCAGTCGACCTGCATCGGCATCGGCGGCGACCCGATCAAAGGCACCGAGCATATCGAGGCGCTGGAGATGTTCCTGGGCGATCCGGAAACCGAAGCGATCATCATGATCGGCGAGATCGGCGGCGCGGCCGAGGAACTCGCGGCAGAATTCATGGGACAGGAGAAGAAGGCGGGCCGGGGCAAGCCCTGTGCCGGGTTCATCGCGGGGCGCACGGCGCCTCCGGGCCGGCGCATGGGCCACGCGGGCGCCATCATCTCCGGTGGTAAAGGCGGCGCCGAGGACAAGATCGAGGCGATGACTGCCGCCGGGATCGTGGTCGCCGACAGCCCGGCCGGCCTCGGCGAGGCGCTCAAGAAGGCGATCGAGCTGGGCTAAGGCCGAGCCGTGTCCGCGCGGCCGGGGTGGCGACCAGAAACCCCTCGGCCAGGAGCCGCGTCGGCAGCGGCTCCTGCGGCCTCCACTGGCGGCGGGTCTCTGTGGCGAAGCTCATCTGGGGGTCGGCCGACAGCCGCCGCACCCGCAGCGCCGCTTCGCCATGCGCCAGGGCCTGCCGCGCCACGAGATCCCGTTCACGCTCGAGGAAGTCCCCGGCGAACTTATAGTGCCGCAGGAGCGCGGTGAAATCGGCCAACCGCAGGCCCAGCGCAATATGCGGATGGCCTTGGGGCCTGACACCCGGCGCCAACTTGAACAGCGGATGCTTGGTCAGGCAGCAGCGTTCGCCGAACAGCGTGCGCCGGATGCCACCCGAGAAAACCTTGACGCACGGGTCCGTTAGCTGATTGCCCTTCGTCAGATGGCCGATCGGGTGGTCCCGATCATGATAAGCGCGGATGTCGAGACCGTTGAGGTCGTACCAAGCGCAAGCGGCGATCGCCGAGGCATAGCTTTCCGAGAGTGCCGGCGAGAGTCCCGTTTCGGGCACCATGTCGAGCATCTGCGCGACGAGGCCGGTATGGCCCGCGGCCTCTAAACGGTCGATCAACCCGGGCAGGTCGATGCTGTCGGAGCCGGGAAAGTCGAAGAGTTCGTCGGCATCGACCACGAGCCGCCAGCCGCCGGAGACGAAGCGCGTGGCCGCCAGCCGGCGTATGAGGCCCTGGTGGCGTTTGAACGAAGCGTCGCAAACGGCCACAGTCGTGTCGAGCTCGGTGCTGGCAATCTCCACCGAGCCGTCCTGCGAACCGTTATCCACATAGACGAAATGCCGAACGCCCAGAGCCCGATGATGTCTGAAGAGTTCGGGCAGGTAAAATGCAGCGTTGCGGCCTAGGACGATCAGCGCCACCTCGCGGTCGCCAAGTCGGCGATGGGTGGGGCCTGCGACATGACGAAAGCGCTGCGGAACCGTGAGCCAACCGGTTACATGGTTTCGTATCTTAGTGGCGCGCGAGACCGCCCTGGCGACGAGGTTCATGCGCGATGGCCCCCTGCTCGGACAGGAACACTCTGTCAGGACCGGATCCCCGTCAATCCCTAGGCACGGGCCTGCCGCGCCTGTTTTGCCCTGGTCGATGCGGCGAGATGCCTCCCAGCCCTAGCGCGCAGGGCCGGGTGGTCAACTGGTCAAGCGCCTGAGACGGGTGTATGAGGGAGAGAAGGCCGCCGGTCGGGCACAGGTCCGGGCGCGCAAGAGCCGGCGACAAGGGAGGATAGGCATGGCCAAGGACGCGGAGGGCAATCAACCGCTCCACGAAACCTCTTTTCTTCAAGGCCACAACGCGACGTATGTCGAGCAGCTGTATGCGGCCTATGCCCGCAACCCGCAAAGCGTCGACCCAAGCTGGCAAGCGTATTTCGCGGGCCTGGGCGATGACGGCGCAGCGGTAACCGCCGAGGCCGCGGGCGCGCCCTGGGCGCGGTCCGACTGGCCGCCGCAACCGGTCTCCGAGAACATCGCTGCGCTCGACAGCAATTGGGACGCGCTGCCGGACCCCAAGGCGCTCAAGAAAAAGATCGACGAGAAGGCCAAGAAAGACGTCCCAGGCGGGGTTTCCGACGAGGAGGTGCGCCGGCGCTTGCTCGATTCTATTCGGGCCATCATGTATATCCGGTCGTTCAGATCCCGAGGTCATCTCGGCGCAGACCTCGATCCGCTCGGGCTCCAGGGCCAAAAGGATCATCCCGAGTTCGATCCGAAATTCTTCGGCTTCACCGACGCCGATATGGATCGGCCGATTTTCATCAACATGGTCCTGGGCCTCGAAAGCGCGACCATGCGGGAGATCCAGACGCTTCTGAAGCGCACCTATGCGGGGACTTTCGCGCTCCAGTTCATGCACCTGATCGACCCGGAAGCGAAAAGCTGGCTGCAGCAGCGCATCGAAGGCCTCGGCAAGGAGATCCAGTTCACCCAGCAAGGGCGCAAGGCGATCTTCAATAAGATGGTCGAGGCGGAAGGTTTCGAGAAGTTTCTTCACGTCAAGTATCAGGGCACCAAGCGCTTCGGACTCGACGGCGGCGAGGCGCTCATCCCGGCGATGGAGCAGATCATCAAGCGGGGCGGGGCGCTCGGCGCGAAGGAAATCGTGATCGGGATGCCGCACCGGGGCCGGCTGAATATCCTGGCCAATGTGATGGGGAAGCCCTTCCGCGCGATCTTTAACGAGTTCCAGGGCGGCAGCTTCAAGCCGGAAGATGTCGACGGCTCGGGCGATGTGAAATACCACCTCGGCGCGTCGTCGGACCGCTCGTTCGACGGCAACAACGTCCACCTCTCGCTGACCGCGAACCCCTCGCATCTGGAGGCGGTGAACCCGGTGGTCATCGGCAAAGCGCGGGCCAAGCAGGAACTCTACGACAACGATCGCAGCGCGGTTATCCCAGTTCTGCTGCATGGTGATGCGGCTTTTGCGGGGCAGGGTGTCGTGGCCGAGTGCTTCGGGCTCTCCGAGCTCAAGGGCCACCGCACCGGCGGAACGATCCACTTCATCGTGAACAATCAGATCGGCTTTACGACGGCGCCGCATCATTCGCGCTCTTCGCCTTATCCCACCGACATTGCGAAGATGGTCGACTGCCCGATCTTCCACGTGAACGGCGACGACCCGGAAGCGGTGGTCCATGCCGCCAAGGTCGCCACCGAATTTCGCCAAAAGTTCCAGCGCGATGTGGTCGTAGATCTGTTTTGTTACCGGCGGTTCGGGCATAACGAAGGCGACGAGCCGATGTTTACCCAACCTTTGATGTATAAGGCGATCAAGAAAAAGCCGACGACGCTGCAGATTTACACCGAACGACTGATCGGCGACGGATTGATTTCTTCCTCGGAGGCTGAAGAGGCGAAGACGCAGTTTCAGGCATTCCTCTCGGACGAGTTCGAGATCGGCAAGTCTTATAAGCCCAATAAGGCGGATTGGCTGGACGGGCGCTGGTCCGGCTTCGAAACCTCCGAGGGCGAGTATCAGCGCGGACAAACCGCCGTCTCCATGGAGCTGCTCAACGAGGTCGGCGCGGCACTCACCCGGATCCCGGAGGGTTTCAACACCCACAAGACCGTGCAGCGTCTGATGGACACCAAGCGCGCGGCCCTCGATGCGGGCGAGGGGATCGACTGGGCGACCGCCGAGGCCCTGGCCTTCGGGACGCTCCTCGTGGAGGGCTACAAGGTCCGGCTCTCGGGCCAGGACTCGACCCGAGGCACCTTCTCCCAACGCCATGCTGCGGTGGTCGACCAGGAGACCGAGGAGCGCCACTACCCTTTGCGCAACATTCGCGAGGGCCAGGCGACCTTCGAGGTCATCGACTCGATGCTCTCCGAATACGCTGTGCTCGGCTACGAATACGGCTACTCCCTGGCCGAGCCGCAGGCATTGACGCTCTGGGAGGCCCAGTTCGGCGATTTCGTCAACGGCGCCCAGATCATGATCGACCAGTTCATTTGTTCGGGCGAGCGCAAATGGCTGCGGATGTCGGGTCTCGTGATGCTCTTGCCGCATGGCTATGAGGGGCAGGGGCCGGAGCACTCCTCGGCGCGGATCGAGCGCTTCCTTCAGCTCTCGGCGGAGGACAACTGGATCGTCGCCAACTGCACGACGCCGGCGAATTATTTCCACATCCTGCGCCGCCAACTGCACCGCTCGTTCCGCAAGCCGCTGGTGCTTTTCACGCCGAAATCGCTGCTGCGGCACAAGCGCTGCGTCTCGACCCTCCAGGACATGTCTGAGGGCTCGTCCTTCCACCGCGTGCTTTGGGACGATGCGCAGATGGGCACCGCGGAAGTTACGCTGAAGCCGGATGCGGAGATCCGTCGGGTCGTGCTGTGTGCCGGCAAGGTCTATTACGACCTCCTCGCCAAGCGAGACGCGGACGGAACCGACGACGTCTACCTCATGCGGCTCGAGCAGTTTTATCCCTTCCCGGCGTTGTCGATGACCCGGGAACTCGCGCGCTTCCCCAATGCCGATGTCGTCTGGTGTCAGGAGGAGCCGAAGAACCAGGGTGCCTGGAGCTTCGTTGAACCGAATATCGAATGGGTGCTGGGGCGCATCGGTGCCAAGGTCGGCCGGCCGATTTATGCGGGCCGCCCGGCCTCCGCCTCGCCGGCGACGGGGCTTGCCTCCCAGCATCGGGCCGAGCAGGACGCGCTCCTAGGCGCCGCCCTAACCCTCCCTTAATCCCGAGATCGAGCGAACAAAAACCGAAGGGCAAACCGGAATGGCGATCGAAGTCCGCGTCCCCACGCTTGGGGAATCCGTCACCGAGGCAACAGTGGCCACTTGGTTTAAGAAGCCAGGCGATGCCGTCCAGGTCGACGAGATGCTCGCCGAGCTCGAGACTGACAAAGTAACCGTTGAGGTGCCGAGCCCCGCGGCCGGCACCCTCGGGGAGCTTGTCGCCAAGGAAGGCGATACCGTGGGGGTCGATGCGTTGCTCGCGATAATCGAGGAGGGGGCGGGCGCAAGCTCCGGGGCGGTCAGCGCGCCGGCCGCGGCAAAGGCTGCAAGCTCGGGCGATCGCGTTTCGGCGGCCGTGGCAACTCCGGCGCCCGCCGCCGCTGCTGCGGTCGATGTCCGCGTCCCGACCCTCGGCGAGAGCGTGACCGAGGCGACGGTGTCGACCTGGTTCAAGCGCCCGGGTGAGACGGTTGCGGCCGACGAGGTCATCGCCGAGCTTGAGACGGATAAAGTCTCCGTTGAGGTGGTGGCCCCAGTCGCGGGCGTTCTCGGTGGCCATGACGCGCCGCAGGGTGCGACGGTCGGCCTCGACGCGCTCCTCACCACGATCACGCCCGCGGGCGGCGCGGCCGCAGCCCCAGCCCATGGCGCCGCCGCCGCTGCCCCTGCTGGCGCGTCTCAGGGGACCGGTCGGAGCGATATCGAACACGCGCCTTCGGCTAAGGCCGCGATGGCCGAGGCCGGCCTCTCGCCCGACCAGGTGACCGGAACCGGCCGCGATGGGCGCATCATGAAGGACGATGTGGCCCGCGCGGCTGCGGCACAGCCAACGGCGCGCGCCGAGGCCCCGAGTTCGGCCCCCGCCCACGCCCCCGCCCCGGTGCCGGCCCCTGCCGCAAAGGCGCCGCCCAGAGGGCCGCTTGCCGCCGACGACGCACC
>JBHJGY010000125.1:0-16491 GCA_050331335.1 Pikeienuella sp.
CGGCCGGGGCGCTCCTTGGTGCAGCCAGCCGACCCTACTACGGCCCGCGTTACGGTTACTACTACGGCCCGCCGCGTCATTATTATTACCGCGCCCATCCGCACCCCAAGCGCCGCTACTATTACTACGGATACTGATCGCAGCGACAGATCGGCCATGCGCCCCCACTGGACTGGTCAAACCCGCGCTTCATATCCTAAGTTGGCTGAGCAAGACAGGAGGGGCCAGTGACGGGGCAACCATCGAAAAGGCCGGACCCGAACCGCCTCGCGCGGTATGTGGGGATGGCGGCGGCGGAAGGCATCGCGGCGGGCTGGGCATTTCTTCTGGCGCTGCTTTGGCTCGATATCGGTGGCCTCGGCACCTTGGTGCATAACAGCGAGGAGGCCGTGACGGCCCTGCTCGTTCTGCTGATGTCGTTCGGGGTAACATTCGGCTTCGTCGGCATCGCCTGGAAGGTCATGGTGATGCTTCCGGACGAGGAATAATCGGCCAAGCACGAATGGCGGCAGAACTCGACTTTGACGAACTCTTCGACCTGCGGCGGCGGGCGCATCGGCGCATGCCGGGCGGTGAGCGTATGGTGCGCTTTCGCTGGGCCGCGCAGGACGGCGCCATCTGGCTCTTGCCTGCCGCCCTTGTCGGCCAGCAAGGGCTGGTCACCCGCGCGCACGAGACCCAATGGAACACCGGGCCGATCGAACAACCCAAGCTCTTCGGCTTTTGGCTCGCCATGGCCGCGCGACAAGACATTTGGCGGGCGCTGCGCGGCGTTCCTGGCCTGATGCCGGTGGTCCGGGCGACCCCCGACCCCGAAAATCAATCGGTTTCGGTTCTCGTAGGCGCGGTTGTTCCTCAGGCGCGGGCAAACCACGCGATCGATGCAGTGCTGTCGGATATCTTCCAGCCGCGGCGGATCAATGCATGGACCGACTGGGCCCTTTCAAAAGCTAAAGCCCACGCATCAGGAGAGAGGGCGCAGCTGGGCACGACCGTCGGCGCCTGAGCATCACCGGTCCGCGCACAGGCTCTCGCCCTCTCGATTTTTTTCGGCTATCGCAGTGAGCTTATGGCGCGCTGCCGAAAGAAAAGAGACGGGGGGCAAAATGTTCAGCAAGATCCTCATCGCGAACCGGGGCGAGATCGCCTGCCGCGTGATCAAGACCGCGCGACGACACGGCATCCGCACCGTTGGGGTGCATTCTGACGCGGATAAGGATGCGCTGCACATTCGGATGGCCGACGAGGCCGTGGCGATTGGCGCGGCGCCCGCCTCGGAGAGCTATCTGCGCATCGACCGGATCCTCGAGGCGGTCGCGCAAACCGGCGCCGAGGCGGTCCATCCGGGCTACGGCTTCCTCTCGGAGAACCCCCGCTTCGCCAAGGCGCTGGAAGAGGCGGGGGTTGCCCTCATCGGACCGCCTGCCACCGCGATGGAAGCGATGGGCGACAAGATCACCTCCAAGAAGATCGCAGCCGATGCCGGCGTCTCGACCGTGCCTGGGCATATGGGCCTCATCGCCGATGCCGAGGAGGCGGTGAAGATCGCCAGCGAGATCGGCTTTCCCGTGATGATCAAGGCCAGCGCGGGCGGCGGCGGCAAGGGCATGCGCATTGCCTGGAGCGCCGACGAGGTGGCCGAAGGCTTCCAGTCCTCGAAGAACGAGGCGGCTTCTTCCTTCGGCGATGACCGGATCTTCATCGAGAAGTTCGTCACCCAGCCGCGGCATATCGAGATCCAGGTTCTGGCCGATGCCCATGGGAACGTGATCCATCTCGGCGAGCGCGAATGCTCGATCCAGCGACGGAACCAGAAGGTGATCGAGGAGGCCCCCTCGCCGTTCCTCGACCCCAAAACCCGCGCCGAGATGGGTGCCCAGGCCTGCGCGCTCGCCCGCGCCGTGGGCTACCGCTCCGCGGGGACGGTGGAATTCATCGTCGACGGTGCCCGCAACTTCTACTTTCTGGAGATGAACACCCGGCTCCAGGTGGAACACCCCGTCACCGAGCTCGTCACCGGGATCGACCTGGTCGAAGAGATGATCCGGGTGGCGGCCGGCGAGCCGCTGCGGATCATCCAGGAGGACGTCAAGCTCGAAGGCTGGGCGATGGAGAGCCGGATCTATGCCGAGGATCCCTATCGCAACTTCCTCCCCTCGATCGGCCGGCTCACGCGCTATCGCCCGCCCGAGGAGCGCCGCTCAGAGCAGGCGATCGTGCGCAACGATACCGGGGTTTACGAAGGCGGAGAGATCTCCCGCTTCTACGACCCGATGATCGCCAAGCTCTGCGCCTGGGGGCCCGACCGCGGCGCTGCAATCGAGACGATGCGCCAAGCTCTCGACGGGTTCGAGCTGGAGGGCATCGGCCACAACATCCCCTTCCTGTCCACAGTTATGGACCACCCCCGCTTTGTTGCCGGCACCATCACAACCGCCTTTATCGCCGAGGAGGTCCCGGAGGGCTTCTCGGGCGCCAGCCTCGCGCCGCCCACGCTGCGGCGGGTGGCCGAGATTGCCGGTGCGATGATGACGCTGAGGGCCGCGCGCGACGCCCGGGTGTCCGGTCGGCTTCGGCCGGCGGAGCCGGAAATCCGGCGCGCTTGGACGGTTGGCATCGATGGCCACGAGTTCAGGGTGACCACCGAGCTGCCGGCGCTCACCGTCTCGCCGGGGTTGAACGCCCCCGCGCTGCGCGCCTTTCACGTCACGGCAACCCCGGTTGGGTCGAACGACGCGGCCGAGGACACCCGGTTCGAACTGGATTGGGCGCCGGGTCAGGGCATGGCCCGAGCCAGGGCGATCTCTGACGTCGCTGCGGCGGAGATGGTGCTGCGGGTCGACGAACGCGCCGAGGGCTTCCGCATCCGCTACCGCGGCGCCGACCTCGCCGCTTCCGTTCGCCCGACCCATATCGCGCCCCTTGCGCGGCTCATGCCCGTCAAAACCCCGCCCGACACCTCCAACCTGCTGCTGTGCCCGATGCCCGGCGTCGTCGTCTCCATCGCGGTCGCGGAAGGTGAGGAGGTGCAGGACGGCCAGGCGCTTTGCACCGTCGAAGCGATGAAAATGGAAAACGTGCTCCGCGCAGAGCGCAAGGCGGTGATCAAGGCGATCACTGCCGCGCCCGGCCAGTCGCTCTCGGTCGATGATGTGATCATGGAGTTCGAGTGAGGCTATGAGCGGTCCAGGGTGCGAGCGGGACGTGGGGCGCGCCCCGGCGCCGCCGGCCTGCCGCTCGGTCGATCTCGATGCCGCCTTTGGGGCTGGTCGGATCGCTCGGCCGATTGCGGTCCTGGAACCTGCAATATGACGAAGGCGCCGGCGATTTCCGCGGCACTTGCGGCCCGGTTCGGCCCGGAGACGGCAGAACCCGTCCCGGATCACGCACTCGACGGCGTTCTCGAGGCTTGGCGGCAGCAGGCGATCGGGGCGCTGCTCGATCGCCGGGCTTGCCGACACTTCAGGGCCGAGACAGTCGACGAGCCGCTCCTGAGATTGGTGATCGCAGCGGGCCTCTCGGCACCCTCGAAATCCGATCTGCAACAGGCGGATGTGATCTGGGTGCGGGATCGCCAGCTCAGGGCACAGCTCACGGCCGGCTGCGGATCCTGGGCCGAGGCGCTTCCCGCCGAAGCCGAGCTGCTGGTGGTGGTTGGTGACGGCCGCAGACTCCGCCGGCTGTTCGGTCCGGACTGGCCGAACGACCATTTCGACGCGCTTTTTAACGCAACCGGGGATGCCGCGATCCTGCTCGGTCAGCTGGTAAACGCCGCAACGCTCGCCGGGTTGGGAAGCTGCCCGATCTCGGTGATGCGCAACAGCGCCGAGGTGGTGGCGGCAGCGCTGGCGCTGCCCGAGCGCGTGTTTCCCTTTGCCGGGCTTGCGATCGGCTGGCCCGAGGCGCCGCGCGCCGCGATTTCGCCGCGACTCGGCCTCGAGGCGACACTTCATATCGACCGGTTCGATGCAGCCGGACAGGAGGCCGCGATCGCCCGTTACGACCAGCGCCGCGCAACCGAGGCGCCCTATCCCGTCGAACGCGATCCCGAGCGGTTTGGCCCGGTGTCGCTTTATGGCTGGTCCGAGGACAAGCGACGGCAATACAGCCTGCCGCAGCGAACCCGTTGGGGTGCATTCCTCAGGGCCTGCGGGTTCCGGTTTGACTGAGCTCACAATCCACCCGGCACCTGCTGAGGACGCTTGTGGGCGCATGGCGGACGATCGACACGCAGGAGCGCGCGGGGCCCTGGCTTACCCGCCTGCGATCTGCACCGGATACAGCGAGATAGAGGGCGGCCCGGGTGATCTTTGCGCCGTTGCCGGCGGGCGGCTGAGCTCGCGGGCCTGCCAGCCGCCCGGGCCGCGCTGCGACCGCGGGCTCAGCGGTCGTCGCCGCCCTGGGTGTTCATCTCGACCTCGCCCCGGTGGCGCATCTCGCGACGCCGCATCGGCATGGTGTCAATGAGGGCGTGCAAGACCACATTTAGGAGGTGGTGGACACCACGGATCTTCTCGCCCCCATCCTTACCGACGAGTAGGACGGTAAAGGCGCCGGGCCGAAAGCGCCGGCGCAAGGCCGAGGTATCGCGCAAATCGACGATCACCACATTGTCACGCTCGAGAAGTTCGCCCCGTGCGGCCTCGAACAGCGCGCGCTGCTCGGCCAATCGCGGATCATTGGGGCCCGCAAAGACGACGATCGGGCGGGCGTTCCAGCGGTAATCCGCCAGTGTTGTGTCGGCTTCCGCCGAGACAAAAAGCGCGGACGCGACCGCAGCGATGACCGTCATCATGTCTCATCCTCCCGCACCTAAAGGTGGGCGTTGCGCGACGGAATCAAGATCCCATTCGGCCGTAAGCGAGCCGAAGCGTGCCCGGGAGCCCGCCCGAAACTGGCTCGCGAGCACATGTGCCACCAAGATATCGAGACGAGGTCTGGCGACGAGATCTGGAGACGGGCGCGAGGACGCGGGGCCAGATCGCGCCGGCCGGTCCGGCGCGTCGCCCGGTGCATCCCTCACCCTCTTAGCCGAGCGCCTTGCCCGGCGGCCAGCCCGAGCGCATCCGAAAGCGCTTCGACGCCGCTGGTGACATCGGCTCGCATCTTCGTAAGCTTATTCAGTCGGTTTCGCGGCCGGCCCCCGGGGCCGCCTCTCAATGCGCCGGTCGCAAAGGACGCGTGGCCCGTGACGTTGCGCGGGCTTTACAACTGCGGCACACCGAATTGTGTTGGCGGCGAATGACCTGGCGCGACCGGGTGCAGACGGAGGACCCGATGACCGAGGATGCGGAGAAAATCGCGCGCTGGCGAGCGATGGCGGAAAAGGAGCTGAAGGGGCGCGCGCCCGAAGTGCTCACCTGGCAGACCCGCGAGGGCATCGCCGTGAAGCCGCTTTACACGGCGGACGACCTCGTTGGGCTCGAACATTTGGGGCAGATCCCCGGCGAGGCGCCGTTCACCCGCGGCGTGCGGGCGACGATGTACACCGGCCGGCCCTGGACGATCCGGCAATATGCCGGCTTTTCCACCGCCGAGGAGTCGAACGCCTTCTATCGCAAGGCGCTCGCCGCGGGGCAGCAGGGGGCGTCCGTCGCCTTCGACCTGGCCACCCACCGCGGCTATGACAGCGACCATCCGCGGGTCGTGGGCGATGTCGGCAAGGCTGGGGTCGCGATCGATTCGGTCGAGGACATGAAAATCCTCTTCGACCAGATCCCGCTCGAGACGGTCTCGGTCTCGATGACGATGAATGGCGCGGTGATCCCGGTGCTGGCCTCCTTCATCGTCGCAGGCGAGGAGCAGGGGGTGCCGCGGGCCAAGCTGTCCGGCACCATCCAGAATGACATCCTCAAGGAGTTCATGGTCCGCAACACCTATATCTATCCGCCCGAGCCTTCGATGCGGATCATTGCGGACATCATCGAATACACCGCCGCCGAGATGCCGAAGTTCAATTCGATCTCGATCAGCGGCTATCACATGCAGGAGGCCGGGGCGACGCTGGTCCAAGAGCTTGCCTTTACGCTAGCGGACGGCAAGGAATACGTGAAGACTGCGATCGCCCGCGGCATGGACGTCGATAAATTCGCCGGCCGGCTGTCGTTCTTCTTCGCGATCGGGATGAACTTCTTCATGGAGGTGGCCAAGCTTCGCGCCGCTCGCACGCTCTGGGCGCGCATCATGGAGGAGTTCGAGCCGAAAGACCCGCGCTCGAAGATGCTGCGGACGCACTGCCAGACTTCCGGCGTGTCGCTCGCCGAACAGGACCCCTACAACAACGTCGTGCGCACGGCCTACGAAGCGCTGGCGGCGGTCCTCGGCGGCACCCAGTCGCTCCACACCAACAGCTTCGACGAAGCGATCGGCCTGCCGACCGAATTCTCCGCCCGCATTGCCCGCAATACCCAGTTGATCCTCCAGCATGAAACGGGCGTGACCAAGACCGTCGATCCACTGGCCGGCTCCTATTATGTCGAAGCGCTGACCAACGAGCTTTGCGAGGCGGCCTGGGCAATCATCGAGGAAATCGATGGCCTGGGCGGGATGACCAAGGCAGTTGCCTCCGGGATGCCCAAGCTGCGCATCGAGGAAGCCGCCGCCCGCTGGCAGGCGGAGGTCGATCGCGGCCAGGAGGTGATCGTCGGGGTGAACAAATACCGCCTCGACGAGGAACCCGATATCGACGTGCTCGACATCGACAACGCCAAGGTTCGCGAAGCCCAGATCGCCAAGCTCGAGCGCATCCGGGCGAGCCGCGACAAGGCTGCCTGCGACGCGGCCCTCCGGGAGCTCGAGCGCCGGGCCCGCGAGGGGGGGAACCTCCTGGAGGCTGCGGTGGACGCCGCCCGCGCCCGGGCCAGCGTCGGCGAGATCAGCGCCGCCATGGAGACCGTCTTCGACCGCCACCGGGCCGAGATCCGCACTCTTTCCGGCGTCTACGGCAAGGCTTATGAGGGCGACGACGGCTTCGAGAAGATCCAGGGCGAGGTCGAGCGCTTCGCCGAAGAGGAAGGCCGGCGCCCGCGGATGCTCGTCGTCAAGATGGGCCAAGACGGGCACGACCGCGGTGCGAAGGTGATCGCCACTGCGTTTGCCGATATCGGCTTCGATGTCGATGTCGGGCCGTTGTTCCAGACCCCGGAAGAGGCCGCCCAGGACGCGATCGACAACGACGTGCATGTGGTCGGCGTGTCCTCACAGGCGGCGGGGCACCGCACCCTCGCCCCCCAGCTCATCGAGGCGCTGAAGGCTCAAGGGGCGGAGGACATCCTCGTCATATGCGGCGGCGTGATCCCGGCTCAGGACTACGAGTTTCTTCGGGCCGCCGGCGTGAGAGCGATCTTCGGGCCGGGCACGAACATCCCCGAGGCGGCGGCCGAGATCCTGTCTCTCGTCCGGGCGGCACGCACCCCGAAAGCGGCCGAATGAGACCGCCGCACCGCCTGGAAAGCGCATTTTGATCGATATACCTTGAAAACCCTGCGGGTCTGGAGTAACGTAAAAGCGGTGGAAGATTCTGGTGGGGTGGTCATGCGTGGAATGGTCTTTGGTGCAGCGGTTGCTGCAACCTTGGGTGCAGGCGTTGCGAGTGCGGCGACGGTTGATATCGATTTCTCGAACGGGTCGTTCGATGGAAACACGAATACGATAACCTTCGCAAATGCGCTGACGCTGCCCGACAGCTCGACGCTCAATCTTTTGGTATTCGAGAGCCCGAACAACCAGGGTAATGCTTGGGACTTCTTCAACCCGGCCAACAATGGTACCGTGAACGGGTTCGGCAGCATCAACCTGGATGTGCCAGATGGGAATGACCCGGCCGAAAACATCACCGATTTCCGGTTTCAGTTCGTCGATCAAAACGGTAATGCCTCCGATCCGGGCGGCGATGTGGAGCTTGGTGTTCTCGACATCGATTTCAGCCGGCGGGAAGCCGTGACCATTCTTAGCCCGGCGATCGTGACGGCCTCGAGCGATACGGGGCTTGCGCAGGACTTGGACCCGATCGACAACAGTCCTCGCTTTCTCGGAACGGAAGTGGGTGATGTGCCAAATCCTAATGAGAATGTGAACCTGACCGCTGATCAGGAACGCGCATCGATCAGCGTGTTCTTCGGTCAAACAAGTACGTTTGACCTGCGCCTTGGTGTGTTGGAAGGGCCTGTAGGAACAGGTCGGAATTTTTTTTTGGACGGGGCTGTCACCTTCGACAACACGACGCCCGAGGAAAAGGTCAATACCATTGTTCCCCTGCCCGCGTCGGCGCTGCTGCTGCTCGGCGGCCTCGGGGCGATCGGATATATCGGTCGTCGGCGCTCCGCTTAAGCGCGGGCACGTCGATCCTTTAGCGGACGGTGCGCGGGGGCCTTATCGGCCCCCGTTTTCGTTCCGGCAGCTACACGCGCCGTTGCGGCCCATTCGCCGCCTGGGCAGGTTCCGCCTACCTATCGCCGCCCTTGAGCGCTTAAGATAAGGCAAGAGCCGCATACGGCCGCCGAACGCGCTGAAGGGGGAGACCAGATGAGCCAGCAGAAGGACGAGGCGCTGCGCGAGGCGGCACTCAGTTACCACGCGGACCCGCAGCCGGGGAAACTCGCGATCCGGGTAACCAAGCCGATGGCGACCCAACGTGAACTGAGCCTCGCTTATTCGCCCGGCGTGGCGGAAGCCTGCCTGGAAATCAAAAAAGACCCGACCCTCGCCTTCCGCTACACCGGCAAGGCCAACCGGGTGGCTGTGATCTCCAACGGCACCGCGGTCCTCGGCTTGGGCAATATCGGCGCAGCAGCGTCGAAGCCGGTCATGGAGGGGAAGGTGGCCCTCTTCAAAAAATTCGCCAATATCGACGGCTTCGACATCGAGGTGAACGAGAACGACGCCGAGCGGCTTGCAGAGATCGTCATCGCGCTCGAGCCGACCTTTGGCGCTGTCAATCTCGAGGATATCGGCGCACCGGCCTGCTTCGAGGTGGAGCGCATCTGCAAAGAGCGGATGGGCATCCCGGTCTTCCACGACGACCAACACGGGACCGCCATCGTTGTCGCCGCCGCGGTGCTCAACGCCATGCGCCTCGCCGGCAAGTCCCTCGGAGAGGTCAAGCTCGTCTCCACCGGCGGGGGGGCCGCAGGGATCGCCTGCCTCAACCTCCTGAGAGATATGGGGCTCAAGCGCGAAAACGTCTTCCTCTACGACATCGACGGCCTCGTCCATACGAACCGCACCGACCTTCACGAGACCAAGGCCGCCTATGCCCAACCTCCGGACGCCGGCCCGATGGAAACGGTCATCGCGGGGGCCGATCTCTTTCTCGGCCTGTCCGCGGCGGGGGTGCTGACGCCCGAAATGGTGGCCAAGATGGCGCCTGATCCCGTGATACTCGCGCTCGCCAACCCGGTGCCCGAGATCTGGCCCGACGCAGCAAAGGCCGCGCGGCCGGATGCGATCGTCGCCACCGGGCGCTCCGACTACGCGAACCAGGTGAACAACGTCCTGTGCTTTCCGTTCATCTTCCGCGGCGCCCTCGATGTTCAGGCCACCCAAATCACCGAACGGATGAAGGTGGCCTGCGCCGAGGCCATCGCCGCGCTCGCCCGCAAATCCGCAACGGCTGAGACGGCAGCTGTCTATCGCGGCGAACGCATGGTTTTCGGTCGCGATTACCTGATCCCGAAGCCGTTCGATCCGCGGCTGCTGGGCGAAATCGCCACCGCCGTCGCCCGAATGGCCATCGAAGAGGGCGTCGCCCGCAAGCCCCTGCCCTGTCTCGAAGACTATCAGCGCCTGTTGGACGCCTCGGTCTTCCGCACCGGCATGATCATGCGCCCGGTCTTCGACGCTGCGAGATCCTCCCACCGGTCCATCGTCTTCGCCGAAGGTGAGGACGAACGGGTGCTCCACACCGCGCAATCGATGGTCCAGGAAGGTATCGACCGGCCGGTGCTGATCGGGCGCACGAAAGTGATCGAGGCGCGTCTGGACCGCTGCGGGATCGACCTGAAGATCGGCCGGGATCTCCAGATTTGCGACCCCGAGAACGACCCGCGCTACAAGGACTATTGGACCGAGTACCACTCGATCATGGAGCGCCGCGGGGTCACGCCCGATATCGCCCGCACCATCCTGCGCACCAACACCACTGCGATCGGTGCGATTATGGTTCGGCGCGGCGAAGCCGACAGCATGATCTGCGGCAGCTTCGGCCAGTATCTTTGGCACCTGAACTATCTCGACCAGATCCTCTCGGGGCTTCCCGACGGCAAGGGAGGTCGGCTCAAACCCGTGGGCGCGCTCTCGACTGTCATCCTCGACCAAGGCGTGATCTTTATCGCCGACAGCCAGGTGCACCAGGAGCCAACCCCCGAGCAGGTGGCAGAGACCGCCGTTGGCGCCGCACGGCATATCCGCCGCTTCGGCATCGAGCCGCGGGTCGCGCTGTTGTCGCACTCGGTCTTCGGCAACCTCGACACCGTCTCGGGTCAGAAGATGCGCTCAGCCCTCGAGATTCTCGAGTTGCGGGGCGTGGATTTCGAGTTCGACGGCGAGATGCATGCCGACCACGCCCTCGACCCCGAACTGCTGCGCCGGATCATGCCGAATGCGCGACTCACCGGACCGGCCAACTGCTTAATATTCGCGAATGTCGATGCGGCTTCGGGATCGCGCAATATCCTGAAGCAACTCACAGGCGGCCTCGAG
Organism: Pikeienuella sp.; assembly: GCA_050331335.1. Classification (GTDB taxonomy): domain Bacteria; phylum Pseudomonadota; class Alphaproteobacteria; order Rhodobacterales; family Rhodobacteraceae; genus Thermohalobaculum. Next base: position 10,699 of record JBHJGY010000125.1, read on the forward strand.
ATCGGTCCGATCCTAATGGGCATGGGCAATAAGGCGCATATCGTCAGCCCCTCGGTGACAGCGCGCGGGCTTCTCAACATCGCCGCATTGGCTGGCACCCCAGTAACGCAGTACGCCTAAAACATCGAAACAAGACGCCGCCATACGGCGCAACAAAAAACATGGAGAAACGCATGGGCCGCTACCGCGAGACCTACGACGCCTGGAAGGCCGACCCGGAAGGCTTTTGGATGGAGGCGGCGAAAACCGTCGATTGGATCACGCCGCCGACCAAGGCGCTCGACGCTGCCGGCGCGCCGTTCTACCGCTGGTTTGCCGACGCCACCTGCAACACCTGCCACAACGCCCTCGACCGCCATGTCGCCGCCGGTCTGGGCGACAAGCCAGCGATCATTCACGACAGCCCGATCACCGGCACCAAGCAGACGATCACCTATGCCGAACTTCTCGACCGGGTGGCCCGGCTCGCCGGCGGCCTCGCGGCCAAGGGCGTCGTCAAAGGCGACCGGGTAATCATCTACATGCCAATGGTGCCCGAAGCGCTTGTGGCGATGCTCGCTTGTGCGCGGCTGGGCGCGATCCACTCGGTGGTCTTCGGCGGCTTTGCGGCCCATGAACTCGCCGTACGCATCGACGACTGCGCGCCCAAAGCCATCATCGCCGCCTCTTGCGGGCTGGAGCCCAATCGGGTGGTGCACTATAAGCCGCTGGTCGACGAGGCGATCCGACAGTCGCGCGCCAAGCCCGATTTTTGCGTCATCTTCCAGCGGGAGCAGGAACTGGCGGAGCTCGTCGAAGGCCGAGACTACGAATGGCATGCGTTCCAAGAGGGCATCGACCCGGCCCCCTGCACGCCTGTCGGCGGCGCGGACCCCCTCTACATCCTCTATACCTCGGGTACGACGGGCCAGCCGAAGGGCGTCATGCGCCCGAATGCGGGCCATATGGTGGCGCTGCTTTGGACGATGCGAAACATCTACGACGTCGAGCAAGGCGACGTTTACTGGGCGGCCTCCGATGTGGGCTGGGTCGTGGGCCATTCCTACATCGTGTACGCCCCGTTGCTGCTCGGTTGCACGACGATCGTCTTCGAAGGCAAGCCGGTCGGAACCCCCGATGCCGGCACCTTCTGGCGGGTGATCGAAGAGCACCGGGTCAAGGTCCTGTTCACCGCGCCGACCGCCTTCCGCGCCATCAAGCGGGCAGACCCGAAGGGCGCGCTCGTCAAAGATTACGATATCGGCTCGCTTCAATCCCTATTCTTCGCAGGCGAGCGTTGCGATCCTGACACCCTCGTCTGGGCGGGAGATCAGCTCGGGGTGCCGGTCATCGATCACTGGTGGCAAACCGAGACGGGTTTTGCCATTGCCGCCAACCCGATGGGCCTCGAAGCCCTGCCGATCAAGGCGGGGAGCCCGACCGTCGCCATGCCCGGCTACAATGTCCACATCCTTGACGAAGCGGGCCACGAAGTCGGGCCCAACACCCTCGGCGCGATCGCCATCAAGCTGCCTTTGCCGCCGGGCACCCTGCCGAGCCTCTGGAACGCCGATGCCCGCTTTCAGAAGAGCTATCTCGACGCATTCCCGGGTTACTACGAGACCGGCGATGCGGGGCTCATGGACGAGGATGGCTACCTATACATCATGGCGCGCACCGACGACGTCATCAATGTCGCGGGCCACAGGCTCTCCACCGGCGCAATGGAAGAGGTGCTCGCGGGCCATCCGGATGTCGCCGAATGCGCGGTGATCGGCGTCCATGATGAGCTGAAGGGCCAGGTGCCGCTGGGATTCGTCTGCTTGAATGCAGGCTGCGATCGGCCAGATCACGAGATCGCCAAGGAATGCGTGACACGGGTGCGCGACGAGATCGGCCCGGTCGCCGCCTTCAAGACCACCGTTGTGGTGGACCGCCTGCCCAAAACCCGCTCGGGAAAGATCTTGCGAAAGACCATGGTCCAGATCGCCGATGGGCAAGAGGTGAAGATGCCCGCGACGATCGAAGACCCCGCCGTGCTGGGAGAGATCCGCTCGGCGCTCTCCGGGCTCGCGCCGGCCCGCGGCTGAGCCGAAGCTGCGTCATCGGGCGCCCGGGCATGGCTGTTGCTTGCCCCGGGCTGCCCCACAAACTAAGGTCCGCTGAAGGGTGATACGCGCCCAAACCTCGTTCGTCGTCTCAAGGAAGTGGCTGTGAGCCTAGGCGGCCTCCACATTCTTCTTGCTGAAGACAACCCCACCAATCAGATGGTGGCCTCGCAGATGTTGGCCGTTCTCGGCGCCACCTCGCGTCTTGCCAATGACGGCGTGGAGGCGGTCGAACTGGCCGAGAAGGAACGTTTCGACCTCGCGCTCATCGACATCGAGATGCCCCGCCTCGATGGGATCGAGGTGATCCGCCGGATCCGGGCCGGAGCGGAACCCGCCGCCAAAATGCCCTTGATCGCGCTGACCGCCTACGTCATGCGCGATCATCGGGACGCGATCCTCGATGCCGGTGCCGACGGCGTGATTGCAAAGCCGATCCTGTCGGTGGACCAACTCGGGGAAGACATCCGGGCCCTCGTCGCAGCACGCCCGGCCGCGCGCCTGCCGAAACAGGACGCCAGGTTCCACGACCCAAAACTTGCCGAAGCGGAAGTCGCCGGGATCGATCTCGATGCCTATCGGAGTTTGGCCGGTTCGATCGGTGCTGAGGCCATGCGTGAGCTCGCCGCCCGCATGGACAGCGACCTCGACGCCGTGCGCGACCGCATCAAGACCGGGATCGCAGAGAAGGACGCCCGCGCCCTTCGAGAGGCAACCCATATACTCGTGGCCGTCGCAGGCTCAGTCGGCGCAGTCAAACTGCAAAATACATCGCAATGCCTTAATTCTGCCGCGCATCGTTGGGATTTTACTGAGATGGAACGCTTGGCGGTATCGGCCGTCGCCGAAATCGACCAATTGCGAGTGTTCATGCGTGAAAACATGTAAGGGTATCTCATGCCGATGCGCCAGTTCCAACCAGTGCTGCTGGTGGAGGACACGCGCTCTCTAGCCACGCTTTACGAGGCATTCCTGAAGAAAGCGGGCTTCAGCGTAGTGTGTGCTTTCGACGCGCGCACCGCTGTCGCCGCCTTCGAGGAAAACCGGCCGCGTATCGTGCTGCTCGACCTCGTCCTTCCAGACCAAGACGGGCTCACTGTTCTACGCAGGATCAACACAGTCGATCCGGACGTGAAGGTCATTGTGATAACCGCCAATGGCTCGATAAACCGGGCGGTCGAGGCGATGCGAGAGGGAGCCTTCGACTTTCTGGTCAAGCCTTTCGACGAGCGCCGTCTGATCGGGGCAGTGGAGAACGCGCTCGCCCTCATCTCGGAGACGGCCGCGGGCGAGCCCGACCCGGTCCGCACTCAGGAGGACGAAGCGCCGGGCTTCGAGGGCTTCATCGGCGATTCGCCGGTGATGCGTAAGATTTACGAGATGGTGCGTAGCATCGCCCGATCCACTGCGACGGTCTTTATCACCGGCGAGAGCGGCACCGGCAAGGAGATCTGCGCGCAAGCGATCCACGATCTATCGGTGCGCCGTCGCGGGCCTTTCGTGCCCGTGAATTGTGGCGCGATCCCACGCGACCTGCTCGAATCGGAACTCTTCGGGCATCTGCGTGGCTCCTTTACCGGAGCGCTGGCAGACAAACGGGGGGCCGCAGCGGTGGCCGATGGCGGCACGCTGTTCCTGGACGAGATCTGCGAAATGGATCTCGCGCTTCAAACCAAGCTGTTGCGCTTTCTGCAAACCTCGATGATCCAACCCGTCGGCGCGACAGAGGCCACGAAGGTAGATGTCCGCATCGTGTGCGCAACAAATCGCGATCCGGCGGAAGAAGTGCGCCAAGGCCGCTTCAGAGAAGACCTCTTCTACCGCCTGCATGTGGTGCCGATTCAGCTGCCGGCGCTGCGTGAGCGTGACAATGACGTGATCGCGATCGCCGAAGTTTTGCTGCGACGCTTTTCAGAGGAGGAGGGGCGGCATTTCCGGGGGCTTTCGGCTCAAGCGCGCGAGCTCTTCCGCAACTATTCCTGGCCGGGAAATGTTCGCGAGCTGCAGAACATCTTGCGCAACGTGGTGGTGCTCCACGATGCCGCCGAAGTTGGTCCGGAGATGCTGCCGGCGGCGCTACGTGGGGCCGGCGCGCTGCCGCCGTCGCAGGCCCAGTCGGCCCAAGGGCAGCTTGCGCCACCGTCGGATCAGAGCCTGCCGGCGGGCGCGCGGGACCACGCGCCGACCGCGGCCGGCCGAGATCTCGACGCACTGGTCGGGCTCTCGCTGGCGGAGCTCGAGCGGCGGTTCATCGAGGCGACGATCGCCGCCTGCGACGGCTCGATCCCCAAGGCCGCGCGGCTCCTCGATGTCAGCCCCTCGACCCTCTATCGCAAGCGTGATGCCTGGGGGAAAACAACCTCCGGCTGAGCCGGCCCGCGCAGACGCGCAGAGCCCCACCTCAGCCATTTTAGCTGAGGCGGGGCGGCCCGTTTCCGGGCCTGGTCTTGCCGACGGCGGCCGAGACGCCGGGCGGCGACGGAGGGGGGTGCGCTTCAACGGCCCTCGGTTCCCGACGAGCACCTCTTCAATACGCCCAGCATAGTAAATGCCCGGTTAACGCCGCACCCAGCTCCGCTGAACGCCCAACTTTCCTGCGACTCGATGCACCTCGAGACGCCCCAGCGGTTGACCTTTCCGCAGAAAGTCTAATTTCCCACGCAATTGGGAAAGGATGCCAAAACATGAGAGACGAGAAATCGCGCAACGCCGGACAAGTTCGCTCGCTCACCCGCGCCCTCTCGCTGCTGCGGCATTTGGCGGAGAACCCTGTCGGCATGTCGCTCACGGAAGTCTCGGAAGCTGCAGGGCTTCCGCCATCGACGACCCACCGCCTGTTGACCACGCTCGAGGCCGAACGCTTCGTCCGTCCCGATCCTCAGGCAGGCGTCTGGCGCGTCGGTGTGGCGGCGTTCTTTGTCGGGTCCGCGTTTGCAAGGGCGCGAGACAAGGTGACGATCGGTCGGCCATTCCTGCTCCGACTGATGGAGATGACCGGTGAGACGGCCAATCTGTTTGTCGAGAGCGATGGGGACGTGGTGTGCGTCGGCCAGATCGAATCGCGTCATGCCATGCGCGCGATCACTGGGGTCGGCGGTCGGGTGATGCTCCATGCCTCTGCGGCTGGCAAAGCGTTGCTCGCCCATATGGACCCGCCGCGTCGCAACGCGATCCTCGCCGGCTACGCGCTTCCGAGTGTCACCGACCTGACGATCACGCGGCGGGACAGCCTGGCCAAGGCGCTCGAAGAGATACGCTCGGTCGGCTATGCGGTTGACGACGAGGAGCACGCGCCGGGGCTGCGCTGCGCCGCGGCCCCCGTCTTCGACGAAATGGGCCAATCGGTTGCGGCAATCTCAGTTTCTGGGCCGTCAGCGCGGGTCAGCCGCGACCGGCTGCCGGTGCTCGGGCGCATGGTCGCACAGGCCGCGCAGGAGGCAACGCGGGAGTTCGGCGGCGTCGCCCCCCAAGCGGCACAATGAGATACAGCGCCGCGCCGTCTTGTGGAGGTGGGTGGTCGCATCCTGTCGATCCCCGTTACCTGCCCCAATCGCGCGCGGTCTGCCAAAGGCCTGGACGCCCCGCGGTCGCTTTGCTATAGCCTCGCCACCGTGATGATGGCCCTTTCCGGCGTAGCTCAGTGGTAGAGCATCGGACTGTTAATCCGCTGGTCGTAGGTTCGAATCCTACCGCCGGAGCCAAACAT
>JBHJGY010000126.1:0-12748 GCA_050331335.1 Pikeienuella sp.
CCTACCGCGGAGTTATTCTGGGAGAACATGGGGGGGGCGCGGTCTTTGTGGGGGGGGCCCGGGGGGGGCCCCACCGGCCGGTGGGGGGGGGGGGGGGGGCGCACCCGGGGGTCGGCACCGCCCCCAGATGTCTCAAACCCGGAGCTGATAGCTCGCCGCCACATAGCGGAAGCCCGCGCCATGGGGCTCCAAATAGCCCACCGCCGGCGCTGGCATGTGATAGCCGACAAACGGGATCTTGTCCGCCGCGATCAGGCCCAACACCTGCTTGCGTGCCGTGACCGCCCCTTCCTTGTCCATGTCGAAGCGGATATGCCAGTCGGGGCGCTGCAGAGACATCACGTAGTGGTTGGCCGTATCGGCAATGATCATCAGCCGCTCGCCCTCGCTCTCGATGTGAAAGGCATGATGGCCCGGCGTGTGTCCCCAGGCATCGACGGCCTCAATGCCGGAGACCACCGCATCGCCGGGGGCGATCATCCGCGCCGCCTCGGCGAACGGCACCACCTTGTCCTGAACGAGCTGCGCCCGGCTCGACATCGCGTCGTCGAACAGCAGGTCCTCGTTCGACCAGAAGTCGAACTCCTTGGCCCCCAAGATCACCTGGGCATTGGGGAAGGCGGGCGCGCCCCCCTCAGTCAGCCCGCCGATATGGTCGCCATGGAAATGGGTGATCACGACGTGGTCAATCTGCTCGGCTGAGAAGCCCGCCGCCTCCAGCCGCGCGAGCAGCTGGCCCGCCGCCGGGCGCCGCCCGGTATCGCCGCCATTGCCGGTGTCGAAGAGGATCACCTCGTTGCCGGTGTTGACGATGGTGACGGTGAAGGGGGTCTCCATGCGATCCGCCGGCAGGAAGTTCTCCGCCGCCAGCGCCGCCGCCTCCTCGGCGGTGACATTCTCGCCGAAGATCGGGTGCGGGCCGGGGAGTGCGACCGCGCCGTCGAGGATGGTCGTCACTTCGAAGGCACCAATCTTGAAGCGGGTATGCGTCGGTTGGGTCACTCCGAGCATCGGCGCTTCTGCGAAACCCGCGCCGGGCAGCGCCGCGGCCCCGAGGGCGGCGGTGCCGGCGAGGACGCTGCGACGGCTGATCTGGAAGTCGGTCATCTATCTCTCCCTGGCTGTGGGACGGCGATGTGCCAAGTCATGGAACGCCATCCCGGTATGCCGAACTATCGTCCGCGGCCGATCGGTTTCCAGCTTCCCGGCGTGACGCTTTCTTGACGCGGGCTTGACGCGGGCTTGAGGCGGGCGTGACGCAGGCTTGATGCAGGGCCGCGCACGGCCCCCCCTCCGCAGGCCCTCAACCGGTCAGCTGCGCAGCGTCAGAGCCCGGCTCAACCCGTGTTCGGTCTTATCCCACCAAAAGGGCGCGACGAGCAATTCGATCACCGCCTTCCACGCCGCGAGGGCCCCGAGCGTCCAGTAGAGCGGCAGCGTCGGCACCACCCAAATGAGCCCAAGCTGCCGCCGTCGCCCGAGCGCGATCGCCGCGCAGACGAGCATCACCGTCTGCCCGGCTGCCAAGGTCGCGCCCACGAGCCACGCAATCCAGCCGGGCAACGCGCTGTGCCAAACCGCTTCACCTGTGATCACCCAGCCGACCAGTGCCGCCCAGAACAACGGGATCGCAAGATAAGAGGCCGCGCCGCCCAACAGCAGCAGGTTCAGCCCCAGAAACCCACGGGTCCCCAGATCGCGCCATAGCCGTCCAGGGCGGCGCATATGGGTCAGCCAGGTGAGCAGATACCCCTTCAGCCATCGCGAGCGCTGCCGCACCCAGCGCCAGGCGATGCAGTTGGCCTCTTCCTCGGTGACCGAGCCGAGGACCGCGACCCGCCAGCCGCGGCGCGCGAGCCGCATCCCGAGATCTGCGTCTTCGGTGACGTTTTGCGCGTCCCACGCTCCCACAGTCTCCAAGGCCCCGCGACGAAAGTAGACGGAGGTCCCGCCAAGGGGGATCGGCAACCGAAGCGCTTGGAAGCCGCGCAACAAGACGTCAAACCAAATCGAGTACTCGATCTGAAAGCAGCGCGAGAGCCAGTTCTCTCGGGCGTTGTGATAGGCGAGCTGGCACTGCACGCAGGCGACCCGGCGCGGGGCTGCGGCCAAGGTGGTGGCAACGGCGCGAAGCTGGCCGGGATCGGGGCGGTCCTCGGCGTCGAGGATCCCGATGATCTCTCCCCTGGCGAAGTCGAGCGCATAATTCAACGCCCGCGGCTTGGTCCGGGGAAGCCCCGGCGGCACGGTCACCGGGCGGATCCAGAAGGGCAAATCGACCTGCGCAACGGCCGCACGGGTTTCGACGTCATCCGCCTCGAGCAGGAGCAACACCTCGAGCCGCCCCTTGGGATAGTCGAGCCGCGAGACGGCGTCGACGATCTGGCGAACCATCCGGCCCTCCCGATAGAGCGGCACAAGAACGCTCGTCATGGGAAGCCCCGAATTCGGCAAGGGCGGCCCGGCGCGGCTCTCGCGATCGCGGCAGCCATCGCCAGCGACGAGGGCCGCGAGGCGTAAGGCAGCCGTTGCGGCGTTCAGCGCGACAAGCGCCGCGAGGGCGATGGCGAGAAATGCCTCTCCTGCCAAGAGACCGGCGCAGAACAGCGCCAGGAGCACAAGGGCGACCCGAAGCCTCAACCCCACGAGGGTGCGCAGGCTCATCTCCGGCGGCGTGCGATGGGCGGCGCGGGCGGCGAGTGCGGGGCCTAACGCCGTCGCCACGGCCGTTGCGAGGCCGGCACGGGTGCAGACGACAGCGCAAGCGAGCTCGGGCCGCACCGACAGCTTAGCGAGCCCGCTCGGCAGCTCGGCGGGGTCGACCACCGCATAGGTGGTGACACGGCCCCGTCGCCGCCAGGGCAGGAGACCGTGGCGCAGATAAAGCGGGGCGTCCGCGGCCTGCAGCAGGGCAGGATCGGGGGGGGCCGCCGCGAGGTCGACCGTTCCAAGTCCGGCCCGTGCCGCGCGGCGCGCGGCGAGCCGGGCGTCAGACGGGGAGCGCCGCGGCGGCCGGGGCGGCGCCGAGGAAACGCCGGTCGGCGCATCCGCGGTCCCATTCCCAGCATCGCCAGCCCACGGATCGGGGCCGCCCGGTGCGCCAAACAACCCTTGAGGGTCGGCGCGCGCCCAGATCTTCCGACCGGTCGGCGCGTTCATTGCCCGCGTTCCGTCGACCCACCACGCAACATCGTCTTGATCCTTCCCGATCCCCTGAGCGGAAAGGCTAAAATTTTAGGTATTAAGAATCTGTTAATGCCACCCTAACGGGGGCGGGCTGGACAGTGGCGGTCCGTCAGGCGGCCCCCAGCATCGCGTCAGCGAAACGGCCGAACAGATAACGGCTGTCCTGCGGACCGGGGCTCGCCTCTGGGTGGTATTGGACCGAAAAGATCGGCTTGCCCTCGACGCGCAGACCGCAATTGGAGCCGTCGAAAAGCGATCGGTGTGTCTCAACCACCCCAGCCGGCAACGTGGCGGCCTCGACCGCGAAGCCGTGATTCATCGACGTGATCTCGACCTTACCGGTCTGCAGATCCTTCACCGGGTGGTTCGCGCCGTGATGGCCATGCGGCATCTTCACGGTCCGACCGCCCAGCGCGAGGCCCAGCAACTGGTGCCCAAGGCAGATCCCGAAAACCGGCTTTCCCGCCGCGATCACCGACTTGATCATCGGCACCGCATACGCCGCCGTCGCGGCCGGATCGCCGGGGCCGTTGGACAGAAAAACACCGTCGGGCTCGCGCGCCAGCACCTCATCCGCTGAGGCCGTCGCCGGCAGCACATGCACCTCCGCGCCGATATCGGCAAGGCAGCGGAAGATCGTCCGCTTGGCGCCATAATCGATCGCCGCGACCCGAAAGCGCGGTGTCGCCAGTCCGCCGAACCCATGGCCCCAGACCCACCCCGTCTCGGTCCAAACAGCGGACTGGGCCGGGGTCACCTCCGCCGCGAGATCGGCCCCTTCGAGCCCGGGAAAATCTCGGGCCGCCGCCACCAATGCCGCGGAGTCGATCCGCCCCTGGGGATCATGCGCCAGAGCCGCGTGGGGCATGCCGAAGCTGCGGATCCGCCGCGTGAGCCGCCGGGTGTCGATGCCCGCAAGGCCGATCCGCCCATGGCCCGCAAGCCAGTCGGAGAGCCGCGCCGTGGCCCGCCAGTTAGATGGCTCCGTGACCGGCCAGCGCACCACCATACCGCGGGCGACCGGGAGCGCGGTCTCGTCATCCTCCGCCGTCGTCCCTACGTTGCCGATATGCGGGAAGGTAAAGGTCACAATTTGGTGGGCGTAGGACGGATCGGTCATGATCTCTTGGTAGCCGGTCATCGCGGTGTTGAAGCACAGCTCGCCCACGGTCTGGCCGACCGCTCCGAACCCGTAGCCCCAGAATATCGACCCATCCGCCAGCGCGAGACATCCGGTCGGGCGCGGCGCGGCGGATCCACCATCAGCCTCGAGAACGCCGATGCTCATCTGCGGCTCCTTGCCAAAAATCCAGCCGCGTTTGGCTAGACAATCGGGCGCTCGGGGTCAAGGCAACTGGCGTTAGGTAGGCGAAGACCGGGGTCGCTTCGTTGCCGGGCCCTCTTGCCTGCGCTAACGTCCTCCACGGGGGCGCTATCGCGGCGAGCCGCTGCAGCATATGCGAGGGGCGATGAAGAGCAGGATCATGGACGCGCTAAAGGACGCGATGCGCGAGAAAGACGAGGTCCGGGTCAGCACCCTGCGCCTCATGCTTGCTTGCCTGAAGGACAGGGAGATCGCGCTGCGGGCGGAGGACAGTGCAGAAGAAGAGCTTCCGCAGGCGGAAGCGCGCGCGATCCTTCCGCGTATGGACAAGCAGCGCGGGGAATCGGCAGCCGCCTACGAAGAGGCGGCCCGGATGGAGCTTGCCGAACAGGAGCGCCAGGAGGCCCGGATCATTGCCGAATTCTTACCCAAACAGCTGTCCGACGTCGAGGTGGCCGCCGCGGTCGATGCCGCGATCACCGAAACCGGCGCGGCCTCGATCCGCGACATCGGCAAGGTGATGGCTCAGTTGAAGGGGCGCTATCAGGGCCAGATGGACTTCGCCGAGGCAAGCGCCCGGGTAAAAGACGCACTGGCCTGAGATGGCTCGGGATGGCGCCAGATTTCCCGAGATGACGGAAGCGGACGACGTCGAGCGCCGGTTTGTCCGTGGACGCGAGATGGTCGAGCGCGGGCGCCAAGCCTTTTCGGAGGGGCATCGGATCCTGCGCGGGCTCTCCGGCGAGGTGCGCGCGGCCCGGGCGCGCGGCTCGATCCACCAGCTCATCTGGGATTGCGAGCGCGCCTCCAACACCCGCGCCCAGTTCTTTAGCGAGTCCGGCCAGGACGCGTTCCTCGACGAGCGTGTCTTCGAGGGTAAACGCAACGGGGTCTTCGTGGAGATCGGCGGCTTCGACGGGGTGACGGGATCAAATTGCCTGTTCTTCGAACTGATGCGGGGTTGGAGCGGGATCCTTGTCGAGCCGGCATCGGCGCCGAGGGTCAAGGCGGCAGAATTCCGCCGCTCCCCCTGCCTCGCCGTTGCCGCTTGGGAGGCCGCCGGCGAGCAGGAATTCATCGAGTTCGACGAGGGACCCACCCAGATGAGCGGGATTGGGCCGACCTACGACCCCGAACTTCTCGCGAGCCTCGAGGAAATCTCGGGGGCACGGGCCCGGCGACGCAGCGTACGCACCCGCAGTCTCGCTCAGATCCTCGACAGCCAGTATCTGCGCGATGTCGAACTCATCTCGCTCGACGCGATGGGGGCGGAGCTTCGCATCTTGGAGCATTTCCCTTTCAACGAATACAGCGTCGGCGCCTGGAGCATCGACAGTTTCGTCCACGGCACGGAGATCTTCCGCCTGATGGAGCGGCGCGGCTATAAGCGGGTCGAGGCGCTTGGCACGGACGACATCTACGTCCGCAGATAACGAGCGGGCCGGCGCGCTGCCAAAGGCTGCCGGACGGGTGCCACCCCTTCTCTTGCCCGTCCGAAGCCGATCCGCTAGGCAACGCTCGGCGCGCAAGGGGGGTGGCCATGGCAAAAGACAAAAAGAAAAAGCTGCCGCGGCCGAAGGCGCAGACCCCACGCGGATTTCGCGACTATCTGGGCTCGGAGGTGATCGAACGGCGCCGCATGCTCGACGCGATCTGCGCCGTTTACCACGCGTATGGGTTCGATCCGCTCGAGACCTCTGCCATCGAGACCGTCGAAGCGCTCGGCTCGTTCCTCCCCGATGTCGACCGGCCGAATTCGGGCATCTTCGCCTGGCAGGAGGAGGACGAGAGCTGGATCGCGCTGCGCTATGACCTCACTGCGCCCCTGGCCCGCGTGGTCGCGCAGCACCGCGAAAGTCTGCCTGCGCCCTATCGCCGCTATGCCGTCGGCCCCGTTTGGCGCAACGAGAAACCGGGGCCGGGGCGCTACCGGCAATTCTACCAGTGCGACGCCGATACCGTGGGATCTTCGTCGGTCGCCGCAGATGCCGAAATCTGCATGATGCTGGCCGATGCCTTCGATGCGATCGGTATCGCAAAGGGCGATGTCGCGATCCGGATCAACAACCGCAAGGTGCTCAATGGGGTGATGGAGGCCGCCGGGTTGCTTTTGCCGGACGAGCCGGAACGGTTCGAGGCCGAGCGTGGGATCGTCTTGCGCGCCGTCGACAAGCTTGACCGCCTCGGTGACGAGGGCGTGCGGGCGCTGCTCGGGGAGGGCCGCAAGGACGAGTCGGGCGATTTCACCAAGGGCGCGGGGCTTGCCGCCGACCAGGCCGAGATCGTTATGGGCTTCGTTGCGGCCGGTCGGGAAAGTGACGCCTTAACCTGCGCGCGGCTGCGCGAACTCGTGGGCAGCTCGGTGGCAGGCCTCGAAGGCGTCACGGAACTCGAGACGATCGCCGAGCTCGTCGCCGCCCAGGGATACGGCACGCGTATGGGGGTCGATCCCTCGGTGGTCCGGGGGCTCGGATACTACACGGGACCGGTGTTCGAGGCGGAGCTCACCTTCGAGATTACCGACGAGCACGGCAATCGCCGGCAATTCGGCTCGGTTGCCGGTGGCGGACGCTATGACGATTTGGTCAAACGCTTCACCGGCCAGCAAGTGCCGGCAACCGGCATCTCGGTGGGGGTCGACCGGCTGCTCGCCGCCCTCGAGGCCATCGGGCGCAGCGGACGCGCAGATGCGGGCCCGGTGGTGATCCTGGCGCTCGACCGCGAGCGGATGGCCGACTATCAGAGCATGTGCGCCGAGCTGAGATCCGCAGGGATCCGGGCGGAGGTCTTCCTTGGCGGCGGCAATATGGCTAAGCAGTTGAAATACGCCGACAAACGTGCGGCACCTGTTGCAATCATCGAGGGGGCGGACGAACGCGCCGGCGGCCAGGTGCAACTGAAAGACCTCGCGCTCGGAGCCCGGCTTGCGGCCGAGATCGAGACCCGCGAAGAATGGACCCAGCAACCGGCGCAAAAGAGCGTCGCCCGCGCCGATCTGGTGGCCGAGGTCAGGGCCATGCTCGCCGGAACCGGGTGAGGTTGGCATGCAACGCTGGCTGATCGGTGCCGATCTCGCCGCCCGCGACGCGGCGCTGGCACGGCTTCGGGCCTTGTTCGAGGGGGCCGGCTATGCGCCGATCGAGCCGCGGCACCTGATCGACGCCGATCTCCTGCTCGACCTCTATGGCGAGGACATTCGCAGCCGGGCCTTCCTGTTTCCCGAACCCGTCTCCGCCGGCGAACTTTGTTTGCGGCCCGATTTCACCTTGCCGGTCGCCATGGCCCACGGCGCGGGGGGATGGGAGCGCCGTGCCGCCTACTCCTATGCCGGGCCGGTATTCCGCATCCAAGACGAGACCGCACGGCCCATCGAGTATCTCCAGGTCGGCATCGAGCGCTACGGCGAAGCGGACGCGGCCGCCGCCGATGCAGGCGTCTTGGCGCTCGTCCTCGAAGGGCTCGATGCGCTCGGGGTGGGCCCGCGGCGGGTCTCCACCGGTGATCCGGGAATTTTCTTCGCGCTGCTGTCCGCGCTGGAGATGCCGGAGTCCCGGCGCGCCGCGCTGCGGCGGCATTTCTGGCGGCCGGCCCGGTTTCGAGAATTGATCGCCGGCTATGCAGGGGCCCGGCCACCCCATGGGGACCAACGGGCAGCGCTGCTCGCCGCAGCGGAGCGCGGGCGCGCGGCGGTCGATGAGCTGATGGGCGACGGGTTGCGGATCGTCGGCGCGCGCGGGGCCGAAGAGGTGGCCGAACGCGCGTTGCGCCTCCGGGAGGCCGAAGCCGAGCCGCCGATGCCCGACGAACAGGCCGCGCTGGTCGAGGGGGCGCTGTCGGTGGCCGGTCCTTCCGGGACGGCGCTCTCGCGGCTCCGGGCTCTGACGGCGGAGGCCGCGGTCGACATCACCCCAGCTTTGGAGCGGTTCGAACGCCGGCTGGACGCGCTCAACAGGGTCGGCATCGATGCGGAAGACCTGCCATTCGACGCCCGCTTCGGCCGGCTGATGGAGTACTACGACGGCTTCGTCTTCGAGGTGGCGCCAGAGGACGGAGGCGGGCCGCCGCTGGCCGGCGGCGGGCGCTACGACCGGATGACCGAGCGCCTCGGCGCACCGCGACCAATCCCTGCGATCGGTGCGATGATCCGGCCCGAGGCGGCACGGGCGCATCGCGCGCCCTTGGGCGCCGAACTGCCGCGGTTCGGAGAGGCCCAATGAGTGCGCTAACGCTGGGCCTGCCGTCGAAGGGGCGGCTTCAGGCGGACACGATCGCCTGGTTCGCCGCGCGCGGGGTCGAGATAGCCCCGGCCGGGCAGTCGCGGGAGTATCGGGCAGAGGTCCATGGGCTGCCGGGACTCGGCGTCGTGATGCTCTCCGCGGGGGAAATCCCCGGCGAACTTGCGGCCGGGCGCATTCATCTCGGGGTGACCGGGGAGGATCTGATCCGCGAGCGCGTCGCGTTTCGAGGCCGGGATGTGCGACTTGCCACCGCGATGGGGTTCGGCCATGCGGATCTCGTCGTGGCCGTGCCCGACTTTTGGATCGACGTCGCGACGATGGCCGATCTCGACGAGGTCTGCGCCGATTTCCGAGCGCGTCACGGTCGGTCGCTGCGGGTGGCGACGAAGTACCTCAACCTCACGCGCGGCTTCTTCCGGGCCAAGGGTGTCGCCGATTATCGGATCGTGCCGAGCCTCGGCGCGACTGAGGCTGCCCCCAAGAACCGAACCGCCGAAGCGATTGTCGACATCACCTCGAGCGGCGCGACCCTGCGGGACAACCATCTCCGAGTGCTCGAAGACGGGCTGATCCTGCGGTCGGAGGCCAATCTTTGCATCTCCGGCGAGGCCGCATGGTCGGAAACCACCCGCGCGATCTTCACCGGGCTTGCCCGCCGGCTCGGGATCGCCGCCGAAGCCCCATGATGCCCTAGCGCCCCCTGGCATGACCCTTGGACCCACAGCGCAGCCGCTCAATAAGCCGCTGCCACCGCTTCGGTGAGCATATCTTCGGCCATCGGCGCCAGCGCGTTGAGCATTGCATAGGCCGCAAGGCCCGCCGCCTTGTCGCCATCTCCCCCGGTGAGCGCGAGGGGTGCGATGGGGGTGCCAACGAGGCCTGCCCGCACCATGCCAAGCTGCCGCCCGTCCGAGCCGAGGAGGATGGCCGTGCCCGCCGCTTGCGCCGTGGTCAGCCGGGTTCCCGGCACAGCGCCCCCGATGAAGGGCAGATCGGCCAGCGCCGCGAGCACGTGATCGTTCTCCGGTCGAACGGAGAGTTCGTAGACCAGCAGGCCGTCGAGCCCCGCCCGCCGCGCGGCCGCGACCGCCGCAAAGACACCGTCTTCCAGCGCGATCTGCCCCGGCGGGGCCATCGGGACGAAGCGTATCGGGGCGGGCATCATGCGGTTGACCTCCCGCAGCGCTGCACGCCAACGCGCCGCCTCCCGCCCAGGCACCGGCCCAAGACGCCCGCCCGACACCCGCAAGAGCCCAAGCCGCGCCGGCAGCGGCAGCCCGCCCACGACTGCCATCTCCACGCTCGGCGCCGACATCTGCGGTAGGGCCAATGGCTCGGGCTCCGGCGAACAGCCGAATGAGAGAAGGCAAAGAACGAGAAGCAGACGCGATGCCACGAGGGACCTCCTTGGCGGATCTGCTTCGATCATCGACGATCAGGGTTAACGCACCCCTGCCGCGACAGAGATTTCGCGGTCTTGAGGGCGCCGCGAGGATCGGCCATAACGGCGAATATGCCGGTCTAGCTCAGCTGGTAGAGCGCCTGATTTGTAATCAGGATGTCGGGGGTTCGAGTCCCTCGACCGGCACCAAAAAATGCTGGTAACGTCCACAGTTGAGTGGGGGCTTGCAAATTCCATGCAGCCCGGCCCCGATGGCTTTGCGCGAGGATCGAGCGGTTTGGCGCGCGGGCTTGCCCCAAAGCCGTCCCGACGGATTTCCTGCGCCAAGCGACGTTGCTCCCTGATCACCCGCCGAACACGCATATCCCACAAGACCGGGCAGCCTTGGCACGCAGGTACGATGTCCGCCGCGCGCTGACCTTCATTGGCTGCGACAGCGTGCCAGTGCGCGCGGCCGACCTCACGGCTCCTGGCGACCGAAGCCTTTATAGAGATCGCCGTGGCAGGCTTGGCACGTGCCGGCAAATGCGTTCGAAAACGCCGTACCGCGAGCCGTGATCACCACGACATGGTGAAGCGCCGCAAGCAATCCCAGCGTGCCTATAATGCCAACGACGATGATCCAGCGCTTCATGGCAGCTCCCTGCACTCCATCGGCCGTAACTAGGATATCACAATTGGCGCATACGGAAAGAACAGCCGTGTTTTTGGCAACACAACGCAACGGCGATACCAGCGCAATGGTTGCGCGAGAAAGATCATCGGACCAGTCGTTGTTCTGGGGATCCGCGCCGGGCGTTCGCCGCATTCTCCCTCTGTCACGGGCAAGAGCGCGCGGGCACGGAGACGCTTAGCACCCCAGCTTCGGGAGAGTTCGCCGGGCAACAAAGCCGTTGGGAGAACGATTGGGGCGGCGACACAAAGTAAAGCCTTCAGGCTAAAGCCCATTCTAACACCAGGCCGTGGGGATAAACCCGGACCACGCAGAGCGACGATCGGTCAGATCCGAACCGCTGCAGCCATGAGAATGGCAAGGCCGGAAACGGGCGCGCAGAGCTCCATGAGCGCAACCTGGAAGCGCGGCACGGCTTGGAAAAGGCGAGCGAGCGCCGTTCGGGCCGAAGCGCTTCGCGGAGCACAGGGCTCACCGGTCTGACATCGCCTCAGACGTCGCCCAGCCTTAGGCCGTCGCGAGTTGCGCCAGCGCCTCGGGATCCGAGACAGCGATTGTGCCCCTCGATTGGGCAATCCAGCCGCGGCGCTGAAACTCCTGGAGATGTCGCGAGATAACCTCACGCGCGGTGCCGAGCTCGGTCGCAAGCTGTTGGTGGGTGGCCTTCACTTCGCCTCCTTCGGCCGCCATCGTCGTGAGGCGTTGTGCCAAACGGGTGTCGATCCGGCCGAACGCGACCTCGTCGATCACTCGGAAGAGCTCGGTGATTCGCCGGGAATAGGCGGTGAAGACGAAGCTTCGGAACTCTGGCGACCGCGCGAGCATATCGTCGAACACCGCGCGCGGGATCGCTACCGCCTCGACATCCGTCTCGGCCACCCCCTCTGCGGTGTAGTCCTCATAGGCCAGCAGGCAGGCGGTGGTCAGCACACAACTCTGCCCGGCTTCAACTCGGTAGAGCACGATTTCACGCCCATTCTCGGAGGTCTGATGCACTCTGACAGTGCCCGACAGCAGCAGAAGCAGGTTTTCCGGCGATTTGCCCGGACCAAAGATCACATGACCGGCTGGCACCCGCACGAGCATGCTCCGAGAAACGAGACTCTCGCGGATCTCGCGGGCGAGAGATGAGAGGCCTCTGAACCGGTTAATCCAGGCGGTCATGTGCTCACCCCTTGTGTGCACGGTTCTGACGGAAGGTTACCGTCGATCGGCCTCCTTAGGCGTTGCCGTCAATCACCCCTGCTGACGATATCGGCGAGCTTTGTCTCATCCAACACTTCTTAAAGCGTCCGGGCGGCTCGGTGCGGCAGGTTCGGCAATCGGCAGTTTCCGATCAGCAGGCGCGGGGCCGTCTCGCCATCGAAACATGCCTCGCACACAGACGCGCCCTGCTTTCGCCGCCCCCGTTATCGACCGTCTCCACACCGGGCGGTTGGCCAAGGCGACTGCGGCAGTTTCCGCGCCGGTGGCTCTTCAGAGACCCAGCGGGAGCGACCGCGCCCCAGTTTCGCCCGACACGGGCCGCAAAACTCCATGGATCCGCAAGACATCCTCGTTCTGCACCGAGGCCGGGGGCTTAGAAGGGCCGGGGGCTTAGAAGCCGCGATCTCAGGCACTTTCAGTTCCCTCCGTGTCTAGGCCGGTGGCGGCACGGCGGTATGCCCCGGGACGAACCGGCGAAGAACCGGCTGGGAAGGGGTCCCTTTGTCTCCGCTTGGTGACATCGTCACTGAAGGCCGTCGCAGCGCCGGCTAACACTGGGAGGCAACATAGTTGACCACCCGAAGGGAGACGCCCATGACACGCCCAATTCTCAAGGCGCTGATGGCCTTGGCTTTCATCTTGCCGTCGGCCAGCCGTTCCGGCGCGGATGAGACGCCCAAGCTCGTCACCGTGCTGACCGCACCCGCCCCGCAGACCCA
>JBHJGY010000127.1:0-29663 GCA_050331335.1 Pikeienuella sp.
CCGCTGGGGCGGCGACCGAGTGGCATCCGCGAACCGCGACACATGGTCGTCAATGTCGGACCAGTGGTTCGTCGAGGGCACTCCAGCTTGGCGAACGGGCCGCCGTACCGAGGTTCCCAGACCCCAAATCCCATAAGGCCGCACGCCGCACAGGCGCAGCGAAAGCTGGTCCTGGCCCAGACGATGGCCCGCCTCACCCGCGACCGGGGCGGCCTGATTTCTTTAGACCCAAAGCCGAAGTGTGTTAGGGGGACGGGCGAGGTAGAAAATGCCTGCCGCCTTGAGATTGCGACTGCTTGATCAGGGGGGCCGGTGTGGGGCGACAGGACGCATCGTTTCATCATGGTGACGGATGACGCAGCCCAACCGCGCCTGTTGATCGTAAGTCCGCGCCTCAGCAAACTGGGTTGGGGGCCGGTCCGCCACATGGTTCGCCTCGCGGGTGAACTTCTCGAAGCCCCCGTGGTGCATCCCGCGTCCGATCGGCGTAGCTGGCGCAACTTCGTCGAGCTGGCACTCACGCGGCAGAAGGCGGGCCGTGACAAACCCGGGCTCCTGGTCATCGCACCCTCACCGCGCGACCTCTATCTTTTGACGCAAGTCGACGACTGGCACCGTGGCTTCTCGCAGATTGCGGCATGGGTTATCGATAGCTTTTGGACCGAACGGCTCGTGACCATTGGGCTTAAACGCAGCTATGGCCATCTGTTCATCGCCGGCGGAAACGATGTCGATGAATACATGCACCGAACTCGGATCCCGACGAGCTTCCTCGGCTGGGGCACCGACGCGTTGCGGCTGGGCAGCGGCGATGCGGCACGCGACGTCGATGTTCTGAGGGTGGGCCGACAGCCAGATGCTTGGGACGATGACGCTGTGCTCGAGCAGGCCTTCGCCGCGCAGGGGCTGCGATTTCAGGGGCGCCCCCCCCTTCCGCAACAAGGGGAGGATCCGCAAGAGCTGGTCTGCAACCATTACCGACGCGCCAAGTTCCTGATTGCTTTTTCGAACCTGGTCGCTCCAAAGGCCTATACACACCCGACCAAGGAGTACGCCACGGGCCGGTGGACCGACGGGCTGGGCGCCGGCTGTGTTGTGGCCGGGGTCTCGCCAGCAACCGATCACCTCGTCCGCGCGTGCTTCTGGCCTGGTGCGCTGTGCGAGCTCGACAGCTCCGAGCTGGCCCCGGGCATCGCACAGATCGCACAGGCGGTCGGGGCCTGGCAGCCTGAGCAGGCGCGGATCAACCATCTGGAAGCCTTGGCACGGCTCGACTGGCGCTGGCGCTTTCGCGAGATCGCCGAGCATTTCGGGCTCTCTGCCCCGCGGCTCGACCGAGAACTCGCGCAAATCCAGGCGCGGGTCTCCGGGGCTCGAGCGTGAGCGGCGCGCGGATCCTCCAGGCGGCGCCGGCCCGCTCTTTACGGCCGCGGGTTGGCTTCCTGAGGGTGGATGACGGGCGCAAATTGAGTACGTGGTCGGGCACGCCCTATTTCATGGCCGAAGCACTGTCCGGCCATCTGGGCTCCGTGGTCCATCTCGGTCCGTTCAGCCGCCTCCCGCTGAGATTTGCCAAGATTGTCGGGCAGATAGGCCACCGGATAACCGGGCGCACCTACTGGGGATACGCCAACCGGCTGCGCGCGGCAGTCCATCGCGCGGAGGCACGCCGGCGTTGCCGCGGCGCACAGCCCGACCTCGTGGTCGCCGCGGCGGCCTCGGCGGTTGTCGCCAGCCTGCCGCCTGAAGTCCCGGTGATCTACAGCTCCGACGCCACCTTTCGACTGATACAGGGATATTATCCCGAATTCACCAATCTCAGCCGCAACAGCCGGCGCATGGGCGAGCAGATGGAGCAATCGGCCCTGACCCGTGCGGATCTGGTAATCCTACCCTCCGAGTGGGCGGCGCGTTCGGCGATCGAGGATTACGGCACCGATCCGGCCAAGATCCATGTCATTCCTTTCGGTGCCAATCTGATCGATCCGCCGTCCCGCCGGGAGGTCTTAGAGACCGCAGCGCCCCACCGAGCGCCGAAGCTGCTCTTCGTTGGCAAGGAGTGGCATCGCAAGGGGGGCGACGTTGCGGTCGACACGTTGCACATGCTGCGCGCGCAGGGGATCCAGGCGACGCTCAGCCTGCTCGGTTGCCGGCCCGAGGGGGTCGATCCGAGCACACCCGGTCTGGAGATCCTCGGCTTTCTCGACAAGTCGGACAGCGCGGCCCGCGCCCGCTTCGAGCGGGCGTTCGCGGAGGCGGATTTCCTTCTGATGCCAGTCCGAGCGGAATGCCTCGGCATCGTCTTCGCGGAAGCGGCGGCCCATAGTTTGCCGGTCTTGAGCACCCGCACCGGCGGGGTTTCGAGCATGGTTTCCGACGGTGAGACCGGCGCCCTCCTATCCCCTGGCGCGACGGGGGAGGCTTTCGCCGCGCGCATCCGAGAGATCATGGCCGAGCCGGGGCGTCACCGGGCGATGCGCCTGGCCGCGCGCGCACGCTTCGAACAGCTGTTGAACTGGGATCACTGGGGCGCCCGGGTGGCGGAGCTTGCGCATCAGATGCTGGCGCGGCGCACCGGCGGCTGATCCTGCCAGGTGCATCTTCGCGGGTTTGGCGCTGGACCCGCGCCGAGGCACTTGCTAGCTCCAGGGCATGCTCACCATTCGCGATTTATCATTCTCCATGGCGGGTAGGCCGCTGTTCGAGGGCGCGTCGGCGCAGATCCCTGCCGGCGCCCGCGTCGGGATCGTGGGGCGAAACGGGACCGGCAAGTCGACCTTGTTTCGCTTGATCCGCGGAGAGCTGAGCCCTGACCAGGGCGAGATTTCGCTACCGCCCCGGGCCCGGATCGGCGGTGTGGCACAGGAGGTGCCCGCCGGGCCGGAGCCGCTGATCGAGATCGTGTTGGCGGCCGATACCGAGCGCGCCGCGCTGCTCGCCGAGGCCGAGGCGGCTGAGGACCCCGAGCGCATCGCCGAAGTCCAGGCACGTCTGACCGACATCGACGCCCATTCGGCAGAAGCCAGAGCCGCGACGATCCTTGCAGGGCTCGGCTTCCCGGCGCCGGAGCAGGCCCGTGCCGCGGCGGAGTTCTCCGGCGGCTGGCGCATGCGTGTGGCCCTGGCCGCGGTGTTGTTCTCCGCGCCGGATCTGTTGCTCCTCGATGAGCCCACCAACTATCTTGATCTCGAAGGCGCGGTGTGGCTCGAGCAGTATCTCGCCCGCTACCCGCACACCACGCTCGTGATCTCGCATGACCGTGGGCTGCTGAACCGCGCGGTGTCTCAGATCCTGCATCTCGATGCGCGCAAACTCACGCTCTATGGCGGCGCCTACGACACCTTCGATCGGGTGCGCCGGGAGAAGCTCGCGTTGCAGGCGGCAGCGGCGAAGAAGCAAGCGGCAGCCCGGGCGCATATGCAGAGCTTCGTCGATCGCTTCCGCTACAAGGCCTCGAAGGCGAAGCAGGCCCAGGCGCGGCTCAAGATGCTGGAGAAGATGGAGCCCATCGCCGCTGTTGTGGAGAATGCGGTCGCGCCAATCCGGTTGCCGGAGCCCGAGGCGTTGCCGCCGCCGCTCGTCGCCTTCGAGGCAGCCGAGGTTGGTTATGACGCGCGGCCCGTGCTCTCCCGGGTCTCGCTGCGGATCGACCAGGACGACCGGATCGCCCTGCTCGGCGCCAACGGACAGGGGAAGTCCACCTTCGCCAAGCTGATTTCCGGCCGGCTGCAGCCGATGGGGGGGGCGCGGCGGGTATCCTCGCATCTGAGGATCGGCTATTTCGCTCAACATCAGACCGACGAACTCGACCCCGCGGAGACCCCGCTCGAGATCCTGCGCCGGGCACGCCCTCTTCTCGAGCCGGCTAAGTTGCGGGCGCTCCTCGCCCAGGGGGGCACCGGCGCCGATATCGCCGACACCCCGGTGGGCGATCTCTCCGGCGGTCAAAAAGCGCGGCTGATGCTGACGATGGCCGCCCTTGAGGCGCCGCATTTGATCATTCTCGACGAGCCGACAAACCACCTCGATATCGAGAGCCGGGAAGCGCTGGTCACCGCGCTCAACGCCTATTCGGGGGCCGTCATCCTCATTTCGCACGACGCCCATCTCGTCGAGGCGGTGGCGGACCGGCTGTGGTTGGTTAAGGGCGGCCGGGTTGCCCCCTATGACGGCGATATGGAGGATTACCGCCGGCTGCTCCTGGCCTCTGAGGCGGAAGCGGGCGGGCAGGGGCCGCAACCCTCCCAGCGGCGCCAGGCAAAACGCAGCGCTGCCGAGACGCGGCGGTTGCTCGCGCCGCTTCGCGCTGAGGTGAAGGCCTGTGAGGAGCGGCTGGAGAAGATCGAGGCGATGCTCGAGAAGCTCGACGCCAGGCTCGCTGAGCCGGGTCTCTACGAAGGCCCCGTGGAGAAAATCGAAGCGCTGCAGATCAAGCGCGGCGAGATCCTCGACGGTCAAGCCCGGGCCGAGGCGCTCTGGGTCGCGGCACAGGAAAAGCTCGATGCGGCCGAGGCGGAGATGTCTGCCGGCGCCGCCTGAGCCCGGGGTCGCGGGCCGCGATGGGGATGTGGAACGGTTTCCGAGGGCCGCAGCGCATCGAGGGGCCTGTCAGATGCCTGCCGAGCAGCAGCCCGGCGCAGGGGCGAACCGGGACTGCTTGGCGGGTCGTGTGACAATGGCAGCTCTGCGCCGGGGGGTGCGGGGTGGTGCCGGGGTGGTGATCCCCCGCAGCTTCGGTGACGGCGGCCGCAGCAAACCGACTGCGGGCGGCACGGGTGCGGGCGCAGCGGACCCGACACAAGGCGCATCGGCGGCAGCGATAAACTCTTGGTCGGGGTCGCGGTGCTGATGCGTTCCGGCTCGAGAGTCGCCACTTCGTCAGTCGGTCGGGGTCGCGACCAGCCGCAGCCCCTCTTGACCGGAAGCCCCCGACGCAGGCACAGCCCCTGCATGGACAGCGCGCTCTCGGCCTTCGTCACCCTGTTCGCGATCGTCGACCCCGTGGGCACGACGCCGCTGTTCATTGCGCTGACCGCGAGCCACGACGCGGCCGGACGCCAGCGCATCGCCAACCGGGCCATCCTCGTGTCGGTCGGGATCTTGGTGGTGTTCGGCCTGGCAGGCGATGCGGTGCTCGCTTTCGCCGGGATCTCGATGCCTGCCTTCCGGATCGCCGGCGGGGTGCTGTTGTTTCTCACCGCGATCGACATGCTCTTCGAGCGGCGGACAGCCCGGCGCGAGCGCCGCGCCGAGGACGCTGCCGGCAGTCCTGACGACCCATCGGTCTTTCCCCTGGCGATCCCGCTGATCGCCGGGCCCGGGGCCATCGCCGCGATGATCCTGCTCGTCGGTGAGGCGGCGGGAGATACGGCCGCTCAGGGGGTGGTGTTCGCGATGATGGGCGTCGTGCTCGCGATCACCTGGGTGCTGTTCCGGTTGGGCGACCCGATCGGGCGGGCGCTCGGGCGCACCGGCATCATGGTCGTCACCCGCTTGATGGGGATGCTCCTTGCGGCGCTTGCGGTACAATTCGTGATCGATGGCATCGTGCAAACGCCGCTCGTCGCGGGCGCCGGGGGATGAGCATGGGCGACCAGGAATTGCGGTTGCTTTACCTCGTCGTGCTGGGCGCGATGATAATCGCCGGGATCGCAGCGATGTATCGCGGACGGCTCGGCGCGGCCGCGCAGAACGCGGCGATCTGGGGGTTGATCTTCCTCGGCGCCATTGTTGCCTACGGGTTGAAGGACCGGATCGCGCTGTTCCTCACCCCGGGGACCGCCATCGTCGAGGGGGAGGAGATCGTCATCGCGCGCCGGCTCGACGGCCATTTCGCCGCCCGGCTGGAGGTCAACGGGGTGTCGGTGAACTTCCTTGTCGATACGGGGGCGAGCGATGTCGTCCTCGGACCGGAAGATGCGCGCCGGATCGGCTTCGACATCGCCGAGCTCGCCTTTACCCAGACCGCCGTAACCGCCAACGGCCTGGTGCGCGGTGCGCCTGTGGTGCTCGATCGGGTGCAGCTCGCCGGCCGGACCGATCGCAAGGTGCGCGCGGTGGTGAATGCGGCGCCGCTGCCGGCCTCGCTGCTTGGCATGAGCTATCTCGACCGGTTCGCACGGGTCTCCTTCGAGGGCGATCTGCTGCGGCTGACCCCGTGAGGGCAAGTCACGGCAAAGGCGCGGGCCCGCGGCTCACCCGCCGCTCTCGGCCTTGCGCTCCCAGCCGCCGCCCGGTGCTTCCGCCCAATAGACGGCCGTGAGCCCTGCACCGGTCACTTGGCGCCAAGCCGCCCGGGCCTGCCCCAACGCCGTTTGATCCGTGCCGTCGAAGAGAATCGCGACCGTCTCGAGCCCGGACAGCGCTGCGAGATCCGCCGCATCGAGCGCCGCCTCGGCCCCGTCGACGAGGAACAGCGCCGCCGGTGCGTTGGGCAATTCTGGCCCGGTCGTCAGCCAGATCGGGTTGGCTGCCGCAGGCTCTGGACCGGCGCCTGCGCGGCCATGGGGCAGGAAGCTCTCATCGCTCCAAGTCCACAGATGGCGGTCCAGGGCGGGCAGGCGCTCTGGCCCGCCGGCCCGCACCACCGAGCGCCAGCCCCGCGCGAGGCTCTTTTGCAGCATCACCGGCAAGACGGCCTCGAGCGGTCTTGTCAGGAGCTGGTAGAAGCGGATCTCGGCCATGGCCTAAGGGCCCCGGGTTCGGCTCAGTCCTCCCAGCGGTCCTTGATCATGCGGTCAAGCGCTGCGACGCCCCAGCCCGTCGCGCCCTTCGGTGCCGTGTCGGTGCCCTCGGAGGTGGTTGCAACACCGGCGATGTCGATATGGATCCAGGGGCAGCCGTCCTTGACGAACCGGTGCAGGAACTCCGCCGCGGTGATCGAGCCGGCGGTCCGGCCGCCCACATTCTTCACATCGGCCTTCTGGGACTTCAGCTGATCGGCGTAAGGCTTGCCGAGTGGCATCCGCCAGGCCGGGTCGCCAACCGCCGTACAGGCCGCGGCAAAGCCCTCCGCCAGCGCCTCGTCCGTGCCATACCACGCGGCATTGTGGTGACCGAGGGCGATGATCGCAGCGCCGGTGAGCGTTGCGAGGTCCACCATCGCGGCAGGGGCGGGGTCGAGTTCCGTCTGTGCATACCAAAGGGTATCGGCGAGGACGAGCCGACCTTCCGCGTCGGTGTTGATCACCTCGATCGTGTCGCCCTTCATCGATTTGACGATGTCGCCCGGGCGCTGGGCGCGGCCGTCGGGCATGTTCTCCACAAGCCCCACGAGGCCGACCACATTGGCTCTTGCCCCGCGCAGGGCAAGCGTGCGCATCACGCCCGCCACGACCCCGGCGCCGCCCATATCCATCGTCATCTCTTCCATCCCGCCAGCAGGCTTGAGCGAGATGCCACCGGTGTCAAAGACCACGCCCTTGCCGATGAGCGCGAGCGGCGGTTTGCCCGCAGCGCCGCCCCGCCAGTGCATGACGACGAGTTTGGATGCGCTCTCAGAGCCCTGGCCCACGCCGAGCAGCGCCCGCATCCCCTTTTTCTCCATCTCCTCCTCGCCGAGGATCTCCACATCGATCCCCAGAGGCGCCATCGCCTCCAGTCGGGCGGCGAACTCGTCGGTCGTCAGGCGATTGGCCGGCTCGCTCACCAGGTCGCGCGTGAAGAACACCCCCTCGATGAGGGCCTGGTAGGGCCGGGAGGCGGCCGCGAGCGCTTCGGGCGATTCCGCATAGACGGCGATCCGACGCGGGGCTGGCGCTTCCTCTTCCTCGTCCGGAGCCGCCTTGTACTCCCGGAACTCGTAGAGCCGCGCGACGAGCGCATAGATCATCTCGGCGAGGAGATCGGTGTCCCCCGCGCCCTCGGAGCCCAGCGCCACGAGCCCCTTGGGCAGAGCTTTCGCAATCGCCCCGCCGGTCTTGCGCGCGGCCGCCGCGTCCGGCGCCTCGCCGAGGCAGGCGATAAGAACCGCCTCCGCCTGGACGCCCGCCGGATACCGCAGAAGCCGCGTGGTGCCAGCCTTTGCCTTAAACTCTTTTGCCGCAACGGCCCGGCTCACCGCGCCTCCGACGCGCGCGTCAACCGCTTGAGCGGCCGGTCCCAGCGTCCCGTCGCCCGCCACAAAGACCACCAGGGTGCCCTCGAGCGACGCCCAGTCGACCTCCCCAGCCTCCAGAAAATCCACCTCAGCGGGCTGCGTGCTCATGCCGTCTCCTCCTCTTGGCTCACCGCAGAGCTAGCCCGGATCCGTGCCGGATGCCAGCGGCCGGACGCCCTTGCCCCGGGTCCCCGCTTGGGCCACAACGCGAAGGCGGAGGACCGAGAGATGACCCGCCTCGACACCTATATCTTGCGCCAGATTGCCGGCCCGTTCGTGTTTTTCGTGTTGGTGTTCACGGGTGTGATCTGGCTCAGCCAGTCGCTTCGGGTCATCGACACGGTGGTCAACAACGGCCAGTCGGCGCACGTCTTCCTCGAATTCACCGCGCTGCTGTTGCCAACGGTGTTCTCGATCGTGCTGCCGGTTTCGGCCTTCGCGGCGGTGCTTTACGCGGTCAACCGGCTCTTCACCGATAGCGAATTGGTGGTTCTTTTCGCCGCCGGCGTGTCGGGACAACGCATCCTTCGCCCCGTCGCGGTGTTCTCCCTCATCGTGATGGCCGCGCTTTTTCTCAATGCATTGGCCTTGATGCCGATTAGCAAGCGGGTCATGCAGGAACGGGTCAATGAGGTCCGCGGCGACATCGCGGCGGCCTTTCTGCGCGAGGGGGAATTTGTCTCGCCGGCGCCGAAGGTCACCGTCTATCTTCGGCAGATGGGGCGTCCCGGCGAGATGCTCGGGCTCTTCGTCCATGACGAGCGCGACCCCGACCAGATCGTCACCTACACCGCAGAGCGGGCGGTGATCGTCACGTCCGGGCGGAGCCCAACCATCGTGATGTTCGACGGGCTCGCCCAGAGCAAAGCCAACGCCCCGGACGCGCCGCTCTCGGTGCTGCGGTTCGAACGGCTGTCCTACGATCTCGATCAACTCGCACCCGACAGGGGGCCGCGCCAGATCAAGCCCAGCGAGCTTTTCGTCGCCGAACTGCTAACCGCCGGCGAAGGCGAAACCGGACCCTACAATGTCGGCGAGTATCGCGCCGAGGGCCACGAAGCATTGGCCGGCCCGCTTTATGCGCTGGCGCTGCCGCTGCTGGGCACCGCGCTTATCGTGAGCTTCGGCTTCCGCCGGCAGGGGTTTGCAGGGCGGGTCGTGGCCGCGGCCGGGATCGCTTTGATGCTTCGGTTGCTCGGGCTTGCGGCAAAGAGTGCCACCGGCTCAGCGGCGATGCTGTGGCCCCTGATGTATGCGCCGCCGGTCATCGGGATTTTGGCAGCGCTGGTGCTGATGTCGGGACAGGGCCTGAGACCGCGATCGCCGCGGATGCGGGCGGGGCCGGAGGCGCCGGGGCGCAGCGGCGAGGTCCACACCGCATGACGCCGACCTTGAGCCTTTACGTCGCCCGGCGCTTTTTCGTGATCGCCATGGCCACCTTCGCGGCGGTCCTGGCCCTCGTAATCCTGGTCGATCTCGTGGAACTTCTGGGCAAGAACAGTGCGGGCCGCGCGGATTTTGGCGATCTCTTATGGATGGCGCTGCTGCATGCGCCGTCCATCACCATCACCGCCGCGCCCTTCACCGTGCTGCTGGCCGCGATGGTGAGTTTTGCCTGGTTCGCGCGGCGCTCGGAGCTCGTGGTTACGCGGGCGGCGGGGGTTTCGGTTTGGGCTCTGATCGCGCCGGCGGTGATGGTGGCGGTGCTTCTCGGTGTCGGCGCTTTTTCGGTCTACAATCCGGTGGCCGCGGCCTTTGCCCAGCGGTTCGACCGCCTGGAGGAGGAGCTCTTCGGCCGCTCATCGAGCCGACTGTCGGTGGCCGGCGGGGGCATCCGGCTCCGCCAGGGCGATGCCGACAGCCAAACCGTGATCCTGGCGCGCGGGGCGTCGGAGACGGCCACCACGCTCGAACGGGTGATCGTCTTCGGCTACGGGGAGGACGACCAACTCGAGCGGCGGATCGACGCGGCGCAGGCGGTTCTCGTCGCGGGCGCCTGGCGGCTGACGCAGGCGCGGGTCTGGTCGGTCGGGACCGGAGAGATGGACAGCCTCGGTGCGGCACAGCGGCAGATTGTCCCTGAGGTGCGCGACACCCTGGAGATCCCGACCAATCTGACCCGCGAGCAGATCCTCGAAAGTTTTGCGCCGCCAAGAACCATCTCGTTTTGGGATTTACCCGAGTTCATAGCGCTTTTGGAGAAGTCCGGCTTCACCTCCAACCGGCACCGATTGCATTGGCACTCGCTGCTGGCCGCCCCGGTCGTCTTCGCGGCAATGGTTCTCTTGGGTGCCGCCTTTTCCATGCGCCATGCCCGCTTTGGGGGACTGGGGGCGATGGCGCTCGGCTGCGTTCTCACAGGCTTTGCCTATTTCTTTCTATCAGATGTCGCCAGCGCGCTCGGCGCATCGGGAGCGGTGCCGGTCGTCCTCGCCGCATGGGGACCGCCGGCCGCAGCCGTGCTCTTTGCGCTGGGCTTGCTGCTTCATCTGGAAGATGGCTAATGTGCAACGGGCGCAGGGGGTGTCCGAGAGGGGAGCTGGCCGATGTCGAAGCTGTGGCGACACGCGCTTTGCGGGCTCGGCGCCGGTCTCGTCGCCTGTATGTTGGTTGTGGCCGGTGGGGCGCGAACCGACGCGTTGGCGCAGGATGTCGGCGTGGCTTTCGACCCCGACGACCCGGTCACCCTCGTGGCCGATGCTGTGGACTACGACACCACCACGCGCGAGCTGACCGCCCAGGGCAATGTCGAGGTCTATTACGGCGAGCGCACGCTTACGGCGGATCGGATCGTCTACAACGAAGAGACCCGCCGCATCGTGGCGGAAGGTGAGCTCGTGCTGCGGGACGGCTCAGGGGCCACGGTTTACGCCGACTTCGCCGATCTCGATGCCGAGCTCAAAGACGGCCTCCTCAAAGGCGCTCAGGCGGCGATCGATCGGTTTTCAAAGCTCTCCGCCGTCGAAGCGCGTCGGGTGGAGGACCGCTACAATATCCTCTCGCGTGCGGTCTACAGCCCCTGCGAGGTCTGCGAGGACGAGCCGACGCCCTTGTGGCGGATCCGGGCGCGGCGCGTGATCTGGGACCAGGAGGAGCGGGTCATTCACTACGAGGACGCGCGGCTCGAGGTGCTCGGCGTGCCCGTTGCCTGGACCCCTTATTTCAGCCATCCCGACCCCACGGTGGATCGGGCCAGCGGGTTCCTTCGGCCTGAGTTCAAGGCGGCGGGCGAGAATTTCGGGCTGGGCGTCAAGACACCCTATTATCTGGTGATCGACGAGCAGTCGGACCTGACGCTCACCCCCTTCGTGACCACCAATGACGGGGTGGTCGGCGAACTGGAGTTCCGAAGGGCCTTCACCACCGGAGGCCTGCGCTTCGAGGGCTCGATCGGCCGGTCAGACTTCACCGGCGATGACGAACTGCACGGTCATGTCGACACGCAGGGCGATTTCCGCTTGCGCCGCTCGGGGATCGACTGGGGCTGGGATGTCGAGTTCGCCTCTGACGACGGGTATCTGCGCTATTTCGACTTCAGCACCGACGACCGGCTGACCAGTGAAATCTTTGCCTTTCGCTACCGCCGGTCGGGGTTCTTCGACGTCTCCGGCGTTCGCTTTCAGTCCTTGCGCAATGACGAGCCGGCCGGTCAGATCCCGCTGGTGATCCCGGATTTCTCGGCCCGCCAGGAATTCGCCGATCCCTATGCCGGCGGCAGATTTGGGCTCTTCACCTCGTCGCAGGGGCTCCTGCGCAACAATGGCGAGGACACCGGGCGGCTCTCCGTCGGGATGGACTGGGAGCGCAGCTGGCTCACCCCGTTCGGCCTGGCGGTAACGGGGTTTGCCGAGTTGAGGGGCGATGTCTTTCTCATCGGCGATGCTGAGCGCGAGGATCAAGACCCGACCGTCTTCCGCTTTTCGCCGCTTGCCGGTATCGAGGCGCGGTATCCGATGATCTCGGACCCGGGCATTGGCATCGACGGCGTGACCCAGATCATCGAGCCCATCGCCCAGGCGATCGTCGCGCCCTTCGGCGGCAATGACGCGGACATACCCAACGAGGACAGCCAGATCACCGAGTTCGACGAGACGAGCTTGTTCGAGCGCGACCACTTCACCGGCCTCGACCGGGTCGAGGAAGGGCCCAGGTTCAATCTCGGCGTGCGCTATAGCCTCGCCAGCGTTGGCGGTCTCGGCCTCGACGCAACCGTGGGGCGCACGCTGCGGTTTAGCGATGCCGATGAGTTTTCCGAAGGCTCCGGCCTCTCCGGTGCCCAATCCGATTGGGTTGGCGCTTGGTCGGCCAGCTACGATCCATATGTAACGGTCAGCCAGCGCCTTCGGATCTCTGACGAGGAACTGGAGGTGACCCGGAACGAGGCGCTGATTGCGCTGAACCTCGCGCCGGTCAATCTCAATGTGGCCTATGTGTTTTTCGATCCCGACGAGGAGGCTGGCGCCCTCGTCCAACGCGAGGAGTTGACCGCCCGGGCCAGGGTGGCAGTCGGTTCCGAGTGGTCGGTCAACGGCTTTCTCAAACGCGATCTCGAGCGCCGCGAATTCGTCAACATCGGCGGCGGGGTGCGCTTTATGAACGAGTGCTGCGCCGTCACCGCGTTCGTGCGCCGCGACTTCACCGACCAGGACAACGTGTCTGGCGGCACCTCCTTCGGGCTCGCCGTCGAGCTCTTTACACTGGGCGGCACAGGCGGCAATTTCGGCGGCTGACGGGGTCAGTCAGGGCGCCGTGGG
The DNA here is from genome assembly GCA_050331335.1 of Pikeienuella sp. Lineage (GTDB taxonomy): Bacteria > Pseudomonadota > Alphaproteobacteria > Rhodobacterales > Rhodobacteraceae > Thermohalobaculum. Next base: position 12,853 of record JBHJGY010000127.1, read on the forward strand.
CAGGCGATCTTGCGCGGCCCCGACGACGCAGAGGAGAAAGCGATGCGGCACTGGCCGGCGGCGGCGATCATCGGGCTCGCGCTTATCGCGCATGGCTGGGGAACGGCGCTTGCCCAAACCCCGTTTCGGCCGGTGGCGACCGTCAACAAGTCGCTGATCACCGCCTATGATGTCGATCAGCGGGCGCGCATCCTGGTGGCTCTCGGCGCTGAGGGGACGCCTGCAGAACTCGGCAGCGTCGCGCTCGACCAGCTGATCGAGGACCGTCTGAAACTCGAGGCGGCGACCAATGCGGGCTTCGATGCGACGCCTGAGGTGGTCGCAGAAGGGCTGGCCCAAGTCTCGGAACGTCTTGGGGTGAGCGCCGAAGAATTCCAACGTCGGATGAACGACGCAGGCATCAGCGATCAGGCGCTCGAGGATCTGGTGACCGGGCAGATGCTCTGGCGCGATGTGGTGCGCACGCGCTTCCTCGGCCGGATCGAGCTCGGCGAGGCGCAAATCGACGAAGAACTCGCTCTGAGAGCACCCGGGGCCGGCGGGACGCGCTACAGGTTTCAGGAAATCGGCCTGCCGCTCTCGGTGCAAGGTCGGACCCCTGCCGAGACCCGCGCCCTGGCGGACGAGCTTTACCGCGAGCTTTCGGCCGGTGGCGACTTCACCGCTGCGGTACGCACTTACTCCCGCGCCCGCAGCGCCGAGGTCGATGGCGATGTCGGATGGGTCTCGGCGGCCGACATGCCGCCGGTGCTGCTGCGCCAGGTGATCGACCTGCCCGAGGGCAGCGTCCTGCCGCCGCAACCGGTCGAGCAAGGCATCACCCTCCTCAAGCTCGTTGCCCGGGAGGACGTGGCGCAGGCCGCCGCGGATCCTGAGCTGCGCGAGCAGATCCGGCGGGACTTGCTCACCGAGCGGCTCGATCTCCTCAGCCAGGGGCTTATCCAGGAGCTTCGGCGCGAGGCGATGATCGAGCTGAGATGACCGAGCTCAAATGACAAAGCCTGGGCGTCCTGCCGGACCGATCGCCCTGACCATGGGCGACCCGGCGGGGATCGGCGGGGAGATCGCGCTGGCCGCTTATGCCCGCGGCGGCTTGCCGCCCTTTTTTCTGATCGACGATCCTGCCCGCCTGGCCGCGCTCCAAACCGGCCTGCCGCTCATCGAGATCGGCGCGCCGGAGGAGACCGCCGAAGCCTTCGCGCGCGGCGTGCCGCTGTTGCCGCTTCGGTTGCCGCTGCCGGTTGTCCCAGGCCGTCCCGAGCCTGCCAACGCCCCCGCGACCGTGGCCGCGATCGACGGGGCGGTGCGCTTTGCGCAGGAGGGTCGGGTCGCGGCTGTCGTCACCAACCCGATCAACAAGAAAGTCCTCTATGACGGCGCGGGCTTCGCGTATCCGGGACATACCGAGTATCTGGCCGCTTTGGCCGGCGTCGACCGGTCGGTGATGATGCTGGCCGGTCCCTCGCTCCGGGTCGTGCCGGTGACCATCCACATCCCGCTCGCCCAGGTTCCCGCTGTGCTGAACGAGGCTCTCATTGTGGAGACCGGACGGATCACCGCCGATGCACTGCGCCGGGATTTCGGGATCGCCCGGCCGCGCCTCGCTGTCGCCGGGCTCAATCCGCATGCCGGCGAGGGAGGGGCGATTGGCCGAGAGGAGATCGAGGTCATCGCGCCGGCGGTTGCTCAGTTGCAGGCCGAAGGGATCGAGGCTCGCGGACCGCTGCCGGCAGATACGATGTTCCATGCCGCGGCGCGGACGACCTATGATGCCGCGCTCACGATGTATCACGACCAGGGCCTCATCCCGATAAAGGCGCTCGATTTCGACGAGGGCGCCAATGTGACCCTCGGCCTGCCCTTCGTGCGCACGTCGCCCGATCACGGGACGGCCTACGACATCGCAGGGAAGGGCGTCGCCCGGCCCGACAGTCTGATCGCGGCGATCAGGCGGGCGAGCGAGATGGCGGCGGCACGGGCGGCCGCTGCGGCGGCATGAGCGCAGCGCCGGACGGGCTTCCGCCGCTCAGAGACGTGATTTCGGCGCATGGGCTGTCGGCGAAAAAGTCGCTCGGCCAAAACTTCTTGCTCGACCTCAACCTCACCTCACGAATCGCCCGGGCCTCGGGGCCGCTCGACGGCGCGCAGGTCATCGAGGTCGGTCCGGGTCCAGGCGGGCTCACCCGCGCGCTGCTGCAAGGGGGGGCGACTGTGCTAGCGATCGAGCGAGACGCCCGTTGCCTCGCCGCGCTCGCCGAGATCGCCGCGCATTATCCTGGACGGCTCGAGGTGGTGGCGGCGGATGCGCTCGACCTCGATGCCGGCGCTGAAGCGGCGGCCCGGGGCTGGGCGCGCCCCAGGATCTGCGCCAACCTGCCCTATAATGTGGGGACCGAACTCCTGATCCGTTGGTTGACGCCGCCCGACTGGCCGCCTTGGTGGCAAAGCTTGACGCTCATGTTTCAGCGCGAAGTGGCGGAGCGGATCGTTGCGCAACCCGGCAGCAAAGCCTATGGCCGGCTTTCGGTCCTGGCGCAGTGGCGGGCCGAGGCGCGGCTGTTGTTCAGCGTGCATCCGAGTGCCTTCACCCCGCCGCCCAAAGTTACCTCCGCCGTCGTGCGTCTCACGCCGCGGCCTCAGCCCCAAGGGGTCGGCGCGGCCGCGCTGGAACGGGTGGTGGCTGCTGCATTCGCGCAACGGCGAAAGATGCTGCGGCAGGCGCTGCGGGCGCATTTCGCCGATCCTCTGGCCGGGCTTGAGCGCGCGGGCATCGACCCGACGCGCCGGGCCGAAACCCTGACCCTCGACGAGTTCTTCGCGTTGGCCAAGATCCCGCCCTGACTGGGTGCGCGGACCGGATGCGCTGGTCTGCGCCGGCGCCCACGCCCCGCCGCAGCGGGTTCAGCCTCCGTCACCCGCGGCGTTTTCCGGGCTGCGCTCCTCTTGGGCAGCCTGCGGCTCGGCTGTCTCGGCCACGTCGCTTTTCGGTGTGCGGCGACGCCGACGGGGCGGAGCGGGCGTGGCCAGCGGCGGCGGCGCGGGGTTCTCCTGGGCCATCACCAGGAGCGGATCCTCGGCTTCGGTCGTCTCTGGATCGATGGTCGTCAGCCCGCCGATCCCGCTCTCCGGCTGAGGCGCCGGACCCGACGTCCCGTCGATATCGCTGCCGGTGGGGGAGGTCTGTCCCTTGCGGACGGAACGCTCTTCCACTCCATAGCTCATCGGCTCGCCATCTGTCTCGTCGTCGCCCTCCGACCCGGCGGCATCGCGCCGCTCCGCCTGGCCCTGGGTCGCGAGAATGAGAATACGCTGATAGTGCTCGGCGTGTTGGAGGAAGTTCTCCGCCATCACGCGGTCGCCGGCGGTTTGCGAGTCCCTGGCAAGCGAGAGGTACTTGTCGATGATCTGCTGCGGGGTGCCGCGCACTTTCCCCTCGGGGCCCGAGCTGTCATAGACACGGTTGACGTTGTTTCCGTTGGACTTGCGGTTGCCGCGCCCACGCGCGCGGTTCGATTTTTGTGCTGATCTCATGGGCCCCAGACTGCTCTTGATCCGGTCGGGCAGACAGCCGCATCCGCCAGCCGCGCTCTGCACGCCCAAATGGCGCCCGAACGGCGAAAGGGTCTTTCTGCTGCCAGTATCCGGAAGCCCTCATGGCGGTGCTGCTCCGCACCCGTTCCGGACAACCCCACATATACAGAGAAGTTGCGTGCGCTCAACCACCAATCCGGCCGGATGCGAGATTTTGTTCGCGGATGGCAACAATCGCCCGAGGCACCTGGTCCAGATCGCAGCGCGGGGCCGCCACCCTGAAGCCTGCCGCAGCGAGGATCCTCCCCACCGCCATCGCCTGACCCCGGCCCACTTCGAGGATTGCACGCCCCTGTGGCGCCAGCGCCGGGCCGAGCGCGGCGGCAATCGCCCGATAGCTGCCGAGCCCGTCCTCGTCCGGGCCAGGGGTGAGGGCCTGGCGCGGTTCGTGCTCGGCCACCTCGGGGGCCAGGCCGTCGATCTCGGTGGCGGCGATGTAGGGGGGGTTGGAGATGATGAGATCGTACCCACCCCGTCGCAGCGGAAGTCCTGCCAACCAGTCGGCCCGAACGAAGGCAGCGCGGGCGGCGAGCCCCAGGCGGGCGGCGTTGGCGCTGGCTACCGCAAGCGCTGGCCCGCTCAGATCGGTGCCGAGACCGTGGCTGCCCGGGCGTTCGGCGAGCAGCGTCAGGAGCAGGCACCCGCTGCCGGTGCCGAGGTCGAGCACATGTGTGTAGGGGCGCTCCAGGGCTGCGGCGACGAGGGTCTCGGTTTCCGGGCGGGGGTCGAGCACATCCGGGGTGACGGCGAAATCGCGGCCCCAGAACGCGCGTCGGCCGGTGATTTGGGCGAGTGGCCGACGGCCCGCCCGGGCGTTGAGGGCTGCGGCGAAGCGCCTGGCCTCGGCGGCGGAAACGGGAGACCCCGGCTCCGCTGCGAGAGCTGCCGGGGAGAGCCCTGTGACATGTCGAAACAGGAGCCGGGCCTCGCGCGCTGCGTCGGCAATGCCGGCTGCTCGGAGCCGCGCCGCCGCCTCGGCAAGTGCCTCGGACCGGGGTTGCCGCGCGGTGCTCTGGAGGGATGCCTCCGCACTGGCGGGGCGCGGCGCGGGACGCCGCATGCTCAGCCGAGCTCCGCCAGCTTTGCGGCTTGGTCAGCCGCGGTGAGCGCGTCGATCAGGTCGTCGATGTCGCCGAGGATCACCTGTGGCAGCTTGTAGAGCGTGAGGCCGATCCGGTGATCCGTCACCCGGCCTTGCGGGAAGTTATAGGTCCGGATCCGCTCGGAGCGGTCACCAGAGCCCACCTGGCCCCGTCGCTCCGCCGCGCGGGAGGCTGCCGCCTTCTGCCGCTCGATGTCGAAGAGCCGCGCGCGCAACACTTCCATCGCTCGCGCCCGGTTCTGATGCTGGGACTTCTCCGAAGAGGTGACCACCAGGCCCGTGGGCAGATGGGTGATCCGCACGGCCGAGTCGGTCGTGTTCACATGCTGTCCGCCCGCGCCGGAGGCCCGCATCGTGTCGATCCGGATGTCCGAAGCCGGGATGGCCACGTCGATCTCTTCGGCTTCCGGTAGAACGGCGACCGTCGCGGCCGAGGTGTGGATCCGCCCTTGCGTTTCGGTCTCCGGCACCCGCTGGACCCGGTGCACGCCGCTCTCGAATTTGAGCCGGGCATAAACCCCTGCACCACGGACCGCGGCGACCAATTCCTTCAGCCCGCCAAGATCGGTCGCCGTTTCTTCGAGCACCTCGACCGACCAGCCGCGCGCTTCGGCGTAGCGGCGATACATCCCGAACAGATCGCCCGCAAAGAGCGCGGCCTCCTCGCCGCCGGTGCCCGGTCGTATCTCGAGAACGGCCGCCCGATCGTCGGCGCTGTCGCGGGGCAGCAGGGCAAGCTTCAGCGCATGCTCCGCCTCTGGAAGGGCCGCCTCCAACGCCGAAATCTCCTCTTTGGCCAGGGCCGCCATCTCCGGATCGTCGAGCATCCGGCGCGCCTCGGCGAGATCTTGCCTCAGCGCCCGCCAGCGCCCGATGGCCGCCACGACAGGCCCGAGCGCGGCATAATCCCGGCTGGTTGTGGCGATATCTTTGGGGTCGGTCGCTGCGTTGAGCCGCGCCTCCAGATAGGCATGGCGCTCGAGGATCTCGGTCAGCCGGGCGTCTGAAATCATGGCGGCGGTCTGCCGCGGCCGGAACGGAAGGTCAAGCCGCGGGGCGGGCCGGATGCCGGGCCGGATGCGGGCCCGATGCCGGGCGGGGTGCCGAGCCGAGTGCCGTCACACTCGCTCGCGCATCCGTGACGCCCGCGCAAGAGCGCTTTGCCGCGTTGCGATTGGCCTGGCCTTGCCGAGGGGGGACGGGCGGCCCATTTTGTCGCATGAAACCCCGGCGCCGCCGATCAGGCTGTCCGCCGTGGGAGATAGGAGAACTCATGCCGGCACCGTCGCACCGGGGCACTCGAAACTGGGCGGCGCGCTTAGCGCTTCCTGTCCTGCTGGGTGTCGCCGTCTTGTTCGAGGCAGGCGCGCCGCTTGCCCAAGACCGTCCGGCGAAAGTTGGCGCGGAACGCGTCGAGCTCCGCCGGGTGACCGATACGACGCCAATCCTGGCCGAGCTCGTTGCCACGACCCAGAGCGAAGTCGCCACCCGAACCGAGGGCATTGTCGACGAGGTGGTGTTCCAGGTGGGCGACCGGGTGGAGCGCGGCGCGCTGATGGTCAGGCTGGACCGCGATCTCGTCGACATCCAGCGCCGCAATGCGGCGGCAGCGGAGGAAGCGTCGCGCGCCGGGGTGGCCGTGGCCGAGACCCAAGTGCAGCTTGCCATGCAGGCCTTCGAGCGTCAGCGCAATTTGCGCGGCTCCGCGGCCTTCTCTCGCGGCCAGTTCGAGGACCTCGAGGTCAACGTGGCCCAGGCGCAGAGCGAGCTCGCGCGGGCGCAAGCCCAGGTGGCGGTGGCCAGCGCACTGCTCGCCCGCGCGGAATACGACCAGCGCCATATCGAGATCCGAGCGCCGTTTGCCGGGATCGTCATCGCGAAGCAGGCCCAACCGGGAGCCTATATCGATCTCGGGGAGCCGGTGGCGACGCTTCTGGACGTCAATGCGCTGGAGATCGAGGCGAACATGCCGGTTACGCTTTTGAACGGCTTGCGCCCTGGCATGATTATCGAAGCGACGATGGACGGGGGAAAGGGCCGCTTGGACATCCAAGCGGAGCTGCGCAGCGTCTTGCCGATCGAGACGGCGACGACGCGGACCCGGCCGGTCCGTTTCAGCGTGGATCACGGTCAGCTCGACGGGGTTGTGCTGGCCGCCGGCAAATCGGTGACGCTGCAAGTACCGGTCAGCGCGCCGCGCGAGGCGCTAACCGTGCCGAAGGACGCGCTCGTGCAGGCACGCGGCGGGTGGCGGGTGTTTACCGTCGAAGAGGGGCAGGCGAGCCCCAAGACCATCACCATCGGCCAGCCGGTGGGAGATCGGATGGAAGTGCTGTCGGGGCTTCTGCCCGGCGATGTGGTCGTGGTTCGCGGCAATGAGCGGTTGCGTCCCGGACAGCCCGTCGAAGCCGTGATCGCCACTCCCGATGCCGATGCCGATGGCCGCGCCGGAGAGGCCGCCGCGCCCGCCGGCACCCGAAAAGGCTGAGGGGATGGACCCGATCCGCATCGCCATCGAGCGCCCGATCGCGGTGATCGCTGCGGTCATGATGGCGGTGATGTTCGGCGCCTTGGCGCTGACCTCGATCCCGATCCAGCTCACCCCGGATGTACGCAAGCCGGTGATCGAGGTCGAGACGCTTTGGGGCGGCGCAGCCCCGGCGGAGATCGAACGCGAAATCGTCAACCCGCAGGAGGAGGAGCTCAAGGGGATCCCGGGGCTTGAGACCATCCTGGCGCGCGCTGAGACCGGTCGCTCGCGGATCACCTTGGAATTCGCCGTCGGCACCGATATGGACCGCGCGCTGCTCCTGGTCGCCAACCGGCTCGACCGGGTCGACGGCTATCCCGACGAGGCCAACGAGCCCACCTTGGACACCTCTGGCAGCGACGACAACCCGATTGCCTGGATGATCGTCAAGCGCGCCGAGGGCGTGACCAAGCCGATGGAGCAATTCGGCGATTTCGTGAACGACGTGGTCGCAGAGCGGATCGAGCGGGTCGAGGGCGTCGCGGCGACCAACGTCTTCGGCGGGGTCTCCCGCGAGCTGCAAGTGATCGTCGATCCCGAGAACCTCGCGCGTTTCCGGTTAACCATTCCTGAAGTCGTTCAGCGGCTTCGCGAAGAGTCCATCTCGCTCTCCGCCGGCGATCTCGACGAGGGCAAGCGGCGATATGTTGTCCGCGCCGAGGGCGAGCTGAACACCGTTCAGGCGGTCGAGGAGGTGGTGCTGCGCTCCGGTGCCGCGGGGACCGCGGATGCGCTGGGGCGGGTGTTCGTGCGCGATGTGGCACAGATCGGCTTCGGCTACAAAGAACCGACCGCCCGCATTCGTCAAAACGGCGAAGCGGCGATCGCGGTCAATGCAGTGCGCGAGACCGGGGCCAATGTGATCGAGACGATGGACGGCATTCGTGCAGCCATCGTCGACCTTCAGGAAAACGTCCTGCCGCGCGAAGGCTTGACGCTCACCCAGGTCTATGACGAAACGATTTATATCGACGGCGCCATCGATCTGGTGATCCAAAACATTTGGATCGGCGGGCTGCTTGCCGCGGGCGTGCTGCTGCTCTTCCTGCGCTCGGGCGCGGCAACCTTGGTGATCTCGCTGGCGATCCCGGTTTCCATCGTGGCGAGCTTTGTCGCGATGGCCGCGCTCGGACGGACGCTCAACGTGATCTCTCTCGCCGGCATCGCCTTTGCCGTGGGCATGGTGGTGGATGCGGCCATCGTCGTGTTGGAGAACATCTATCGCCTCCGCCAGCTCGGCTATTCGGCACCCAAAGCCGCCTATGAAGGCGCCCGCCAAGTCTGGGGAGCGATCCTTGTTTCGGCACTGACGACCGTGATGGTCTTCATCCCGATCCTCGTGATGGAGCTGGAGGCGGGGCAGCTCTTCCGGGACCTCGCTGTGGCGATTTCGGTTTCGGTGGTGCTTTCGCTCGTGGTGGCGGTCACCGTGATCCCGGCGCTTTCGGCGCGGCTGCTCGGGCGCGGCGAGGCACGGCTTTCGGTGATGCCGGTGCCGATCGTCGATCATCTGGGCCGTGCCTTCGGTTGGCTCGTGCGCGGCTATGCCTGGCTGACGGTCAAGGTCCGGCTTCTCGGCGTCGTGGTCGTGGGCGGCATTACGGCGGTCGCCATTTGGGGCGCGGCCGAGTTCTTGCCCAAGCTCGAATATCTGCCGGAGGGCAACCGCAACCTCGTCTTCGGCGTGATCCTGCCACCGCCCGGCTACAACTTGGCGACCACCACCGAGATCGCCGAGCGGATCGAGAGCACCGCGCGACCGCTGTGGGAGCAGGGCGACACCGGCAACCCCGAGGACCCGCCCGGCATCCGCCATTTCTTCTTCGTTGCCGTGCGCGGGACCACCTTTCTCGGCGGCGCGGCCGCCGATCCGGAGCGGGTGAAGGAGCTCATCCCGATTCTCTCCGGGCCGATATTTTCCGAGCCTGGCACCTTCGGCTTTATCAACCAACGCTCGCTCTTTGGCCGGGGTATCGGCGGCGGGCGGGCCATCGAGCTCAACGTCCAAGGGCAGGATCTGGAGGAGATCCTCGAGGTGGCGCAGCGGGCCGCAGGCAAGATCGGCGCGGCGTTCCCGCGGGAGGCCGGCAACCAGTTCCGCCCCCAGCCGGGGCTAGAACTCGGCGCGCCCGAGGTGCGGCTGGTTCCGGCCCGGATCCGCCTCGCTGATGCGGGGATCGATGCGCGCACGCTTGCCCAGACGCTCGATGCCTATAACGACGGGTTGCGGGTCGCCGAGATCACCGTTGGCTCCGAGCGGATCGATCTCACCTTACTCGGCACGGGCGCCAATGCGCAGGATAGGCGGACGCAGGATATCGGCAGTTTCCCGGTGGTCGCGCCGAATGGGCGGATTGTGCCGATTTCCGCGCTCGCAGATCTCGAACTGACCGCAGGCCCCACCGAGATCCGTCACCGGGAGCGCCTGCGCACGGTTACCCTGGAATTGCGGCCCGCGGCAGATATTCCGCTGGAGACCGCGCTCGAGATCATGCGCGACGAGGTGGTCGCGCCGCTCAGGCAGGAGGGCATGCCGGCCGGCGTGGGGCTCACCCTGTCCGGCGCGGCAGACCAGCTGACGCAGACCTGGGAGGCCCTCCAAGTCAATCTGCTGCTGGCGCTGGTTATCGTTTATCTCGTGATGACCGTGCTCTTCGAGAGCTTCATCTTGCCGTTGGTGATCCTGATCTCCGTTCCCGTCGCCGGGGCAGGGGGGGTGGCAGGGCTCGTCGTGCTCAACCAGTTTCAGCCGCAATCGCTCGACATGCTCACGCTCTTGGGCTTCGTGATCCTCATCGGGATCGTGGTGAACAACGCGATCTTGCTCGTGCACCAGTCGCTCTATCACCTGAAGCACGAGGGCATGGCGATCGATGCGGCGATCCTGGAGGCCACGCGTAACCGCATCCGGCCGATCTTCATGTCCACGCTTACCTCGGTGATGGGCATGCTGCCCTTGGTGCTGTTTCCCGGCGCGGGCTCGGAACTTTATCGCGGGCTTGGCTCCGTCGTGGTCGGCGGGCTGTCGATGTCGGCGGTCCTGACGCTCCTGCTCGTGCCACCGCTCCTCAGGCTCACGCTCTCGGTGGCCGATCCCGTGCCAGAGGCCCAGCCCGCCGAGTAAGCTTCCGGGATGCGTTGCGCGGCGCGGCGCGCTTGGGGCGCCGCATGCCGATCCTTGCGCCCCACCGCCATCCTGCGCGGCGGATCGGTGGCGAAGATGCGGCATCCTGTCCATCTGTCCCAACGGCCCAGAATCTCCTGGACCGCCGTGAAATTCCGGCTCAAATCTTCAAGGGGCGCGGGCATCTCGCTGCAGCCTGCCGCCGTTAGCGGGCGCGGGCGCTGGTATGAGCCCGAGCGCGCCGGTGGCGCCTGCGATTGGAGTGGGAAGGATGGCGAAAGACGGCCTCCGAGCGGTCGAGACCGCAGCCGGCAGCCTCGGCGCGGATATCCGGGCGCTCCGCAAGGCGCGTGGGCAGACGCTCGCCGGGCTTGCCGCCGAGATCGGGCGGTCCATCGGTTGGTTGTCTCAGGTCGAGCGCGGTCTCGATGCCCCCAGCATCTCCGACCTTCGCCGCATCGCCGACGCGCTCGGACAACCGCTCTCGCTTTTCTTCGGGTCCGCGGAGGGCCCATCGGCGGAACGCGGGTATGTCGTGCGGCGTGGCGCCCGGCGCAGCCTCGGGAGCGCGGCGGAGGGGCTCACGGAGGAGCTGCTGTCGCCCGATCTCTCGGGCTCCTTCGAAATCCTGCGGTCGGTTTTCGATCCGGGGGCCGGGCTGGCGGAACCGGCCGAGCGGCCGACGGAGGAGGCGGGGTATCTCGTCTCAGGGGTGCTGGAGCTTTCGATCGGCGCCCATGTCTTCCGCCTCTCGCCGGGTGACAGCTTCCGCGTCGTCCAGGAGCCGTTCCGGTGGCGCAATCCGGGGCCCGAGCCCGCCGTCGCGATCTGGGTGATCGCGCCACCCGTCTACTGAGGCCCAGATGCTCGACACGCTGGCAGCGATGGAGTGGACCACGTTCGCGGCGTTTATCGCCGCCTGCCTCGGGCTCTACCTGACCCCTGGGGCGGACATGATGTTCACCATCGCCTCCGGTGCGGCCGGAGGCCCGCGCGCCGGGGTTGCGGCCGCCGCCGGGATCTCGCTCGGTGTCGTCGTGCATGTCGTCGTGGCCGCGGCCGGCCTTGGCGTGGTGGTTGCAGCGCATCGCGGGGCCTACGACGCGATCCGGTGGGCCGGTGCCGCGTACCTCGCCTATCTCGCGATCGTCATGTGGCGCGCCGAAGCGCAGACCGAGCCCGTCGCAGGGGCGCCGCGCATGCGCCGGGCCTTTGCGCGCGGCTTTGTCACCAACATCCTGAACCCCAAGGTCGGGCTCTTCGTGCTCGCCTTCCTGCCCCAATTCGCCGACCCCACGGCCGGGCCGATCTGGCATCAGATCCTTTGGCTCGGCCTGATCCTCGGGATCGGCGGGCTCCTGACCGATGGCGCGATCGGCGCTGCGGCAGGGGCGTTCTCCGGCTGGCTCCGACGCGTCTCGGGGCTGATGAACAAGCTTGCCGCGCTGGTCTTTGGCGGTCTTGCGGCCCGCCTTGCAATCGACTGAGGGAGAGTGACACATGGCTGAGATGCCGAGCCAAGCGCGTGTGGTGATCATCGGAGGCGGCTGTGTCGGCGCCTCTTGTCTTTATCATTTGGCCAAGGCGGGCTGGACCGATTGTCTGCTGCTCGAGAAGAACGAGCTGACCAGCGGCAGCACCTGGCATGCGGCGGGCAATGTGCCGACCTTCTCGTCGAGTTGGTCGATCATGAACATGCAGCGCTACTCGGCCGAGCTCTATCGCGGGCTGGCCGAGGCGGTGGATTACCCGATGAATTATCATGTGACCGGCTCGATCCGGCTGGGGCATTCCGCCGAGCGCATCCGGGAGTTCGAGCGGGTCAAGGGGATGGGGCGCTATCAGGGGATGGAGCTCGAGGTGCTCGCGCCGGAGGACCTGACGGGCCGCTATCCGTTCCTGGCAACCCACGATCTCGCAGGCGGGCTCTTCGATCCCTATGACGGGGATATCGATCCCGCCCAGCTCACCCAGGCGCTGGCCAAGGGGGCGCGGGATCTCGGCGCCAAGATCGTACGCTTCTGCCCGGTGACCGGCGCGCGGCGCGAGGGCGACGACTGGGTCATCGAGACCGAGAAGGGGGCTGTCCGCGCCGAGTATGTGGTCAATGCCGCGGGCTACCGGGCGCAGGAGGTCGGTGCGCTCTTCGGCCGGATCGTCCCGATGGCCACCATGTCCCACCAGTACATCCTCTTCGAAGAGGTCGACGAAGTGCGCGCCTGGTCGGCAGGGGAGGGCCGTAAGCTGCCGCTGCTGCGCGATGTCGACAGCTCCTATTATCTGCGTCAGGAAAAATACGGGTTCAATCTCGGGCCCTACGAGCGGAACGGGCGAGCCCATTGGGTGACCAGCGACGACCCGATGCCCGACGACTTCTCCTTCCAGCTTTGGGAGGACGATCTGGAGCGCATCGAGTGGTATATGGAGGACGCGCTCGCCCGGGTGCCGGTGCTCGCCAAGGCCGGGCTCTCCAAGGTGATCAACGGCCCGATCCCCTACACGCCGGATGGCAACCCGCTGGTCGGGCCGATGCCCGGCGTGCCGAATGCCTTCGAGGCCTGCGTCTTCACCTTCGGGATCTGCCAGGCGGGCGGGGCCGGCAAGGTGCTCGCCGAATGGATCACCGAGGGCGGCACGGAGTGGGATATGTGGTCCTGCGATCCGCGCCGCTTCGGCCCGTGGGCGACCCACGACTACTGCGTGGCCAAGGCGAAAGAGGTCTACGGCCACGAATACGGCATGCATTTCCCGCACCACTCCTGGCCCGCCGGGCGCCCTGTCCAGACCTCGGTGCTCCACGACAAGGTGGCGGCGCTCGGGGCGCAGTTCGGCCAATACGGCGGCTGGGAGCGGGCCAACTGGTTCGCCCAGCCGGGCGACGACACCTCAGAGGAGGCGACCCAGACCTGGGGCCGGACGGGCCCTTGGGAGCCGCGGGTGGCCGAGGAATGCGCGGCGGTGCGCGACCGGGTGGGTGTTCTCGATCTCTGCGGCTTCTCGCGGTTCCGGATCGAGGGGCAGGGCGCTGGCGAGTGGCTTCGCGGTGAGGTCACCGGGGGCATCCCCAAGGTGGGACGTATCGGCCTGGTTTACTTTGCCGATGAGCGGGGGCGTGTGGTTACCGAGTTTTCGGTGCTTCGAGACGGCGAAGACGAGTTCACCCTGATCACGGCGGCTGCGGCGCGCGAACACGACCGCGCCCTGCTTCAAGCGCGGCTCGCCGGCCGCAGCGCCATCAGATTGAGCGACAATACCGAGGGCGCCAGCACCCTGATCGTCGCGGGGCCGGCCTCGCGCGCATTGCTCGGGGCCCTTAGCCAGGGGGATATGGATCAACCCTGGCTGACCCACCAGATCGCCTATCTCTGCGGCCGGCCGGTGCGCCTGGTGCGCGTGTCCTTCACTGGCGAACTCGGCTGGGAGATACATGCGGCGCCGGACTGCATGGAGGTGATCTGGGACGACCTGATGGAGGAGGGCCAGCGCCACGGCTTGCAGCCTTTCGGCATGTTCGCCCTCGACAGTCTGCGCATCGAGAAGGGCTACCGTGCCTGGAAGGGCGATCTCTCCACCGATTACACGATGTTCGAGGCCGGCCTCGACCGTTTCGTCAAGCTCGACAAGCCGCAGGACTTCCCCGGCAAGGCGGCGCTGATGGCGGAGAGGCAGCAGGGCTCGAAGAAGCGCTTCGTTGCGATGAAGCTCCAGGCAAACGGCCACGACGCGCCGTATATGTCCACGGTTTGGTCGGGGCAGGAGGTGGTTGGCGAGACCACATCGGGCGCCTGGGGCTACCGCGTCGGCGCCTCCGTCGCCCTGGGCGTGGTGCGAACCGATGTGGCCGTGCCGGGGACGGCCCTCGAGGTCGAGATCTTCGGCGAACGGGTCCAGGCCGAGGTGGCGCCGCATCACGCGCTCTGGGATGCCGAGAATGCCAGGCTCAAGGCATGAGCCCGGCGTCGGTCGTCGAGGCGTTACAGGCGCGGTATCCGGGGGCGGAGACGTTTCGCTTCGGTGACAGTGCCGAGCTGAGCGCCGAGCTTTTGGAGCTGATCCGGACGGGGCGCAAGCGGGCGACGGTGACCGCGCTGCGCGATGTCGAGGCAGGGCGCGAGGCGATGCCGGAGCTGGGCCGGCAGGACATCGCGCTCGACTGGGACGGCCGGCCTGCCCTGGTGATCGAGACGGTAGAAGTAAGGGTGCAGCGCTTCGACGAGGTCGACGAAGCTTTTGCGCTGGATGAGGGCGAGGACGACAGTCTGGCCGGCTGGCGTGCGAGCCATCGGGAATATTTTGAGCGCAACGGCGGCTTCGATCCGGCCATGATGCTGATTTGCGAGCGGTTCCGGGTGGTCGAGACCATCGGCGAGGCCGCGATGCCAGTGGAGGCGCTTCGATGAGCCCGGTCGTCCTTCTCGACGGTGGTATGGGGCAGGAACTGATCACCCGGTCGCGCCACCCCGTGCACCCGCTCTGGGGCGCCTTCGTGATGCTGGAGGAGCCGCAGATCGTGCGCGACACCCATCGCGATTATCTCAAGGCCGGCGCCCGGGTACTCACTCTCAACACCTACTCGGTCACCCATCCTCGGCTCGCCCGCGCAGGGTTCGAGGACAGGTTCGACGACCTGCATCGAGCCGCGGGCGAGCTGGCTCGCCAGGCGGTCGAGGCCGAGCGCGCCGACGGGGTGCGGCTTGCCGGGTGCCTGCCGCCGATCGTCGGCTCCTACCGCCCTGATCTCTTGCCCGAGGAAGCGCAGGCGCTTGCGGAGTACCGCCGGATTGCCGAAGCCCAGGCGGACGCGGTAGATTTGTTCATCTGCGAGACCATGGGCTCGGCTCTGGAGGCGCGGCTGGCGGCGACGGCGGCGGCGGAGACCGGAAAGCCGGTTTGGGTCGGCATCACCCTCGAAGACCATGGCAGCAAGCGCTTGCGGTCGGGCGAAGCGGTGGCCGAGGCGGTCGCGGCGCTGGAGGGGATCGCGGTCGGCGCCCTGCTTGCGAATTGCTGCCACCCGGAGAGCATCGATGCGGCCGCGCCGGATCTTGCCGCGAGCGGCTATTCCTGGGGTGGCTATGCCAACGCGTTCACGAGCATCGATGCGCTGGTCCCCGGCGGGACGGTGGCCGCGCTCGAAGCCCGGCGCGACCTCTCGCCCGAGGCCTATGCCGAATGGGCCATGCGCTGGGTCGCGGCGGGGGCACGCATTGTCGGCGGGTGTTGCGAGGTGGGGCCGGGGCATATCCGCGCCCTAGCGGCGCGGCTAGAAGCGGCTGGCCACGAGCTGGGATCGCGCCTTTGACCGAGATCCCTGAGATTATGGCGGGCGTGCAGCTCACCGGTCATGGGGGGCCGGAGCGGCTCGTCTGGCGTGAGGACATCCCGGTGCCCGAGCCTGGGCCCGGCGAGGCGCTCGTGCGCGTGCGCGCCGCGGGGGTGAACAACACCGACATCAACACCCGCATCGGTTGGTACGCGAAAACCGTTTCCGGCTCGACCGAGGCCGCCGCGGCGTCGGGTGGCGCCGAGGCGGGCGGTTGGGCCGGCGCGCTCGACTTTCCGCGGATCCAGGGCGGCGATCTCTGCGGGCGGGTGGTGGCGCATGGCGAAGGTGTCAGCGGACCGCCGGTCGGGGCGCGGGTGATCTGCGCCAATGTCCAACCCGAACCGACGGCCGAAAACTCCGTGGGTTACCGGGCGATCGGTTCCGAGTATGACGGGGCCTTCGCCCAATTTTGCACCGTGCCGGCGCGCCACCTCTTCGATGTCACCGACGCGCCGCTCAGCGATGTGGAGCTTGGCGCCGTCCCCTGCAATTGGGGGACCGCGATGGCCCTGGTGACCCGGGCCGAAGTCGGCGCGGGAGATCGGGTGCTCGTGACCGGCGCCTCGGGGGGTGTCGGGCTTGCCGCGGTGGCGCTGGCTGCGCTCAAAGGCGCCGAGGTGACCGGGCAGGCGCGGGGCGACAAGCACGGTGCTGTGCGCGAGGCCGGAGCGACCGTTTGCATCGAGCGTGACGCGACGCCAGCCAAAGCCGGCTTTGACCGGGTGATCGACCTCGTCGGCGGGTCGCGATGGGGCGGGCTGATCGATGCGCTGCGTCCGGGCGGGCGATATGCGGTCTCGGGCGCGATCGCCGGACCCATCGTCCAAGCCGATTTGCGAACGATCTATCTCAACGACCTGACGCTTGCGGGCTCAACCTTCCAGCCGGCCGAGGATTTCGGCGCGCTCGTCGCGTTGGTCCGGGCCGGCCGGGTCCAGCCGCGCATCGCTGCCACCTACCCCTTGGCGCGCATCGGCGAGGCACAAGCGGCCTTCGCCGCCAAGGCGACCGCCGGCAAACTCGTCCTGATCCCACCCCCCCGGCAAGGCGCGGAGGCCCCATGGCCCTGCCCACCTACGCGCGTGCCGGTATGATTTGGCGTGGCGTTTCCGGCTGCTCCATCGCGGTACAGCTGGCC
>JBHJGY010000128.1:0-11753 GCA_050331335.1 Pikeienuella sp.
ACGATCACCCCTATGCCCAGGCCTTCGTCGTGATCGAGGCCCTGCCCCTGCCCCGCCGCGCGGGCTCCGAGCGCTGAGCCTTGCCAGCCACCGGCCCCGCGGCCATTCTCCCGCCCGTTGCATGAGGGGATTTCGGGGGGCACGGGGTGGCTGAGAGCGGGGACGACACCAAGGCATCGAGCTATCACCAGCACCTGACGCTCGCGATGGGGGCCGTGACCGGCGCCAACGCGCTGCTCCAGGGACCGTTGCCGTGGCTATCAGGCGCGGCTGCGGTAGTCATCGGGATTTACTGGGTCGTGCGGCTCCAGCTCGACAGCGACCTCGGGGTCGAGCGCCTGCGCGCCCTTCTGGGCGACAAGGGGCTCAGGCGGCGGGGCGTCGCCGTCCTCTACGGGCTCGCCGATCTCGCCGCCGCGCTCGTCCTCTTCACCGGGCTCGGGGTGGCGCTCATCGCCGCGGTCTCGGCCCTTAACTGGCTGGCGGGCCAGCCGCTCCTCGACCTCGGCGCCCTCTTCGACGACCTCAAGCGCCCAGAGGGGTGGATCGAGAACCTCTGGCTGATCGCCATGATCTTCTCGACCTTCCTGCCGACGGCGGCCCATGCGGCCATCGCCTGCCTCAGCCTGGTGAGCGCGGTGCCGGTCCCCTGGGGCGACTATGTGCGCCGGGGCCTCCACGAGCACGCCGAAGGCCGCACCGACCGAACCCGGCGCTTCGCGATCACGGCGCAGGTGACGGTTATGATCCTCCTGAGCCTCGCGCTGCCCGTCGTGATCCTCGGCGGGCTTGGCTACGGGCTCTGGCGCTGGCACCCGGAGGTCTTCACGGGCTATCTCGGGCTCTTCGAGGCGACCGCCGCGGCGCTGGCCCCGTGAGCGGCGCTTGACAGACGGGCGGGCCCCGGTCACCTACGCGGGACCCACACGCCCGCGGAGAGCTCAGCGCCCATGGCCGACAGCACGACCAAGAAGAAGGACGGCATCCTCGACACCCTGAAGACGATCTTCTGGGCGCTCCTGATCGCCGGGGCCTTCCGCACAATCCTGTTCCAGCCGTTCTCGATCCCGTCGGGCTCGATGAAACCGGAGCTTTTGATCGGCGATTATCTGTTCGTGTCGAAATTCGCCTATGGCTACTCACGCTATTCGCTGCCGTTCTCGCCGGAATGGGACTGGCTGTTCGACGGCGGGCGGATCCTTGCGCGGATGCCCGAGCGCGGCGACGTTGTGGTCTTTAAGCATCCCCGGTTCGACGCTTGTTCGGCCGGCGCGATCGAGCAGACGACAGACTTCGTGCTGCGCCTGCTGCGCCTGCGGACGACGACGATCAACGACGATTGCATCGACTATGTGAAGCGCATCGTCGGGTTGCCCGGCGACCAGATCCAGGTGCGCGGCGGGCTGCTCTACATCAACGGGGAGGCGGTTCCAACCGAGCGCATCGAGGATTTTGTCGAGCCGATGATCCGCCTTGGCAGCCCGCGCCCGGATTTTCCGCGCTGCATCAACAATCCGGTTCCCCCCGGCGGCGACTGCGTGAAGGAGCAGTTCGTCGAGACGCTGCCAGGCGACAACGCCCATCGGGTGATCAACATTTACGGCGAGGTCGGCACCGAAGGTCTGCCGCGGAGCGGACCGGACAACACCCCGGTCTTCACCGTGCCGGAGGGGCATTTCTTCTTCATGGGCGACAACCGTGACAACTCGGTCGACAGCCGCGACGGCCGGGTCGGCTTTGTGCCCTTCCAGAACCTGATCGGCCGAGCCGACATCGTGGCGATTTCCTCCGCGGGTGCCTTCTGGGAGCTGTGGAACTGGCGCTTTAGCCGGTCCCTGGAGCTCATTGACTGATCGGGCGCCTTGGCAGCTGCGGCTCCTCTGGGTCGGTGCGCCGATCGGCCTGATAGCCCTTGCGCTCGTCTTTGCGCCGGTGATCGGCGCGCGGCTCTTCGGTGGCGGCTATTTCAGCATCCCCGGCAACTCGATGAGCCCAGCTCTTGAGGCGGGCGACGTGATCCTCACCGAAGATAACCTGGGGATGCCGCCCCGGGGCGCCATTATCCTCTATGATCACCCGACACAGCCGGGCACTACCTGGATCAAGCGGGTGATCGGCCTGCCCGGCGAGACCGTTCAGGTTAAAGCTGGCGTCGTCCATATCGGCGGGGTTGCCGCGCAGATGGCGCGGCTCGACGACCATATCGTGCCCAATTTGCGATCGGGCACGCCACCGCGATTGCCCCGCTGTAGCAACGCGCCCGTCCGCGCGGGCGGTCACTGCCGGCGGGCGCGCTGGCGGGAGACCCTGCCGGACGGAACCGCGCAGATCGTCCTCAACATCCATGGCGAGATCGGTGCCGACGGCGCGCCTCAGCGCGGACCGGACAACACCTCGGCCTTCGAGGTCCCCGAAGACCATCTCTTCGTCATGGGCGACAATCGCGACAATTCGGTCGACAGCCGGTTTGTGAGCTCTCACGGTCCGGTGCCCGTCGAGGCGGTCTCGGCGCGCGCCTGGCGGATCCATTACGCCGTCGGGCCAACGGGTCTGCGCTGGGAGCGCTTCGGCGCACGGATCCGCTGATGGTGCGCCGGGAGGCCATCGTGTCGCTCGACGCGCTGTGTGGCCGGCTCGGGCACCGCTTCGCCGATCGGGCCCTGCTCGACGCCGCGCTCACCCATTCCTCCGCCGCAACACCGGCACGGCCCGACAACCAACGGCTCGAGTTTCTCGGTGACAGGGTGCTCGGCCTGATCGTCGCCGAAGCGCTGCTCGCCGCCCATCCGGACGAGGCGGAAGGGACCCTGGCCCCGCGGTTCAATGCGCTTGTCCGTCGGGAGACGCTCGCCGAGGTCGCCGAGGAGATCGGGCTCGGCGCCCATCTGCGGCTGGGGCGGTCTGAGAGCACGTCTGGCGGCCGAAGGAAGGCGGCGATCCTGGCAGATGCGATGGAGGCGGTGATCGCTGCGGTCTATCTCGACGGCGGCTTCGACCGCGCCCGAGAGGTGGTGACAGGCCTGCTGGCAGCTCGTATCGCCGTCACGGCCGCGCCGCCGATCGATGCGAAAACCGAGCTTCAGGAGTGGGCCCAGGCCCGCGCACTGCGCCCGCCAGACTATCGGCTCATCTCTCGCGAGGGACCAGACCATGCGCCTACCTTCACCGTAGAGGCGCGGCTGGAGACCGGCGAGAGCGGGTCGGGGGCAGCCGCCTCCAAGAAAGCCGCCGAGCAAGCGGCGGCGGCCGCGTTGCTGGCCCAGCTCGAGAACATGGAGCGGCCGACATGAGCGACGACGACACCCCGCCCGAGGCCACCCGTTGCGGTTTCGTCGCCCTCATCGGGGAGCCCAATGCCGGAAAGTCGAGCCTGCTGAACCGGCTGGTGGGCGCCAAGGTCTCGATTGTCACGCATAAGGTGCAAACGACACGGGGGCGCATCCGAGGCGTGACGTTGGAAGGGCCGGCGCAGATCGTCTTCGTCGACACCCCCGGGTTGTTTCGACCGCGCCGCAAGCTCGACCGGGCGATGGTCGCGGCCGCCTGGGCCGGGGCCGTGGATGCCGACGCGGTGGTGCTCCTCGTCGAAGCCCATCGGGGGGCGACCGAGGGTGCCTCGGAGATCATCGCGGCCCTGCCGGAGCATCTGCCCCCGGGCCGGGAGGCTGCGCTCGCCATCAATAAGATCGACCGGGTCCCGGCCGAGCGCCTGCTGCCGCTTTCGGCGGACCTCAACGACCGATACCCCTTCGCCGCGACCTTCCTGATCTCCGCGACCACCGGCTCGGGCGTCGCGGATCTCAAGCGCTGGCTCGGCGCGCGGATGCCTGAGGGGCCGTGGCACTACCCCGAGGACCAAATCGCCGACCTGCCCCTGCGCATGTTGGCTTCGGAGATCACCCGGGAAAAACTCATGCTCAGGCTGCATCAGGAGTTGCCCTATAATCTCACCGTCGAGACCGAGGGCTGGGAGGAGCGGCGCGACGGCTCTGTCCGGATCGACCAGCTGATCTATGTCGCGCGCGATGGCCATAAGGGGATCGTGCTCGGCGCGAAGGGCGCCACGCTCAAAGCCGTCGGCGCCGAGGCCCGACACGAGATTGCCGACACGATCGACCAGCCGGTGCATCTGTTCCTCCAGGTGAAGGTTCGGCCCGGATGGCTCGAAGAAGCCGCCCGTTTCAGAGCCATGGGGCTCGACCTATCCGATGGCTGAGGACCGGCAGACCGCTGCCGACTGCCGCCGCTTGCCTGTGCACGAGAACATCCGAGCGCGCAGCGGGACCGGCAGATGACGGCGCGGCTCGCCACCGAGATCTGGGTGTCGGCCTATCTCATGCGGCTGGGGGCCGAAGGCATCCCGGCCTTCATCGCCCATAAAGGGGATCGCGTGGCGGGCGCTGTGGCGGTCAAGATCGCTTTCATGAATGGTAAAGCGTCTCTCTACACGCGACATTACGATTTCACCGGCCATCTTAAATGGGACGGCCTGCTGGAGCAGGTCGAAGAGGCCGCAGTCGATGCGGCCATCGCACGGCGGCTGAGAGGCGATCGGGACCTCTGGGTCGTGGAAGTTGAAGACCCCCAGGGGCGGCATCTGCTCGACACCCCGGGGCTGGAGGAGTGATCGATGGAGTGGCGCGACGAGGGCATTCTCTTAAGCGTGCGGCGCCATGGCGAGCGCGCCGCGGTGATCGAGGTTCTTACGGCAGAGCACGGGCGACATTCGGGCCTTGTACAAGGCGGCGGCGGGGTCAAGCTCGCGGCCGTTCTGCAACCGGGCGCCTCGCTGGCGCTCACCTGGCGCGCCAGGCTGGAGGAGCATCTGGGCAGCCTCAAAGTCGAGCCGATCCGCTCGCGCGCCGCGCCGATCATGGCGGATCGCGGGAAGCTCGCCGCGCTCAACGCGATGGCTGCGCTGGCTCTGACCACCCTTGCCGAGCGGGAACCCTGCGGTGAACTTTACACCTCCGCCTTGGCCTTCGTCGATGCTATGGCAGACGGCGCGTGGGACTGGCCGGCGAGCTACGCCAAATGGGAGCTCACCCTGCTCGCGACGCTGGGCTTCGGGCTCGATCTCACGCGCTGTGCGGCGAGCGGGCTGCGTTCCGACCTCGCCTTCGTCAGCCCGCGAACGGGCCGCGCGGTCAGCCGCAGCTCGGGTTCAATCTGGGCCGACAAACTCCTGCCACTGCCAAGCTTCCTGATCGGCCCGTCCCAACCCAACACCGCCGCCGTCCGGGAAGCGCTGCGGCTCACCGGCTTCTTCCTCGAAACCTGGATGCTCCCGTCCTTCGGACAAGAGGCGCTGCCCGCAGCTCGGCAGCGGTTTCTCGATTGCCTGGAACAGGTGGAGATGGGGCCGCCGCCCGAAGCCGACGCGCGGGACGACGAGGCGGAGTTCCATAAGGCAATGGGGACGACGCGGGTGCTGCTCTTGCCCTAGGGGCTCGCGCGGCGGGCGATGCGGCCGCGCAGCCACCGCAAGCGACCGCACTCTGGCGGCAGGCGCGCCCCTCGTCTAGGACGGAGCCGTGCCCAGTTTCGGGCGCGCGCGCCACGCCCACCGGAGCCCGACCATGCCCGCCGAGAGCGAGATACCGAGCGCCCCTGCCGAGCCTCGCCCGGGGGGCCGACCCGCCAAGCCAATCACCCGGCTCGCCCGTCGTCTCCAGGGGCGTCTCACCGCCTGGCTGGCTAGGCTGCGCCGGGGCATCTTGTGGAGACTGATTGCCGACAGCGCCTGGGAACACCGTCGCGCCTATCTCCTCGCCCTGTCGCTCATGGCCATCGTCGCCGCCATGGGCGGCGCCGTCGCGCTGATGGTCGAGACCGTGACCGACAATCTCTTCTTCGCCCAGCGCGGTGAGAGCCTGGCAATCGTGGCCGCTTGGGTCGCGGGGATCTTCGTGATCCGAGGCGCGGCCATGTACGGTCAAGCGGTGATCTTAGGGCGGATCGGCAACCGCATCGTCGCGGGGCTCCAGGCAAGGGTCTATGCGCATCTGCTCGCCCATGGGCTGCCCCGCGCCGGCGGCACCGAAAGCTCCGGCGACCTTGCCACCCGCATGACCCACAACGCGTTGGCCGCGCGCCAGGCCCTGCAACTCCTCGCCACCCGCCTCGGCACCGATCTCCTGACGGTGCTCGTCCTCGTCGGGGTCATGCTCTGGCAGGACTGGCGGCTGACCCTGGTGGCGCTCGTAGGCCTGCCAGCCATCGTCGGTGGCGTTGCGGCCCTCGTGCACCGGGTCAAGAAGATCGCCCGGGCCGAGGTCGCGCTGCACGGACGGATCATCGCCGCAATGAACGAGACCTTCCGCGGCGCTCAGATCGTCCGCGCCTTCCGTCTCGAGCCCCGCATGACCGAACGGATGGGCGGGGCGGTCGAGGGCGTGCGGGCGCAGGCTGACCGGATCGCTGTCCTGCGCGGCCTCGTCAACCCGCTGATGGAAACAACGGCCGGCCTCGCCGCCGCAGGGGTGATCCTCTACGGCGGATGGCGGGTGATACACGAAGATCTGGCCGTCGGCACCTTCTTTTCCTTTGTCACGGCGCTGATGATGGCCGGCGACCCGGCCCGCCGTCTGGCCCAGCTCAACGTGGCGCTGCGGCAGCACCTCGCCGGCGTTCGGTTTCTCTACGATCTCCTCGACAGCGACCACCGCCCGCCGGAACGCCCCGATGCCCCGCCGTTGACCGTCTCAAAGGGGGAGATCCGCTTCGAGCGCGTGACCTTCAGCTATCCGGATACCGCCGACCCGGCACTGGCCGATCTCTCCTTCACCGCGCCGGGCGGGCAGATGACGGCGCTTGTAGGACCCTCAGGCGGAGGTAAGAGCACGGCGCTGGCCCTAATCGAGCGCTTCCACGACCCCGATGCGGGCCAGATCATGATCGACGGACAGGATATTCGCCAGGTCAGCCTCGCCAGCCTGCGCGAACACATGGCCCTTGTCACCCAGGACACCCTGCTGTTCGACGCGACCATCGGTGAAAACATCGCGCTCGGGCGGACCGGGGCGCACCGCGCGGAGATCGAGACGGCGGCCCGGGAGGCCGAGGCGCATGGCTTCATCTCACGCCTGCCGGCAGGCTACGACACACCGCTCGGCGAGGATGGCGCGCGCTTGTCGGGCGGTCAGCGGCAGCGGATCGCAATCGCCCGGGCCATGCTGCGCGACGCCCCGATCCTGCTCCTCGACGAGGCCACCGCCAGCCTCGACGCGCAAACGGAGGCACTGGTCCAGGCTGCGCTTGCGCGACTGGTCGCAGGGCGCACCGTTCTTGTCATCGCCCACCGCCTTGCAACGATCGCCCGCGCAGATCACATCGTGGTCATTGCAAAGGGCGCCGCGGTCGAGCAGGGTCGGCACCGGGAGCTCTTGGCCCGCGGCGGAGCCTATTCCCGCCTCGTCGCGTTGGAGACCGACGCTCGGACCCCGGCGCAAAACGCCCCCGGGGCGTCCGCAGATAACGAAGGGAGGAGCGCATGAGCCTCGCCGAGACCGCACGGGCCGACATGGCCGAGACCGCCGCAAAGCCGGCGCTGACATTGTTCCTGGCCGATCCGCGCGGCTTTTGCGCCGGCGTGGTCCGGGCGATCGAAATCGTCGAGCTTGCGCTCGAGAAATGGGGCGCCCCCGTCTATGTGCGCCACGAGATCGTTCACAACCGCCATGTGGTCGACGAATTGCGGGCAAAGGGCGCCGTTTTCGTCGAGGAACTCGACGAGTGCCCGGATGACCGCCCGGTGATCTTCTCCGCCCATGGCGTGCCCAAAGCCGTCCCCGCGGAGGCCGAGCGGCGCCAGATGCTCTATGTCGACGCCACCTGCCCGCTGGTCTCCAAAGTCCATATCGAAGCCGAGCGCCACGCTGCACGCGGCCGCCAGATCGTCATGATCGGCCATGCCGGCCACCCCGAGACCGTCGGCACCATGGGCCAGTTGCCGGAGGGCGATGTTATTCTCGTCGAGACGGTCGACGATGTGGCGACCCTGACGCCGCGCGATCCCGACAACCTCGCTTACATCACCCAGACCACCCTGTCCGTCGACGATACCGCCGAGGTGGTGCGCGCGCTCGAGCTTCGGTTCCCGTCGATCCTCGGCCCGGCCAAAGAAGACATTTGCTACGCCACGACCAACCGCCAGGAAGCGGTGAAGGCAATGGCGGCCAAGATCGAAGCTCTGCTCGTCGTCGGTGCGCCGAATTCTTCGAACTCGCGCCGCCTGGTCGAGGTGGGTTCAGCCGCCGGGTGCCCCTATGCGATGCTCGTGCAGAACGCCACGGAGATCGACTGGCGCGCCCTTGCAGGTGTCCGGGCCGTGGGCCTGACCGCCGGGGCCAGCGCGCCGGAGGTCCTCGTCCAGGGGGTCGTCGATGCTTTCCGGGCGCGGTTCGACGTAACCGTCGAGCGGGTTGTGACGGCCGAGGAGAATGTCTCTTTCAAAGTCCCGAGGGTTCTGCGGGAGGCCGTCTGAGCGATGGCCCGGCGCCTCTACGCCCTGGTTTTCGACGGCTTCGAAATGCTCGACCTCTACGGTCCGCTCGAGATGCTGCAAGATGTCGCCGAGATTGCATTGGTGGCAGAGGGCTCGGAGGCAGTGCGGGCCTCTGGAGGGCCGCGCGCCCTTCCAGAAACCAAGCTGGCCGACATAAACCCCGGCGCCGAGGATATCCTGTTGATCCCCGGTGGGCCGGGAACGCGCGCCCTGGTGGACCACCCGCCGTTGATCGAGGCCATCGGCCGACTGTCGGAGATGGTCGGCCTGTCGGTTACCGTCTGCACAGGCGCCGCGCTCCTCGCGCGCACGGGGCACCTCGATGGCCGCAAGGCCACCAGCAACAAGCGCGCCTTCGACTGGGTGCGCTTGCAAGGTCCTCGGGTCGACTGGCAACCGAGCGCGCGCTGGGTCGAGGACGGGGCTTTCCTCACCTCCTCGGGCGTCGCTGCCGGCATGGACATGGCGCTCGCGCTGAGGGCCCGGTTGACGGATCGGGCCGATGCCGAAGCCCGCGCTCAGCGCATCGAGTACCGTTGGGTCCCTGACCCCAACGACGACCCGTTCGCCGTCGCATGATCGGGCCTGAAACCGAGCCCCCTGCCGGCGCCGATGCCGCCACCCTCGCCTTCTACGACCGGGAGGCCGAAAGCTACGCGGCCTATCTGGGGACCAAGGCGGATCAGGTGTGGCTCGTGCGCTTTGCGCAGAGCCTGCCCCCGGGCGGGCGTGTGCTCGATTTCGGCTGTGGGTCAGCTTGGGCCGCCGCCTGGCTGTCGCAGCGCGGCTTCGCGGCTGACGCGCTCGACGGCTCTGCGGGCCTCGCGCAACAGGCTCGACGGCGCTACGGCATCGAGGTTCGCGTGGCTCGGTTCTCCGACTTCTCGAGCACCGCGGTCTATGACGGCGTCTGGTGCTCCTTCGCCCTCCTGCATGCCGCCCGCGACGAGATCCCGGGTCACGTCGCGCGCCTGGCTGCCGCGCTGAAGCCAGGCGGCAAGCTCTATCTCGGCATGAAAGCGGGCAACGGCGAAAAGCGTGACCGGCTCGGTCGGCGCTATACCTATGTCAGCGCCGAGGAGCTGCGCGACTGGGCGGCGGCCAGCGGGCTCGGGGTCTGCGAGATCGGCCGAGAAACCCGCGCGGGCTTTACCGGGGTGCAGGAAGACTTCCTCCATCTCTATGCCAGGCAGGCCGGGTCATGACCTTCAGAGAGGCGTTGGAACGCTGCTTCGACGGTGCCTTTAGCTTCTCTGGGCGGGCGCCGCGGCCCGAATTCTGGTGGTTCGTCCTGTTCTGGGTGATGACCTACCAAACCATCCTGATCGTCTCCGCCCTCAGCCTACCGATCTGGCTGGGCGAGTTCCTCCTCGCCGCCTTTTCGGTTGCCATGATGCCCCCGCTCGTTGCGGTGGCTTTCCGGCGCCTTCAGGATACCGGTCGAACCGGATGGCTTGCATTGACGCCAATCTTCGGGGCGGTCGTGGTGAGCGGCGGCAAATTGGCGGAGTTGGGAGAGGTGGTCTTCGTCGGCCGGTCGATGATGGTGGGGATCGTGCTGGTTCTGCTTTACTGGCTCGGTCAGCCTGGGATGCGGCGGGCCAACGCCTTCGGCCCCCCCTATCGCGGCTGAGGGAGCGGGCGCACAGATGGCCGTCGAGATCACCGCTTACACAGATGGTGCCTGCTCGGGGAACCCCGGACCGGGCGGCTGGGGCGTGGTGCTCGAGGCGCGCGAGGGCGAGACCGTGCTCAAGAGCCGCGAACTCTCAGGCGCTGAGCCCGAGACCACCAACAACCGGATGGAGCTGATGGCCGCCATTGCAGCCCTGGAGGCGCTGGAGCGGCCTGCCGACATCGCCCTCGTCACCGACTCGAGCTACCTGCGCGACGGCATCACCAAATGGATCCACGCCTGGAAGCGCAATGGCTGGAAGACCGCCGCCAAAACCCCGGTGAAGAACGAGGACCTTTGGAAGCGGCTCGAGGCCGCGGCGGCCCGCCATCGGGTCGCCTGGGAATGGGTCAAGGGCCACGCCGGGCATCCGCAGAACGAACGCGCAGATACCTTAGCGCGGGCCGCGATCACCCGCCTCGCCCAGGACCCGCCAGCGTGAGCCCGCCTCTGGCCGCTGCCGCTCAGGCCAGGTCAGCCCCGGGCGGGATCGGCACCCCCCGCAGGAAGTCGTCGGCCGATAGCGGGCCGCGCCCGGCCCGCTGAAGCCGCAGCAAACGCACGGCACCGCTACCTGCCGCGACGAGCAACCTGTCGTCGAGCACCACGCCCGAACGGCCCTCCCCGGTCTCCGGCAGCGCCATAAGAACCTTGATCCGCTCGCCGGCATACTCGAACCAGGCGCCAGGGAACGGCGAAAGCCCCCGGATCTGAGCCGAGAGCGCCGCCGACCCCTGACCCCAGTCGATGCGTGCCTCGGCCTTGGAGATCTTCGCCGCATATGTCACGCCGGTCTTGGGTTGCGGCGTCTCCCGGGCGGTGCCGGCCGCGAGCGCCGCCAGCGCCTCGACCACCAACCCAGCGCCCAGCTCCGAGAGCCGGTCGTGCAATTTCCCAGCCGTATCGTCATGGGCAATGGGCAGGCGACGGCAGGCAAGCGTCGGACCCGTGTCGAGCCCCAGTTCCATCCGCATCACGCAGGCGCCCGTTTCCGCATCGCCGGCCATCACAGCACGCTGGATCGGCGCCGCTCCACGCCAACGCGGCAAGAGCGACGCATGGAGGTTGTAGCACCCCAGGCGCGGGGCCTGGAGCGTTGCTGCATCGAGGATCTGCCCGTAGGCTACCACCACCGCCGCATCGAGACCGAGCGCCGCGAACCCCTCGACCGCCGCATCCCGAAACCGCGCCGGGGTCTCCACCGCGAGCCCCATCGCCTCTGCCGCCGCTTGTACCGGGGACGGCTTGACAGCCTTGCCGCGTCCGGCCCGTGCCGGTGGCTGTGCATAAACCCGGACCACCTGATGCTGCGCCGCGACGACGGCGCGCAGCGTCGGCACGGCAAAATCGGGCGTTCCCATAAAGGCGAGCCTCATCGCCCGCTCCCTTTCGCAAGCTTGCGTGCCTTGTCGAGCAAACGGCGCCGCCGCACGGAGCCCAGACGCTCGAAATACATCCGCCCGTCGAGATGGTCGATCTGGTGCTGGACGCTGCGCGCCGAAAGCCCGTCGAGCAATTGCTCTTGGTCCACCCCCTCAGCATCGAGATAGCGGATCCGCACGGCCGCAGGCC
>JBHJGY010000129.1:0-6364 GCA_050331335.1 Pikeienuella sp.
CACCGCCCCAACACCCCCCCGCGCGGGGTCGAGCCCCACTGCCTCGGTAACCGCCCCGCCCGGGGCGCCCCCCACCAGGACCCCCCCCCGCGTCACCACCCCGCCCCCCCCCAGCGCGCCCGGTCGGCCCGAGGGCGCGCGCCCCGGGGCTCTTACCCGATCGGTGGCGGCGATCAAGCGCAGGGCAGTGGCTTTAGGCGACGTTGTCCCAACGGGCCGGCGCGGCCGCGCGGGGCGTCCGCGCCTCTTGCTCGCGCGTTTCGAGACGGCGGGAAGAGACGGCAACGCGGCCCACACAATCCCGCACGCCCGCAAGCAGGATCCGGGTCTCCGTGTCGAGCCGGGCGCCGTTGGCCAGCAGGAACGCTTCGATTGTAAACTCTAGGTTCTCGAGCGGTAAGCGGATCGAGGTCAGCATGTCATCGATCCTGTTCTCGCCGCCCGTCGCCGGGTCTTGCGTGCCCATAAGCGCCTCACAATGCTGCGCCGATCCCCGCGATCTGACGCCTGATTTCCCGGGCACCATGCATCTGGTTCGTTAACGATGAGTAAACGCAATATCTAGCTGAATCATGTCACCAAATTAACGCTCTGAATAAAAAGGAAGATTTTCCGATAAATCGAAATGCCGCGCGGCAGGGCGCCGCAAGGGATGCGACATCAGGGCTCAGCTTTCCGCAGGGCGGCGTCCGATCGTCATGTCCCGCTTGGTGCCGAAGCCGGGGCGCTTGAACACCCGGAACCCCGCAGCGGCAAGATCGCGCCGCACTTGACCCGCCGCCGAATAGGTTGCGCAGCTGCCCCCTGGATTGGTGCGCTCAAAGACCGCAGTAAGCAGCGGTGCTTCCCAGAGCTCAGGATTGCGCGACGGTGCGAACCCGTCGAGGAACCACGCATCCGCCGTGCCGGCCCAGCGCGGCAAGGTCTCCCGCGCATCGCCGACAACGACCTGGAGTTCTGCACCGGGCAGGGTCAGGAGACCGCCCCCGCGCCAGACCGACAGCAACTCGGCCGAAAGCTCCGACAGCTCGCGCCACCGCGCGAGGGCGCGAGCCATTTGCGCCGGATCGAGCGGCGCGATCTCGAAAGAGGTATGGCGCAACACCGCACCTGGGGCCGCCAAGCCACGCCAGCGCTCCCAGGCGGCAAGAAACCCAAGACCTGTCCCGAAACCGAGCTCGCCGATGGCAAAACCTTCCGACTCTGGCCAACGCTCCGCGAGATCGTTTCCATCAAGAAAGACGTAACGGGTCTCGGCAAGGCCGTCCTCGGCGGAGTAGTAGAGGTCGCCGTAGCGCCGAGAAACCGGCACATTGCCGTCCCGCCAGTCCAACTCTGTGTCGACGGCATTCTCTGGCATGCTTCGGGTTTGGCGCGGTCGGCGGGTAAAGGCAAGGGGGCACGGCAAGCCAATGGCAGACGGACCGGATGTGTTGGTCATCGGCGGCGGCGTCTTCGGTCTGTGCTGTGCTCGGTCTTGCGTGGCGGCTGGGCTGACCGTTGCGCTCGCCGAGGCGGGGACGATCGGCGCCGGGGCGAGCGCGACACCAGTGGGGGTGCTGGCCCCGCACGACCCCCGCGGCTGGTCGCCGCTAAAGGCGCTGCAACTCGCGGGGCTTCGGGCGCTTCCGCATGTGGTGGCCGAGCTCGAAGCGGAAACGGGTCTGGCGGTCGGCTATGCCAGGCGGGGACGGGTCGCGCTGCTGGCCTCGGAGGCTGCGCGGGCACGGGTGCCGGAGATGAGAGCCGCGGCCGAGATCTGGGGCGACGACGGCGAAATCCGTCTGGTCGAGCCGGGGGCGCCGGCGCTCGCGGCCGTCGCACCGGGGGCGGCGCCCTGGGGGGCGGCGGTCGACACGCTGACGGCGCAGATCGACACGGTGGCCTATCTCGCGGCACTCAAGGCGGCGGTCGCA
The DNA here is from genome assembly GCA_050331335.1 of Pikeienuella sp. Lineage (GTDB taxonomy): Bacteria > Pseudomonadota > Alphaproteobacteria > Rhodobacterales > Rhodobacteraceae > Thermohalobaculum. The sequence continues at coordinate 1,917 of JBHJGY010000129.1, forward strand.
GCGGCCGGGGTGCGCCTTTTGGAAGGTTGGCGGTGCCACCGGCTCGAGCCGCGGGCCGCGGTGTTCGACCAGGGCAGGATCGCAGCGGGGCAGATCGTCCTGGCGAGCGGGTGGCGGACGCTGGAGCTCGCCGGTTACTCGGTGCCCCGCGGCGCGGGGGTCAAGGGTCAGGCGGCAAGGCTTGCCCAAGGGCTGCCGCCAGAGAGCCCGGTGATCAGCCAACCGGGGCTCTATGTCGCCCGCCACCCATGGGGCGTCGCGGTGGGGGCGACTTCGGAAAACGACTGGACCGATGACGGGGTCGACGGGTTGCTTGAAGACGTCGTGGAGACGGCGCGCGCGGGCGTTCCGGCGCTCCGAACCGCGCCGGTCACGGCCCGCTGGGCAGGGATCAGGCCGCGTCCGCCCGGCGCGGGGCCTCTCGTCGGCCCGCTGCCCGATCGGCCGGAGATCTTGCTTGCAACGGGCGGGTACAAGATCGGGCTCGCGCTTGCCCATGTCATCGGCCCTGCGGTTGCCGCCGAGATCCTCGGCGCCACGCCCGCCGCACCGCACTTGCCGCCGAGCACCCGGCCCGATGTGCATCTTGCAAAGCTGTCGGGCCGGTAAGCTCAAAATACCAAAATAGTTCGTGAGACAGGTCGGATTCAGCACGAATGGCTGCATGCCCCGCTTGGCAATCGTCGAGAGCCTGTCCTATGGTCTCGCAAGAGCCGTACCCAAGGCGGCCGAAACTCAGAGCATCCCCAGGGAGGACGCAATGGATCGTCGTTCGTTTATCAAGACCGCCGGCGTTGGTGCTGGTGCGACCGCAGCAGCGGGTCTGGCTACCCCGGCGTTGGCTCAGGGCCGCGTCGAGCTCAACATCGTCTCGACCTGGCCGCGTGACTTCCCGGGCCTCGGCACCAGCGCCCAGCGCCTCGCTGCCCGGATCGGTGAAGTGACCGATGGCCGTATTGCGGTCGAATATTTCGCGTCTGGCGAGCGTGTGGGCGCATTCGACAGCTTCGACGAGGTCGCGTCCGGCAACGCTCAGGCCTATATCGGCGCCGAGTATTATTGGAAGGGCAAGCACCCGGGCTGGGCGCCGTTAACAGCTATCCCCTTCGGCCTCACCTACACCGAGATCGATGCTTGGATGAAGTTTGGCGGCGGTCAGGAGCTCTATGACGAACTGGCCGCGGAGTTCGGCCTGAAAGGCTTTGCGGCGGGCAACACGGGCGTTCAGATGGGCGGCTGGTTCAACAAAGAGATCGAGAGCCCGGACGACCTCAAGGGCCTCAAGATGCGTATCCCGGGCCTCGGCGGCGATGTGCTCTCCAAGCTCGGTGCCTCGCCGGTCTCGCTCCCGGGCAGCCAGATCTACGAGAACCTGGTCTCCGGCGCGGTCGACGCGACCGAGTGGGTCGGCCCCTATAACGACTACTTCATGAAGTTCTACGAGGCGGCGCAGTACTACTACTGGCCGGGCATGCACGAGCCGGGCTCCCAGCTCTGCATGACGATGAACGCTTCCTGGTGGGGCGGTCTCTCCAAGACCGATCAGGCGATCATCGAGGCCTGCTGCAACGAGGAAAACGCCCGCCAGATGGCCGAGGCCAACGCCCAAAACGGCTCTTACCTCGCCCGGCTCCAGCGCGATCACGGCGTCGAACTGCGCGAGTTCAACGACGACGTCTACGAGGCCTTCGGTGAGGCTGCCGAGGAGGTCATCGAAGAGGCACGCGACCACTCCGACCTCTCGAAGCGCATCTTCGACAGCTGCCTCAAAGCGCGCGAAGAGATCGGCGGCTGGATGGCGATCTCCGACGTCGCTTATTCGATCAAGCGCAACGACGTTATCGGCATCGGCTGACCCGGTCGATCCGGAAATCTTGAGAGGCGCGGCACTCCGGCTGCGCCTCCCTTGTTCTAGCCGCCGCCGCGCCTCCTAGCAGCGCCGCCGCGGCCTTCGAGGAGTGGGATCCATGACTTCGGCGCTCGACATTTCGGCCGCGATCCCGCGTCCGCCGCTCTGGCTGAGAGTCTTCGCCTGGGCAATGGTTGCGTTTACTTGTGCCTTCGTGCTCGACAGCGTGCTGACCTTCTGGGTTGGGATGCCTGGAGCCGGGGCGCTGTTCCGGGGCGATGCTGCCCTCTCCGGCGGCGTGCTGCTGTCTGCGCTGCAACTCGCGCTCTATGGCGCGGCGGTGGCCGGCCCTGTGCTCTATGTGCGACGGACCCCCGATCGGCCGTTGCGCTACGATGCTGACATCATGTCGCGCATTGTCCGGTTTCTGATCCGCTTCGCGTTCTGGAGCGTGCTCCTCGTGGGCCTCGCCGATCTCACGGTGTCGTTCCTGCGGGTCGAGCAAATGCTCGGCGATCTGGTCGGTGCCGAAACGGCCGCGGCTTGGGGCTTCAACGAAAACCGCGCGCCTCAGCTTCATCTCCCGATGATCGGGATTGCGCTTCTTCTGGCGATCACGACGCCGACGCTCGGTTTCCAGTGGCTCACGCTATTCGTGGTGCTGGCCGAGCTTTCGATCGTGATCACCCGCTTCGTCTTCTCTTACGAGCAGGCATTTCAAGCCGATCTGGTACGCTTCTGGTATGGGTCTTTGTTCCTCTTCGCGTCGGCCTACACGCTGGTCGAGGACGGCCATGTCCGGGTGGATGTGGTCTACGCCGCGCTGTCGACCCGCACGCAGGGCATGCTCAACGTCATCGGCTGCCTCTTGATGGGGATCCTGTTCTGCTGGGTCATCCTGTATTTCGGAATGCAGACCCGATCGTCCGTCATCACCGCACCGCTCTTGAGCCTCGAGGTCACGCAAGCGGGCTTCGGGATGTATGTGAAATACTTGATGGCCGGCTTCCTCGCGGTGTTCGGCGTGACGATGATGATCCAGTTTTGCGCCTATCTGCTCGAGAGCTGGGCGGACTGGCAGGGCGTGCCGGGCGGGCATCCGCACCACGTCCATGGCGAAGACCAGATTACGGAGGTCTGAGGGATGGAACTCGTTTTCCTTGCCGTTCTCATCTTGTTGATGGCGGCCGCCCTCGGCTCGGGCTTCCCTGTCGCTTTCGCGCTGCCCGGCTCAGCGGTGATCACCATCTTGCTCGCCGCCGGGGCGGGTCTTCTCTTCGAAGGCTCCTCGGAGGCCTATTTCGCCTCTGGAGGGCCGGAGAACTGGCTCTCTGCCGGCGTCACCAACTTCAGGGGCATCTATTGGGAAGTCGAACGCGACACCCTGATCGCGATCCCTCTGTTCGTCTTCATGGGCATCATGCTTCAGCGCTCGAAGATCGCTGAAGACCTCTTGGTGACCATGGCGCAGCTCTTCGGCCCGATCCCGGGCGGTCTCGGCATCTCGGTGGTCTTCGTGGGCGCGCTCTTGGCCGCCACCACCGGTATTCTGGGCGCGACCGTCGTTGCAATGGGGCTGATCTCGCTGCCGGCGATGATGCGCAACAACTATTCCCGACCACTCGCCACCGGCACCATCGCCGCGTCGGGAACCCTGGGGCAGATCATCCCGCCCTCGATCGTGCTCATCATCCTTGCGGATCAGCTCGCGTCGGCTACCGATCAGGCAGGCACAGCCCGCACCAATCTTTACAAAGAGGCGACCGGCGAGTTTTCGCTGCCCTCGGAGTTTCAGGTGACCTCGACCTCGGCCGGCGACATGTTCATGGGTGCGCTCGTTCCTGGGCTCGTGCTCGTCGGCCTCTTCATGCTCTACATATTGGTGATCGCGCTGATCCGGCCGCGCTATGCGCCTGCCGTGCCCTTCGAGGGCAAGTTCGACCGTCATCTTCTCTTCAAAGTGCTGATCACCCTCGTGCCGCCGCTCACGCTCATCTTTGTGGTGCTCGGCTCGATCATCGCGGGTGTCGCGACGGTTAACCAGGCCGGGGCCGTCGGCGCGATCGGCGCGACCATCATGGCGGGCTACCGCCTCCGCTCGGGGCATTGGGATGCATTTATCCCGGCCCTTATCGCAATATTCTCGGTCGTCGTGATCGGCTGGGTCGTGGCCAATTACGATGTCAACATCAAGAACATCCAGACACCGGAGCAGGAAGAGGGCCTGCTCTACGCCACGATTGCTGTCGGCGTCTTCATCTTCTCGGTGCTGTGGTCGCTGTGGCGCACTTTCAGGATCGACGATACGCTCAACGGGGTGATGTTGGACACCGCGAAGACCACCTCGCTTGTCTTCATCATTCTGCTGGGCGCAGCCATGCTGACCTCTGCCTTCCGCGCATTCGGCGGCGAGGAACTGGTGAAGGAGTTCCTGACCGGCCTCCCGGGCGGCTTCTGGACCCAGTTCCTGATCGTCATGCTGGTGATCTTCGTCCTCGGCTTCTTCCTCGACTTCATCGAGATCGCGGTGGTCGTTGTGCCCATCGTCGCCCCGATCCTGCTGGCCGATCCGGAGGCGAACGTGACCGCTGTCTGGCTC
>JBHJGY010000130.1:0-7003 GCA_050331335.1 Pikeienuella sp.
TTTTTCGGGAAGGGTTGCGCGAGACGGCGGCGGATGTCCAGGGGTGAAGGGCGTCAGGCCCGGCGCCGGCCCACCCAGGCCCCGATCCCGAGCCCGGTCAGCAGCAGCACGGCACCCGCCGGCAGCGGGACCACGGCGGCCTCACGGACAAGGGTCGTTCCGATCTCCGAATTCCCACTGGAAAAATCAATATCATTGGTGAAACCGAGGCTGTCAGGAACGCAAACCCCGTCCGATTCTGAGATGCAAAAGTAAACAAAACTATTGTTGGCCGCGCTGTCGGTGTAATGTCCTAGACTGAGGCGTCGCGAAGCCGACCCACCCGTGGCGCCCAGAGTGTCTCGGAAGGCAGTGCCTTCAGCGGCGTCTAATGTCGGCAGATCGGTGAATTGCCCTGCATTGAAGGCATATTCGAAACCGAATGCGTCAAAGAGCGCGGCGACCTGATCCTGATCCGCGACCGAGAAGCCCGGATTTGCGGCCAGCGCGGCAGCGACCGAGAGCCCGTCCGTCGCCGAGAGATCCAGAAACTCGAGGATCGTGCCGTTGTCGTCGATCACCGTCAGATCGTCCGGCGTGTTGAGCGTGGCCGTGCCAACCAGCGTCGCAGCCCCCGCCCCGCTCGCCGCAGCCGCCAGCACCAGCGCCGCCGCGATTCCCTTGATACGCATCATCGCTCGCCTCTACGCATAGTCGAACGGATGGTACCAAACGCACAGGCACCCCGCCAGCGGCTTGTTTCTCGCCCCGCCCGCGGCTATGTCTGAGCGAAAGCGTCAACCGGAAGGACGCCCCATGGACATCCGCATTCCCGGCGCAGAGGCGCCCTCACCCGCCGCGACCGGTGCCCCCGCCACCACCGAGGGCGGCATCACCGTGAGCGCGGCCACCTTCGCCCGCCTCGCCGAGATCGCCGCCGCGAGTGGCACGGCCAAAGCGCTGCGCGTCGCGGTCCTCGGCGGCGGCTGTTCGGGCTTTCAATACGAATTCGCCCTCGAAGACGGGCCGGCCGAGGGCGATTTGGTCCTCGAGAGCGACGGTCAGCGCGTGGTGATCGATCCGGAAAGCCTGCCCTTTCTGGAGGGGTCGGTGATCGACTTCAAGGACGAGCTGATCGGCGCGCGTTTCGCCGTCGAGAACCCCAATGCCAGCTCGACCTGCGGATGCGGCGTCTCCTTCAGCCTCTGACCGCCCGGCGCGGTTGCTGGGTGTCTGGACGGGCGAAGTCCAGGATGGCCAGGGCCACGAGGGCCGATCTGTGCATGCGGGTTAGGGTTGCGGCGCTGGTGACGTTGACGGGATCTGTGCTGGCGCTCTCGCCCGTTCGGGCCGCGGCGCCACCTGAGTTTTCAGGCCTTGCCGCCGATCATCCCACCGCAGAGACCAGCCCGCTTTCGCTAGCTGCGCAGGGAGCGATGCTGCCCGTGCCCGCGGGGGTCTATCCGATCGGCCATGACGGCGCCGCCGAGGCGTCGCGTCCAGCCCATCGGGTGCGCCTCAGCGCCTTTGCGATCGACCGGACCGAGGTGACCAATGCGGCTTTCGCCGAGTTTCTAAACGCGCTCTCCCTCGACCCCCGCGGGGTGGCAGGCGCAGGCCGCGTCGGCCCGGACCACGTCGCGCCGGGGCTTTACCCCCTCATCGCCGAAGGGCCTTCCGGTAGCGGGCGCTACCCCCTGATTGCGCTCGACGATGCCGAGGCAAGGATCGGCGTGGCACGGGGACGTTTCGTGCCCGTGGCAGGGTTCGAGGACCATCCGGTGACCGAGACCACCTGGGCTGGCGCCCGCGCCTATTGCCGCTGGCGCGGCGCACGCTTGCCCAGCGAAGCGGAATGGGAGGCCGCTGCCCGCGGGCCTGGCGGCCGGCTCTACCCTTGGGGCGACGCGCCCCCCGACGCCAGCCGCGCCTTCGTCAGCAAACGTACCGGCGACACCGCGCCTGTGGGCGGTCGCCCCGCCGGCGCCTCTCCCTTCGGCGTGCTCGACCTTTCCGGCAGCCTCGCCGAATGGACCTCGACGCTGCGCCGACCCTACCCTTATGACGCGGGCGACGGGCGCGAGGACCCCAGGGCGCCGGGTGAACGCGTCACCCGGGGCGGCGACTACCGCTTCGACACCCAGCCGGAGCGGCTCACGGCGGTTCACCGGGCCGGCTTCTCGAACGCGCCCGAACGCGGCCACCGCCATATCGGCTTTCGCTGCGCGCTGAGCCTCCCGCCCGCCTGATGCTGCCTGGCGTCTCGGCGTTGCACTCCGTCACGGCGGCTGCCAGAACCGTGCGGCGCGACGGAGGACGCCCATGCAAGAGATCGTCAGCCTTATCTCACCCCTTTTCGGGTTGATCCTGGTCGGCGTCGGCGCCGCCCTGCTGACCCGTCGGCCGGCCGAGGAACTCGGCTGGCTCACCACCTTCGTGATCTACATCGCGCTGCCTGCCCTCTTCTTCAATCTGATCTCCAAGACGCCGGTGGAGGAGCTGACCTCCTGGGGCTTCATCGCGACCAATATCGGGGTGACCTTCGCGATCCTGGTTTCGACCCTCGTCCTCGGGCTCCTCACCTCGGGCGGACGGCTCGACGAGGCCACGGTGCAGGGGCTTGCCGGCGCCTATGGCAATATCGGCTACATGGGACCGGCGCTCGCACTCCTGGCATTCGGCGAGGCGGCGGCAGTTCCCGTGGCGATCATCTTCTGCTTCGAAAACGTGATGCATTTCGTGCTGGCGCCGGCGCTGATGGCAGCCTCGGGGCGCGGCGGCTCGGTGCTGGGCCTTGCCGTGCGTGTGGTGCGCCAGATCGTGACGCATCCCTTCATCATCGCGACCGCCCTGGGGGTGCTCGCGGCTGTCTTTCAGATCCGCCCGCCGGAGGCCGGGGCGCGGCTGCTCGACTATCTGGCCCAGGCCGCAGCCCCCTGTGCGCTCTTCGCGATGGGGGTAACGCTCGCGAGCCGGCCGCTCCGCCGGGTGCCGCCCGCCCTCGGTTACATCGTGCCGATGAAGCTGGTGGCGCATCCGCTGCTGATGCTGGCGGCGCTGACCGCGATGGGCCCGTTCGACCCGGTCTGGGTGCAGACGGCGGTGTTGCTGGCGGCGCTGCCGACGGCGACGAATGTCTTTGTCATCGCCCAGCAATACGGTGTGTGGGTCGAGCGCGCCTCCGCGGCCGTCCTGGTGACAACGGCACTCTCGGTGCTCACCGTCTCCGCCCTCCTCTACGCCTTCCGCACCGGCGCGCTCTGAGCTCGGTGCTCAGAGGGCGGTGACCCAGAGGATTTCAGCGTCGACGGGGGAGGTGGAGACCACGCAGTGGCCCATGGCGGCGTCGTAATAGGCGCTGTCGCCGGGGCCGAGATCCACCGGCTCATAGAACTCGGTGTAGAGCCGCACCGCGCCCGACAACACGAAGAGAAACTCCTCGCCATCGTGGCGCACCCAGCCGCCGAACTCGTCGACGCGGCGCGCATGAACGACCGTCCGGTAGGGGATCATCCGCTTGGGCGTGATCTCTGCGGCGAGCAGCGCGTGCTCATAGGTCGTCGTCGGATGCTCGCGGCCCTCCGTGGCCCGGGTGATCGCGCGCCGGCCGGTCACCCGATCGTCGGCGGGCGGCGTGAAGAGCTGGGGGATGTCGATCCCGAGGCCGCGCGCGAGCTTTTGCACCGCATCAAAGGTCGGCGACATCTGGGCGTTTTCGATCTTGGAGAGCGTCGAGCGCGCGAGCCCGGCCCGCTTCGCCGCCTCCTCGAGGGTCCAGTCGCGGGCCTGGCGGAGCTGGCGGACGCGGGCGCCCAGATCGAGAGGACGCGCCGCCTCGCGCGCGCCCTGAGTGCCGCCGCCCCGCGCAATGGCCAAGAGCGCTTCTGCGTCTCGGCTCGGTCTCTCCTCGGACATCCGCCCCCCGCTGTCCCAGGCCGAGCCGGCCCGGTCGCTGCCCGTTGCCAAGGCGCCCGCCGCCGTGAAAGGGTGCGACAGCCTTGCCATAGCCTCCGTGTGACGTCCAGCCAATGACCCTGCCAGATCCGCGCCTCAGCGTGTTCGACGCCGGCCCGCCTGTCCCTTGCCCCGCACGGATCAATCTCGCCGCCTATGTGCTCGCGGGGGGAGCGCGGGATCGGGTTGCGTTGCGGGTGCTCGACGGAGACGGCGCGGTCGACTGGCAGGCGCACGCCCTTGAGGCTGCGGTGCGCCGGGTGGCGGCGGGATTGCGGCAGGCGGGGCTACGCTCGGGCGAGCGTGTGGCCCTGCGCATCGGCAACAGCGTCGACTTTCCCCTCCTTTTCTTCGGGACCATCGCGGCGGGCGGCGTGGCGGCGGTTTTGTCGACCCAGCTCACCGCTGCCGAACTCACGCCGCTGCTCGCCGAGATCGCGCCTCGCCTTGTCGTCACCACCCGAGCCGAGGGGATGCCGGAGAGCACGCCGAGGCTTGTCATTGCCGGATGGGAGGAGATCGCGTCGGACGCCCCCGGGGAGATCGCGGACACCGGGGCGGAGGACCCGGCGTTCCTGATCTACACCTCCGGGACCGGGGGGCGGCCCAAAGGGGTGCTGCACGCCCAGCGGGCCGGCTGGGCGCGGCGGATGATGTGGGACGGCTGGTATGGCTTGGGTCCGGGCGACCGGGTGCTGCATGCGGGAGCGTTCAACTGGACCTATACCCTGGGCGCAGGGCTGATCGATCCCTGGGCAGCCGGGGCCATGAGCCTGGTTTACACCGGACGGTCGGATCCCGCTTTGTGGCCGCGGCTGGCACAGGCCGAAGGCGCTACGATTTTCGCTGCGGTGCCTGGGGTTTACCGGCAGATGCTGCGCACCGGTGATGATTTGGGCCAAGCCTTCCGATGCCTGCGACACGGGCTCAGCGCCGGCGAGGCGCTTCCCGAAGCGCTCCGCACCGCCTGGCAGGCGGCGACAGGGACCCCGATTTACGAGGCGCTGGGGATGTCGGAGGTCTCTACCTATGTCTCATCGAGCCCAACGGTGCCGCATCGGCCCGGTACCGCGGGACGGCCGCAGATCGGACGCCGCGTCGCGGTGGTCGATCCTGCCGGCCAACCGGTCCCCCTTGGAGACGAGGGCGTGCTCGCGGTCGCGCGGCGCGATCCGGGTCTGATGCTGGGGTATTGGCAACGTCCCGCTGAAACGGCCGAGAGTTTCCGCGGCGAGTGGTTTCTCACCGGTGACCGGGCGCGGATGGACGCTGATGGCTACATAACTCATCTTGGCCGGGCGGACGAAGTGATGACGGCGCTCGGCTACCGGGTAAGCCCCGCGGAGGTCGAGGCGGCGATGGAGCCGCACCCGGCGGTTGCCGAGATTGCCGTGGCCGAACTGCCCGTCCGCGCAGATCTGAAGCTGATCGCAGCCTTCGTCCGGCCCGTGGGTCCGTGGCCTGGAGAGGAGGCGCTGGAGATCTGGGCTGCCGAACGGCTGGCGCCGTACAAGCGCCCACGGATCTGGATCCAGGTCGATGCGCTGCCCCGCACCCAAACCGGCAAACTTGTGCGCAGTCAGCTCATCGCATCGCATCGGCGGGATCTCTGAAAGAAGATCGTGTCGCCGAGCCTCTCGCGGATGTGCTCGCATCGGTGTGAAGATGACTTCCAACTGCGGCCGCCCTCGATTACCTTCAAGCTATGATCCAGCTCGACATTCTCTCAGATCCGATTTGCCCTTGGTGCTATATCGGCAAATCGAAACTCGATGCGGCCGTGGCCCGAACTGGCACGGATCCGTTCGTGCGTCGCTGGCGGATGTTCCGGCTGAACCCGGAAATGCCTGCGGAGGGCATGGACCGCCGCGCCTATCTCGAGGCCAAGTTCGGCGGACCCGCCGGTGCCGACCAGGTCTACGGCCGGATTGCCGAAGTTACCCGGGCTGCCGGCCTCGACGCCGATTACACGGCCATCCGCCGGACGCCGAACACGCTGGATGCCCATCGTCTCCTGCGTTGGGCCGAAGCTGAGCGCGCGCAAGATCTGGTGTCCGACGGCCTCTTCGCCGCCTATTTCCGTGACGGCCGAGACATTTCCGAGCGCGAAACGCTTTTGGAAATCTCCGAGCGGGCGGGCTTGGTACGAGAGGTCATCGACCGGCTGCTCGACGGACCGGCCGACCGCGAAGCGCTCGAGGCAGAGGAGCGCGAGGCGCGTGAGATGGGCGTGACCGGCGTTCCCTGCTTTGTGATCAACGGACGCTACGTTCTTCAAGGTGCTCAGGAGACGGAAACCTGGGTGCGGGTTATCGAAGAACTCAACACCGCCTTGGCGTCGGCCCAAGAGGGCGCCGGCGGTCCCAACAGCGCGAGCCAAGGCTCCGAGGAGGCGCGATGAGCATGTTGGTCGACGAGTTGAAGGCTCTCGGTGAGAGCCCCTTGGCTTGGGGCGCGGTGCCCGCGATCGCCGCCTTTGTGTATCGCTCTTATCACAACTGGCGGAAATGTCCGCTGCTGCATCGGGCGCCGCAGCTGACCCAAAACGAGGCCCTCGAGCTGGTCGGCCGCCCGAAGATCGCAGGCCCGCGCTATTTCCTGTTGATGGTGGCCGGTATCGTGGCGACCGTGACAAGCCTGAGCCTGATCGCGAAGGGCATCTATCCAACGCTTGCCTTCTACCTCCTGATTGCCGGGGTTTTTGTCATCCAGACCGAGCCGGCCCGTCTCCAAGTGCGGGACGCCGAGGTCAGGCTGTTCGCTGCCCAGCCCCATGGCCCGGCAGCGCGTGCGGCGGCAATGGAACGGCTGGATTGGACGAATGCTTGGCTGGTAACGCTGCAAGCAACGATGCTCGCAGGCGTCATCGCCTTTCTGCTGGCCTTCTGAGGCTAGCCTGAAAACGGGGAGCGGGTCCCGGCCGCGCCGGCCGGACCCAAGTCGGTCAAGCCGCCTGCGCGAGGTGCTCCCGGCCGTGCGGCGCCGGGAGATCGCGCGCAGGCCCGACAGGCCCCCCCCCCCTCGGCTTTATAGTCCCCGGGCGGGGATTATATTGTAACAAGAACTTCGC
>JBHJGY010000131.1:0-19690 GCA_050331335.1 Pikeienuella sp.
GCCGCCCACCCCCGGGCCGGCTTTACCCCCGGCATTGTCTCTTGCCGGCTCCGGGGCTAAGGAGCGCGCCCCGCCCGGCCGCATGCCGGCGGATCTGAGGAGGGCGCGATGGACGACAGGACCGATGAGATCTCGACCGAAGGGGCTCACAACTTCTCGAAAGGGCAGCTGAAGGCCCTGATCGAGCGGATCGAGCGGCTCGAAGCCGAGAAGGCCGAGATCGCCGAGCAGATCAAGGAGGTCTATGCTGAGGCGAAAGCGCACGGCTTCGACACCAAGACCTTGCGCAAGGTGGTGAGCTTGCGCAAGCAGGATCCCGATGACCGAGCCGAGGAGGAGCTTTTGCTCGACACCTATCTCTCGGCGCTCGGCATGTCTGGGTCCGGCCGCGAAGACGGCTGACGCAACCATCTGCGGCAGGAAGCGGCAGGGATCAGTCCGCCGCCCCGTCGCGGCTCCCCGGTTGGCGGCTCGGCGGGGCTTCCGGGTCGGGCGCGAGGCCAAACTCGTCGATCTTTCGGTACAGCGTCGACCGGCCGATCCCGAGCCTCCGGGCGGTCTCCGACATCCGCCCGCCATAGAGTGTAAGAGCCCGAGAAATGGCCGCGCGCTCGAGCTCTGCGAGCGGGCGGATATGTCCCTCGGCGCCGATCAACCCGTCCGCGGCGTTCGGCTCTGCGACGGCGGGCGAGCGCCCTTGCGCCGCGTCGCCAGAGCTGGCCTCGCGACTTACCGGCAGCGGGACCCCACGCAGATGGTCCGGCTCGATCATCGGCCCGTCGGCGAGAACGACAGCGCGATGGACGACGTTCTCCAATTGGCGGACATTTCCCGGCCATGGCGCGCCCTCGATCGCTGCCACGGCGGCCGGGGAGAAGCCTGCGATCCGCACATCCTCCGCTGCGGTGAACCGGGCCAGGAACATCCGCGCCAGCTCCGCCAGATCCTCCCGCCGCGCCCGCAACGGCGGCAAGGTGAGCAGAAAGACGCCGATCCGGTAAAACAAGTCTTCGCGAAAGCTGCCATCGGCGATCATCGCGTCGAGATCGCGATTGGTGGCCGAGATCAGGCGGATATCGACCCGGACCGGCTCAGCCGCGCCGATGGGATCGACCTCGCCCATCTGGATCGCCCGCAGCAGCTTGACCTGGGCTTCCGGCGGCAATTCTCCGACCTCGTCGAGAAACAGGGTGCCGCCCGACGCCTCCTGAAACTTGCCGCGCTGGCGCGCCGTCGCCCCGGTGAAGGCCCCTTTCTCATGTCCGAACAGGATCGATTCGACGAGCGTCGCGGGCAGGGCGCCGCAATTGACCGCAACGAACGGGCCTCCCGCGCGCTCCGACGAGCCGTGTATCGCCCGGGCGAAAACCTCCTTACCAGTGCCCGACTCGCCCAGAATCAGCACGGGGATCTCCGACCTGGCCGCGCGGCGGGCGAGCGCGATCGCCTCTTGAGTGGCGGGTGCACGGGCGATCAGATCATCGAAAGTGAGCCGATTATCCGCCGCATTGGCCAGGCGCCGCACCTCGCTTGTCAGCGCGGAGAGGGCGAGCGCGTTCTTGATCGAGACGTCGAGCCGCTCCGGCCCCACGGGTTTCACGAGAAAATCACTCGCCCCTGCGCGCATCGCCTCGACCGCGCGGCTGACCGAGCCGTCCGCCGTCAAGACAAGAACCGGCAGCGCGAGACCCGCCGCCCTCAAACGCGTGAGCACGGTGATCCCGTCGAGATCCGGCATGTTGAGATCCAGCAGAACCAGGGCCGGCGCGACCGTCCCGTCCGCCGGCGGCAACAGCAGCGCATCGAGCGCAGCTTCGCCACCTGGCGCCTCGCGCACCCGGTGCCCCGACGCGGAGACCAGGGCCGACAGATAGCGGCGCTGCGCCGCATCATCGTCGACGATTAGGATCGTCCGTCCCGTCACTTGACCGCACTCCCGCACCCGGCCGCATCTTGAGCCGAGGGGCAGAAAACCACGGAGCTGTTGATTTTCCGTCACTTCCGGGCGCGCGGGGCGCATCGCCTCTCTCTGCGGAACACTGTTGTGAAAACGCGACTTCGGGTGGACAATCCCAGACAGGTCGGCAATTCGGCCGGCTGCCCGATTGTGATTCCGCGTCGATCGTGCAATTCCATCGTTGCGTGCCGGTTCAGGGGGCCGGAGAAAACACAATTGCAGGCCCGGAACCGCGGAGCCTGATACGAACGGAGAGAGGGATGAAGACTGTTATTCGGCTGATGCTCGGTGTCTCGGCGATTGCTGTCGCGGGTTGCACCCAGCTGCCGGGCGCTAATCTTGGCAAGACCTTCTACGCCGAGCCGTATCTCGCGGCCGATCACGGCGGCCCCGGGTTCACCGGCGCGCTGGCGAGCGAGTACACCCAGCTCGGCCGCGACCAAGCGAAGATGGTGCGTTGGATGAATGCCACGGCGTTCATCACCAAGGCCGAGCAGGCCGAGGCCGGTAGCGAGCCGGCGCCGTGGACCCCGGACCAGCTGGGCGTCAATGGCGAAGCGTCGAACCGCTACAACGAGGTCGTTCGCATCATCGCCGAGAACAAGGCGGAGCGGCCGCAGGCCTGCGCCCGCGCTCAGGCGATGTGGGACCAGTACCTGACCGTGCTGCGCGCCGAAGCCGCCGGCGCCAAGTGCCCGCTGACGTCTGAAGACGCTCTCGCCATGCTCAACGAAGCGCTGCGCGAGTGCGAGCCCGCGATTGGCCCGGCCGACTTCGTGGTCTATTTCGGCTTCAACCAGACCAACCTGACCGAGCGTGCGCGCGACACCATCGAGCGCGTCGTGGGCACCTACAACACCATCGGCGCCAGCGCCGTGTCGATCGTCGGCCACACCGACACCGTCGGCTCGGTTCAGTACAACCAGGGCCTCTCGGAGAGCCGCGCGACCCGCGTCGCCAATGCGCTCGTCGACCGGGGCATCCCGGCGGGTCAGATCGCGACCGCCGGCCGCTCGGAGCTCGAGCCGGCCCGCATCACCGGCGACGGCGTTCGCGAGCCGCTCAACCGCCGCGCCGAGATTAGCCTCTCGCGCTGATCCGCCTCTTCGGCGAATGCGACGAACACAACCCCGCGCCTTTGGCGCGGGGTTTTTTCATGGCCGCCCCGCTTCTCGACCTCGGCAAGGGGTGGCCCGGCCACACTAAGGCCCTTAGGTGTTGAGGACGTCCCGCCCAACCCAACGAGGAGCCTGCCATGACGCCGCGCCTGCCCCACCGCCCCACGACCCCGAGAGACACGGCTCAGGACCGCGGCCAAGGCGAGAGCGCTGAGCCGCTCGGCCAGCTGCCGGATTGGGACCTCACGGCCCTTTATGACGGGATGGATAGCCCGCAGATCGCCGAGGATCTTGCGGCCGCGGAACGCGAGGCCAACGCCTTCGCCGAGGCCCATGCCGGCCGCCTGTCAGAGCTCGACGGCGACGCGCTCGCCGCGGCCATTGCCGCCTATGAGAGCCTGCAGACCCGGCTCGGGCGGCTCATGTCCTATGCGGGGCTGCTCTACGCCCAGAACACTCAGGACCCTGCGCGCGCCAAGTTTCTGGGCGACGCGCAAGCCCGCGTTACCCAGATCACCACGCCGCTCGTCTTCTTCACCCTTGAACTCAACAGGCTCGACGAGACCGGCCTCGACGCGCGACTGGCAGCCAGCCAGGCGCTTGCCCGCTACCGCCCCTGGCTGCGGCGGCTTCGCGCGATGCGGCCGCACCAACTCTCCGACGAATTGGAGCAGTTTCTCCATGATCAGTCGGTCGTTGGTGCCGCCGCTTGGACCCGGCTCTTCGACGAGACGATGGCCGCGCTGAGCTTCGAAGTCGCCGGCGAACCGGACCGACTCGGGCTCGAAGCCACGCTGAACCTTCTCTCCGATCAGGATCGTACTCGCCGAGAGGCTGGCGGTCGCGCCCTCGCCGCGACCCTTGCCGAAAATCTCCGGCTGTTCACGCTGATCACCAATACGCTGGCCAAGGAAAAGGAGATCGAGGACCGCTGGCGCAAGTTGCCCAGCCCCGACCATGCCAGGCACCTCGCCAATGATGTCGAGCCCAAGGTGGTCGATGCGCTCAGGGTCGCCGTCACGGAGGCCGCGCCGCGCCTCTCCCACCGCTATTACGCGCTCAAGGCCCGACTGCTCGGTCTCGAGCGACTCGAGTTTTGGGACCGTAATGCCCCCCTCCCAGAGGCCGACGATAAGGTGATCGCCTGGGACGAAGCCCGCGACATCGTGCTCACCGCCTATTCGGGCTTCGCCTCCCAGATGGCGGAGTTGGCACGCCCCTTTTTCGACAAAGGTTGGATCGACGCCGCCGTGAAGCCTGGGAAATCGCCTGGCGCGTTCTCTCACCCTACTATCACGAGTGCGCATCCCTTTGTCCTGCTCAACTATTTGGGCAAGACCCGGGATGTGATGACGCTGGCCCATGAACTCGGCCATGGCGTCCACCAGCGTCTTGCCGCTGGCCAAGGCGAACTCCTTAGCCAGACGCCGTTGACGCTGGCCGAGACCGCCTCGGTTTTCGGCGAGATGCTGACCTTTCGGAAGCTGCTCGACGCCGAGACCGACACCGCAAAGAAGAAGGCGCTCCTCGCTGGCAAGGTGGAGGACATGATCAATACGGTGAACCGCCAGATCGGCTTTTACGAGTTCGAGCGCCGGATCCATGCCGAACGCCGCGAGGGCGAGCTGACGTCGGACCGGATCGGCGAAATCTGGATGGCCGTGCAATCTGAGACCCTGGGGCCTGCGATCCATCTCGGCCCGGGCTATGAGACCTTCTGGGCCTACATCCCTCACTTCATCCATGCGCCGTTTTACGTCTATGCCTATGCGTTCGGCGACGGACTGGTGAATGCGCTTTATGCCGTCTACGAAAGTGGCCATGATGGTTTCGAGCAGAAGTACTTCGAGATGCTCGCCGCAGGGGGAACGCTGCACCATAAGGAGTTGCTCGCGCCTTTTGGCCTCGACGCCTCTGACGCCGCCTTCTGGCAAACCGGGCTGGGGCTGATCGAGCGGATGATCGACGACCTCGAGGCCATGGGGTGACGACACGGTCGGGCGGCCGCGGCGTCCGCTTCGGTGCGGCGGCCCTCCTTGCGCTCGCGGCGTTCGTTATCGTAGCGCGCGAGCCGATCGCGCCGCCGCCGGCCGTCCTGTTTATCGGGAACTCCTTCACTTTTCAGCATGATGTGCCGGGCCGGGTCGCCAGGCTTGCCGCCGAGGAAGACGCGGAGATCAAGGTGGTCACGCTTGCGAAGGGCGGCGCCCGGCTCTCGGAGCATCTGGCGGATCGGCAGGTGATGCGGACACTTGCGGCCGCCGACTGGGCGGCGGTGGTGCTCCAGGACTTCTCCCTCACGGCCGCGTCCCCCAGCCGCGCCGCCGCCGGTGCAGAGGCTGCCGCTGCGCTGGCCGCTGCGGCGCCGCCCCAGGCCACCGTGGTGCTCTTCGTCCCCTGGCCGCGCGCCCGCCGCCACCCCTACTACCGCCGAACGCCGGAGGGAGACCTGCGCCGCTTTGTGACCCCGTCGGTGCTCGCCAAGGTGCAACTCCGCCATGCTGAGGCCATCGCGGCTGAGATCGGGGCCGTCGTCGCCCCCGTGGGCCCGGCCTTTGTCGCCTCGGCAAACGGGGACGCCGCGCTCTATGCCGAAGATCTCTACCATGCGAGCCCGGCCGGCGCCGACCGGGCAGCGGAGATCCTTTGGGCCACCCTGCGCCCGCGCCTTGCCGCGCGCTGAGGGCCCGTTGCAAAATCCTTGCGAGATGGTAGGCCCGAGCGCGTCAACCCCGGAGGTGCCATGCAGGATCTAACCCCCTTAAAGGCGCGCTACCTCGCCCAGGTCGCCGACGCTGCGGACGAAGCCGCCATCGAGGCCGTGCGGATTGCGGCTCTCGGGAAGAAGGGCGAGATCGCCCTTATGATGCGCGAACTCGGCAAGATGACGCCGGAGGAGCGCCAGGCCGCCGGCCCCGCGCTGAATGCGCTGAAGGACGAGATCAACGGAGCGATTGCCGCCCGCAAGACTGCCCTCGCAGATGCCGCCCTCGATGCGCGCCTCGCGACGGAGTGGCAGGACGTCACGCTCCCAACCCGCCCGGAACCCCAAGGCACGCTGCACCCGATCTCTCAGGTGAAGGAGGAGGTGGTCGCGATCGTCGCCGATATGGGCTTCGCCGTAGAGGAAGGGCCGCAGATCGAGACCGACTGGTATAATTTCGATGCGCTCAACATCGTCCCCGAGCACCCCGCGCGCACCGAGATGGACACCTTCTACATGCATCGGGCCGAGGGCGACGACCGCCCGCCCCATGTGCTGCGCACCCACACCTCGCCGGTGCAGATCCGAGGCATGCAGGATCGGGGCGCCCCGTGCCGCTTCATCTGCCCGGGCCGCGTCTACCGCGCCGACTACGATCAAACCCATACGCCGATGTTCCACCAGGTGGAGGGGTTGGCGATCGACACCGACGTCTCGATGGCCCATCTGGAATGGGTGCTTGAGGAATTTTGCCGGGCCTTCTTCGAGCTCGACCAGGTGGAGCTGCGGTTCCGTGCCTCGCATTTCCCCTTCACCGAACCGTCGGCCGAGGTGGATATCCGCTGCTCATTCGCGGGCGGTCAGCTCAAGCTCGGCGAGGGGGACGACTGGCTGGAGATCCTCGGCAGCGGCATGATCCACCCCAAGGTGCTTGCGGCCGCCGGCATCGACCCTGAGCGCTACCAGGGCTTCGCCTTCGGTGTCGGGATCGACCGAATCACGATGCTGAAATACGGCATCCCGGATCTGCGTGCCTTCTTCGACTCGGACCTGCGCTGGCTGCGGCATTACGGCTTCGGCGCGCTGGAGATGCCGAGCCTGCATGCCGGCCTGAGCCGTTGAGCTCGGCGATGGTCCGGGTTCTGATTGTCGAGGGGAACACGCCCGAGCTCTGTGCACAGCGTTCCGAGCGCTCTCTCCCTTGGGCCGCAGAGAGCTTCGGCGAGGCGTTAGCCCGGTTCGCCCCGGAACTCGAAGTGTCGGTCACGCGCCCGATGTTCTCCGACTATGCGCCGGCCGAGATCCCGGTCGCCGATGTCGATGGGGTCGTCTTCACCGGCTCCGGTGTGGCTTGGGCGGCAGACGATACCCGCGCCCGTCCCTATTGGGAGCTGTTCGAGCGCGCTGTCGCTGCCGAGCGGCCCGTGCTCGGATGCTGCTGGGGGCTTCAGGTCGGGGCGGTCGTGCTCGGCGGGCGGGTCGGCGCAGGGCCGAACGGGATCGAGACCGCGGTCGCCCGGGGGCTCACCCTGACGGAGGCGGGCCGCGCGCACCCGATGCATGACGGGCGCTCCGCCGCCTTCGACGCGCTGTGCATGCATCGCGACGATGTCTTGGTCCCGCCGCCTGGAGCGGTCGTGACGGCGCGCAACGACCACACCGAGGTCCAAGGCATGGTGCATGAGGCCGCGAAGTTCTGGGGGTTGCAATACCACCCCGAGATTTCGGTGGCCGATGTCGCCAATTTCCTCAGCCGCGTGTCCGGCGCCTTCGAGGCGAGCTATCCAGCCCATGCGGCCGAGGCGACGGACTACGCTCGGATCGCCGCCGACCCTGAGGGCACGGCGGACCTTCAGGCGCGCCTCGATCTCCATGAGGGGCTTACGGACCCCTGGCGCCATGGCGTCGAGCTGGCCAACTGGCTGCAGACAGCCCTCGGCACCAGGGTGCACCGCGCTGCGCCGGACCGGATTTGCCACGACCGACCCTTAAGCCGCGGCGCTCCGCCACCCGCGCCGTCGTGAAGGCGGATTGCGATCCCCCTGGCGGCGGGCTCAGCGGCACGGCGGTGAGATCCGGTCCGGTGACGCGCCGCGTGATCTGACCGATCTGCCGGACATTGAGCGATGGTGTGACGCCACGGCTGCTGGCTCAGCGGTCCATCTTGTCCCAGCCCAGCGCCTTGCGGACCGCCCAGATATACCAACGGTTCGGCAGGGTTCCGATCAGCCGCAGGAAGGCCGCGAACTGCCAAGGGAAGCGAATCTCGAACCGCGTCTTCTTGAGCCCGTCGACGATTTTCGCCGCCGCTGCCTCGGGCTTCATCAGCATCGGCATCTCGAACTCGTTGACGCTCGTGGCCTCGGTCTCGACAAAGCCTGGGTTGATGACCGAGATCCGCACGCCGAGGTCGACAAGGTCCATCGCCAGCGCTTCCGCCATCGCGATGAGCCCGGCTTTCGTGGCGGAATAGGCCGCAGCATTCGGCAAGCCCCGATAGCCCGCCACCGAAGCCGTCAGCGCGATACAGCCATCCCGCCGCCCAATCATATGACGTAGCACAGGGGCCAGGCAGTTGCTGACGCCGGTTAGGTTGACGTCGAAGGTCTGCTTGGCGGCCTCGGCGTCGAAGTTTTGGGCGCGCATGGGCTTGTAGATCCCGGCGTTGAGGATCGCCAAGGCAAGCGGGCCGGCGTCGGTGATCTCGGCGCAGGCCGCTTCCATCGCCGCCAGATCCGTTACGTCAGCGGGCAGCGGCACGACCCGCCCGGGACCGCCCGCCTCGGACGCCAGCGCCGCCAGCTTGTCCGCCGAGCGCGCCGTGGCATAGACCGTCCACCCCTCTGCTGCGAGGGCGAGGGTGACCGCGCGACCGATGCCGCCAGAGGCCCCGGTAACCCAAGCGGCCCCGTCGGCGGGCCGCATGACCTTGGCGAAAACGCTCGCGCTCACGCGGCCCGCCAGAGTGGAGCGATGAGGCCGGTGTCTTCGATCACCTCATAGCGCGCGGGTTCTCCCCCGGCGTCGAATTCCGAGCCGATCCACTCGCCCCGCGCGTCATAGCTCAGTCGGGTCTTGATATCGCCGGTGACTTGGTAGACCCGGCGCGGGCCCTGACCCTGGGGTTGCGCGTTGACCGCGAGCGGCTTGCCGCTTTGGGTCGAAATCCAAGGCCGGCGCTGCATAAAGTCGGGCACGTAGTAGCTCGTCGTCACGGCGTCGCTGGGGACCAACCCGTTATGCCCTGTCCCCTCGATCGCGAGCGATGTTCCGTCGCCGCGCACGCTCACGGCGAATGGGTCGCCATCGTCGTTCGTCCGGCTGTCGAGGCGCAGCAGTCGCCCGCCGGCCCAGACTTCGGTGTTGCTCAACTCGTAGCGATAGGCCGCGATACCGAGCACACGCACGACAATCTCGATGTCGATGACAATCTCGAAGCCCTCTCCCGTGGTCCTGGCGACGAGACTGTGGCGGCCGATATCGGATCCGTTGCGCAAAATCTTGAAGGTTCGACGAACCTCGGTTGCGGCACCGGCGCCACCTGTCAGGCCGATGCCAGCGACAGCGAAGCCAGCGAGAACGCTGCGACGTTTCATAGACCACTCTCCCAAGATATAAGGGCGTTATTACGTGAAGTAGTTGAGCGCGCGCGAAAACATTCCAGTAAAGCGCAGCGGACCCGACAACACCACCAAGCAGTAGCAAGTCTCGCAACCCGTCACCCGGGGCATATGCTCGTCATGCTCGTCGTTGATTGAGATATCCCCAGCTTCGAACAGCATGTCGCCGTCTTGCAAAGCGCCGGTCAGCACAAGTGTGATCTCGTTACCGCTATGGGTGTGCTGGGGAATGCCGGCGCCCGGGCGGCCGCGAACGAGGCACACCCGCTCGGCGCCGAACCCCTCGATCTCGTACTCCGCAATGCCAGGAAGCCGAAGTTTCCATGGTATCTGGTCAAAATCGACACCGATCACCTGGATCAATTCGGCAGGAAGCGGCCCGGGATCGAGTTCGGCCCGGACGGTCTCTCCTGCCGGCGCTCCCGGATCGTCGTCGATCGCCGCGAGGACCTGGTCGAGTGCCCCCTCGGCCAGCGTTGCCGGCACGTCGTCAAGCATCAAAGCCCCGCCTGCGGCCTGAAGGTCCGAGACGATCTCCAAGCTGCGTTCGGCCTGCTCGAGATGGGCTGAGACCAACAGGGCCAGCGCAGGGGATATCGCCCCATTTGCATAGCCGATGAGAAGCTCTTCTGGTACGTGAGGGTCGCGCATTGCCTGTCCGTCTCGCATGTCGACCTCTGATACGCGGCTAGCTTGGTCTCGGATCACCTGAGGCTTCACCTAGGATATAATTTTTTATGGTCGAGGCGAGAAACGCTTTAAGGCGGACCTTGCGTTGCCCGGTCGCAGGGAAATTGGGTCCGGGGAGGCCGCGGGGAGGGAGAGACGCATGCTGCCGGTGTTTTTCTACGGGTCACTGCGCGACCATGAACTGAC
This sequence comes from Pikeienuella sp., assembly GCA_050331335.1. GTDB lineage: Bacteria > Pseudomonadota > Alphaproteobacteria > Rhodobacterales > Rhodobacteraceae > Thermohalobaculum. The sequence continues at coordinate 10,276 of JBHJGY010000131.1, forward strand.
CGAAATCGTTCTCGGCCGCCGCGTGCCGGATGCCGCATGCCAGCCCGCGCAGGCCGAGGGATATGCCACGCGTCGGGCGGCTCTGGAGGCCTATCCCATGCTGGTGCCGGAACCCGGATCCGTCGCCGAGGGACTGGTGCTGCTCACCCCCACCGAGGCTGACCTCGACCGGCTGGCATTCTTCGAGGAAGCGGAATATGCGCTCGAGCCGATTGCCGTAACCACCCCGGACGGCCCTATCGAAGCTCAGCATTTTCGCCCGACGGGTAAAATGCCGCCGGTCGAGGCGCTGTGGGATTTCGAGACCTGGCGACGAGAGGACAGGGCGGTCGCGGTTGAGGCGGCCCGGGAATACATGGCTTGGTACGGCCGGCTTACGGTGGAGGAGATCGACGCGCGCTGGCCGGGGATCATGATCCGCGCACGGCAGCGCGTGCGTGCGGCGCGCGAGCCCGCGCCCACGCCAGGTGGCCTGCGCTCGGTTTTTGGCCCTGGCGATCTCGATTTGATGCGCCGCGAGCGCGCCTATGTCAGCTTTCTTGCCGTCGAAGAGTTGCGTTTGCGCCACAGACGGTTCGATGGCGGGTGGTCGAAGCCCCTGTCGCGCAGCGCCGTGCTTTGGGGCGACGCGGTGACGCTGCTGCCCTACGACCCGGCGCGGGACCGGGTGCTCCTGATCGAGCAGTTCCGTCCCGCGGCGCTCGCCCGAGGGGATCTCTGCCCTTGGTGCATCGAGGTTGTCGCCGGCCGGATCGACACCGATGAGAGCGCGGAGGAGACTGCCCGGCGCGAGGCGAGGGAAGAGGCCGGTCTCGGCATCGGGCGCCTGGTCGAGACGGGGCTCTACTACACCACGCCGGGGCTTGCCGCGGAGACCATTCGTGGCTTCGTCGGCGAGGCGGAACTCCCCCATTCGGGCGGGCTTCACGGGCTTGACAAAGAGCATGAGGATATTCGCGCCTTTGTGCTGGATTTCGAGGCGGCGATGGCAGCGGTCGGGCGCGGCGAGATCAACACAGGGCCCGCGCTCGTGGCGCTGCTGTGGCTTTCGGCCAATCGGATGCGGCTGCGGGATGCCTGGGCTTGAGCTGGCGCGGCGGCTGATCTATGCCGCAACAGCCTACCCAGCCAAGGAGCGGGATTTATCATGATCCACAAGGACGTGCCCGCTGCGGTGGGCAACACGCCGCTGATCCGCCTGCGCAAAGCTTCCGAGCTCACCGGCTGTGAGATACTCGGCAAGGCCGAGTTCATGAACCCCGGCCAGTCGGTGAAGGACCGCGCAGCGCTTTACATCATTCGCGACGCTGTTGCCCGGGGCGCGCTGGCGCCGGGCGGCACCATCGTGGAAGGCACCGCAGGCAACACCGGGATCGGTCTTACGGTCGTCGGCGCTGCGATGGGCTTTCGGACGGTGATCGTCATCCCCGAGACCCAATCGGAAGAGAAAAAGGCGACGCTCCGGCTGCTTGGCGCCACCCTCGTCGAGGTTCCGGCGGTGCCGTACAAAAATCCGGACAATTACGTGAAATACTCCGGCCGGCTCGCCGAGAGGCTCGCCCAGGAGGATCCCAACGGCGCCGTATGGGCAAACCAGTTCGACAACGTGGCCAACCGCCAAGCCCATATCGAGACCACCGCCCCGGAAATCTGGGAACAGACCGAGGGCCGGGTCGATGGGTTCATCTGCGCGGTCGGCTCCGGCGGGACCCTCGCCGGCGTGGCGCAAGCCCTCAGAGATCGTAAGGCCGGCGTCAAGATCGGTCATGCGGACCCGATGGGGTCGGCGCTCTGGCACTACTACGCTCACGGGGAGCTGAAGGCGGAAGGCAACTCGATCTCAGAGGGCATCGGCCAGGGGCGCATCACGGCGAATCTGGAGGGTCTCACGGTCGACTTCCCCTACCAGATCCCGGACGAGGAGGGCCTGCCCATCGTGTTCGATCTGCTGCGCGAGGAAGGGCTTTGCATGGGGCTCTCGACTGGCATCAACGTCGCGGGCGCGATCCGGCTGGCCAGGGAGCTTGGTCCTGGCCACACCATCGTCACCATCCTGTGCGACTACGGCACGCGCTACGAGAGCAAGGTCTTCAATCCCGATTTCCTCAGGGGCAAGGGGCTGCCGGTCCCCGACTGGCTCGAACGCCAGGGCGCGCGGACCGTTCCGAGCGTGTTCGAGGGCAGCTGACCCAACTTTCCCAGGGCGCGCGACTGCGCTATTGCAAGTCCATGCGCATCGCCCGGCTTCCTTTCCCCCTCGCCTTCGCCCTTGCCCTTCTCGCCGGCCTCATGGTGCCGCTGCTCGCCGCGGCACAGACCGTCGAGGAGAGCCCGTCGGCGAGCCTCGATCGGTGGGAAAGCGAGGCCAAGGACATTGAACGACAGCTGGAATTTGCCCCGCCACCCGCCGGGCAAATCGAGGGCCTGCTCGCAACCTTGGGCGCGCAGCTCGATCAAATCCCGATCACCCGAGAGCGGCTAGAGGCAAGTCTCGCACCGATCAGGGACCAACGTGTGGCGCTTGGTGAACCGCCGGAGGACCCGGCTTCGGAGCCGGATCAAGTAACGACGGAGCGGCAGCGGCTCGACGGGGAGATCGCAGTGCTCGACGGTCTCGCTCGGCGGACCGATCAGGCCGAAGCCCGGGCCGAGGGTCTTATCGAGCGCTTGATCCAGTTGCGCCGGGATCGGTTTCGAGAACAGCTCCTGACAAAGGGGCCGAACTTCCTAGACCCGCAGATGCCGCAGCGAGCCCTGGCCGCGATCCAACGCACCGGGAGCTCGATCCTGTTGGAGACCAGCACCCGGCTCGAAATGATGTCGGTCGACCTGCAGACGATCTCGCGGCTGGCGCTGCCGCTGATGCTTCTGATCGGCGGTCTCGTGATCGGGCTGAAGTTGCGCAGCTGGGCGCTCGGGTGGCTGTTAGCCCAGCTCACGGCCGATTGCGGGCGCTCGCGCCGGATTAGCATCGGGGCCGGGATCACTCTGGTGCGGCTGCTCTTGCCGGTATGGTCGGTCGGCATGGTCTTTGCCGGGATCGCACTCACCGGGCTGCTCGGCTTTCGCGGCACGCTCTTTCTCGAAGGGGCAGCGGCGGCGGCGATCGTCGTCATCGGGGCCTATGCCCTCGGCGGGGCCTATTACGCGCCCCATGCCACCCCTCTGCGTCTGGCGCGGCTGTCCGACGAGGATGCCAGAGCCGCCTCCCGCTGGCTGATCCTGTTGGCGCTGGCCGTGGGGTTGGACCGGCTTCTCGTGCGCAGCGGCGACGCGCTGCGGATGGCGGTCGAGGGGCTCGCCCTGCTCAATGCGGCGGTTCTTGTCCTTGGCGGCGTCGCGCTTTTCGGCGTCGCTCATTACCTCAGGCGCCCGATGCCAGAGGAGGCGCCCGCGCAGCCAACGCCCGCCGCGGAGGACGAGGAGGAGGGCACCCAGACCGCGCAGGGCGGGCGGACCCTGCTCGCAGCGGCCCAGTGGGTCGCCCGGCTGGCAGCGATCTCGGCTCCTGTGTTGGCCATCCTCGGCTACTACGCCGCCTCCCGCCATGTCTTCTACCCGCTCGTCCTTTCGGGCGCGGTCATCGCCCTGTGCCTGCTGCTTTTCCATGTGGTGCAGGCGATCGTGATGGGCCGTCGCGCCGCCGGAGACACCGGGTCGGATCGGCTCAGGGTTTTGCCGCTGCTGGTGGGCTTCTTGCTCGGATCGGCGGCGATCCCGGTGATCGCGCTGATCTGGGGGGTCACGCCGTCCGACCTGAATGCGGCCTGGCGGCGCATGACCGTCGGCTTCCAGGTGGGCGACATCACGATCTCACCGGGCGCCTTTCTGATGTTCCTGATGGTTGCGGTGATCGGCGTGGTCGTCACCGGCCAGGTGAAGCGGGTGCTGCGCGGCAGCGTCCTGCCGGTGACCGGGATCGATGCGGGTGGACGCGATGCGATCACCGCGGGGGTCGGCTATTTCGGCCTCGTCATCACCGTGCTGATCGCCGCCTCTGCCAGTGGGCTCGATCTATCCAATCTCGCGATCGTCGCCGGCGCGCTCTCGGTCGGCATCGGCTTCGGCCTGCAAAACATCGTCAACAATTTCGTCTCCGGCATCATCCTGCTGATCGAGCGACCGATCAAACCCGGCGACTGGATCGAGCTGCCCTCCGGAATGGGCTATGTTAAGACGATCAACGTGCGCTCGACGGTGGTGGAGACCTTCGATCGATCGGCGCTTTTCGTGCCGAACTCCCAGCTGATCTCCGAGAACGTGATCAACTGGACTCATTCCAATTTGCATGGGCGGATCATCGTTAAGGTTGGCGTCGATTACGGCTCCGATCCGCGCAAGGTCGAGCGGGTGCTCTTGGAGATCGCCCGTGCCCATCCCCTGATGTTGCGCCGGCCCGCCCCTTACGTGTTGTTCCGCGGCTTTGGCGCGGACAGCCTCGAGTTCGAGATTCGCGGCGTTTTACGTGACGTCAATTGGATCCTGAACGTCCAGTCCGACATCAATTTCGAGATCGCCCGCCGGTTCCGCGAGGAGGGTATCGAAATCCCCTTCCGACAGGCAGACATCGCGCTCAAGAATGTCGAAGAGATCGCGGCGCTGTTGCAGAGCCTACAGGCACAAAATGCCGTCCCCAAGGCAACCGCCTCCCCGGCTGCCGAAACGCCGTCGCCGCGGCGCCACTCCGAAGCCGCAGGCCATGATCCGGACGGGCCCGGCGACATATCCTGAAAACTCTGTGGAGCCTCCATCATGACCGAGCCGCTGTTCCGCGAGGACGCCTATCTCCGCGAGACGCCTGCCCGCGTTTTGGCGCATGGGCCAGAGGGCGGCGTCGTGCTCGACCGAACGGTGTTCTACCCCACCGGCGGCGGTCAGCCGGGGGATGCGGGGGCACTGCTCTGGCCCGGCGGGGAGATGCGCGTCGCCACCACGCACAAGGGGGACGGCGCGGCCATCTTGCACATGCCTGCCGAGGGAGCGGCGCTGCCGCCGGTCGGTGCCAACCTCACGGCCCGGATCGACTGGGAGACCCGCCACCGCCATATGCGCTGTCATACCGCGCTCCATCTGCTCTCGGTGATCATTCCGCTGCCCGTCACAGGCGGCGCCATCGGCGCCGAGAAGGGGCGGCTCGACTTCGCGATGCCAGAGCCTCCGGATGACAAGGAGGCGCTCGAGGCCGCGCTCAACGATTTGGCCGCCGAGGATCACGGGATCAGCGCCGAATGGATCACCGATGCGGAGCTGGAGGCGAACCCGGGGCTTGTGAAGACAATGGCGGTCAAGCCACCAATGGGGCAGGGCCGGGTCCGGCTCGTTCGGATCGCCACGGGGACACGCACGGTCGATCTTCAGCCTTGCGGTGGCACCCATGTCCGGACGACCGCTGAGATCGGTCCCCTCAAGCTCGGCAAGATCGAGAAGAAGGGCAAGCAGAACCGTCGGGTCTCCGTTCTCCTGGCATGAAGGTCCGGCGCGCGGCCGGGTGAGACCGCCGCAAGGTTGACCGCCCCAGCGCAATCGGCGTAATCGCTGGGATCTGGCAGGCGGAGAACGTTATGGCAAAAAGCGAGGAGAGCTTCCTGGTCTCGACGGCGTGGCTGGCCGAGCGCCTCGGCGGGCCGGATCTCCGGGTGGTGGACGGCAGCTGGCACCTTCCGGAGACCGGCCGCGACCCCTATGCCGAATACGAGGCCGGCCACATTCCGGGCGCGCGGTTTTTCGACATCGACCGGATCGCAGATCGGGCCTCGGCATTGCCGCATATGCTGCCGCCGGTTGAGCAATTCGTCTCCGCCGTGCGCAAGCTTGGGATCGGAGACGGCCACCGGGTCGTCGTCTACGATCAGGCTGGGCTCTTTTCTGCGGCGCGCGTGTGGTGGATGTTCCGCGTCTTCGGGCATTCGGACGTGGCCGTGCTCGATGGCGGCCTGCCCAAATGGGTGGCCGAGGGGCGTCCCGTGGAGGACGAATTTCCCGATATCCGCGAGCGGCACTATACCGCCCGGCGCGATGCGTCGCTGGTGCGGGACGTGACGCAAGTGGCCGGGGCGGCAAAGCTGGGGACCGAGCAGATCGTCGATGCCCGTTCGCCCGGGCGGTTCGCCGGGTTTGAGCCGGAGCCGCGCCCAGGGCTGCGGGGCGGGCATATTCCCGGCGCGGTGAACCTGCATTATCGCACGCTGTTGAACGCCGATGGCACCATGAAGGACCCGGACGCGATCAGAAGCCTGGTCGAGGCCGCGGGGATCGATCTTAACCGCCCGCTGGTGACCACCTGCGGCTCGGGCGTGACCGCCTGCATCCTCAATCTCGCGCTCAATCGGATCGGTCATGGCCGGAACGCGGTCTATGACGGATCCTGGGCCGAATGGGGCGCTTATCCCGATCTTGCGGTGGCGACCTCTGCTGACGCTCCTGGCAAGGCCGGGGGCTGAATATGACGACCGACCAAGGCGGCCGGGAGACGGACATCTTCGTCGTCACTTTCCTTGAGATGACCGAACCGCCGACCCAACCCGTGCCGCCCATGCCGATCGGCCCACGGATGGCGCTGGTGATGGCCGACCGTCCGCCGTCGCATTGGTTTCTCTATCTATACGGAACGGTGGGCAAGGACTGGAAATGGACCGACTGGTTCGCCAGGCCGATGGCGGAGGTCGATGCGTTTGTCGGTGATCCGCTCGTCACCATTCACACGCTGATGACCGATGGATGGCCCGCGGGCTTCTTCATGCTCGACGCAAGGTCTGCCGCTGCGGATGGTGTTTGCGATTTGGCCTATTTCGGGCTCATGCCAGAGGCGATCGGGCAGGGGTTGGGCAGGTGGCTGCTCGCCACCGCCGTGCGCACCGGGTGGGATGTCCCCAACGTCTCCAAGCTCACGGTCAATACTTGCACCCTCGACCATCCTCGAGCCCTGCCGCTCTATCAGAAGGCCGGCTTCGTGCCCGTGCGCCGCCGCGAATACCCGATGAGCGGTCGGCCCGCGGCCATCTAAGCCGCGACGTCTCCCGGTTGTCCGAAGGACAGCTGCGTGAAGGCAGGCGGGCTGCTATAGTCGTAAGCTAGAGGGAGCGTGATAAAGGATTAGCGCTATGGACACGGCGGAGCCGCACCAAACCGAATTTGTGAAGTTCTGGAACGAAATCCTCGTTCCGAAATTTGTCCGCTGGAAGCACGTGCTGGTTGGCGGGCTCGGCAAGCACTCCGATGCAATCTTGCCCAAGCTCGAGGTCAACCCGGGCGAGCGGGTGATGGATGCCGGCGCGGGGTTTGGCGACACCGCTTGCTGGCTCGCCGAGCAGGTGGGCCCCACAGGGCAGGTGGTGGCCATCGACTGCTGCGACGCCTTCCTCGACTTCGGCCGCCAGGAAGCCTCCGAGAAGGGGCTCGGCAATGTCGAGTTCGTGGTGGCCGACATCGAGAGCCACCCCTTCGAGCCCGAATTCGACATGATCTTTTCGCGCTTCGGCACGATGTTCTTCACCAATCCGGTGGCGGCGATGCGCAACATGTCCAAAGCGCTGAAACCCGGCGGGCGGTTCGTGCACATCGTCTGGCGCGCCCGCGCCGACAACCACTGGGGTACGGTGCCGAAGGAGGTGTTGCTGCGCCATGTGCCGCCCCCGGGCGAGGACGCGCAGACCTGCGGGCCCGGCCCCTTCTCGATGGCCGACGAAGAGATGACCCGCGGGCAGATGCAGGCGGCGGGGTTCACCGACATCGAGTTCGAGCGGGTCGATTGTCCCTTCCGCACCGGCGACGACATCGAGGATGCGATCGGCTTCCAGCTTGCCGTCGGGCCGGCAGGGGAGGTCTATCGCGAGGCGGGCGACGCGGCGAAAGCCAAGCACGAGGCGATCATGGCCGATCTCCGCGCGGCCTATGCGCCCTACGCCAAACCGGACGGGGTGTTCATGCCCTCGTCGTCCTGGCTAATCACCGCCCGAAAACCCGTCTGACGGAGATCAAGATGGCCTTCGACGCGCCGAGCCCCCGCAGGGATCTGATCCACCTTACGGAGGGCGGGGTTGAGGCCGAACCGATGGATGTTCACAGCATCGCCCGGGCGGCCCAAGCGCGCGGCGTCCCGCTTGCGATCTCCTGGAGCCTGACCGCCGAATCGCGCCTCAGCTCGGGGCCGAGCGTGCAGAAGGCGGTGGAGCGGGTCGAGGCGGCCGTGCCCGGCGCGGTCGCCTGGCATGCGATCAACGGCTCGCACCCGCCGGAGTTCGAACCGGCGCTCACCCCCGGCCCGTGGCTCGAGCGGCTGCGCAACATCCGGCCCAATGCCGTGGCCATGGACAAACTCTCGCTGTGCAAGCTGGGACATCTTGAGGATGGCGATCCGGTCGCGCTCGGCCGGCACATTGGCGAGGTGGCCCGGCGCTTACCGCAGGTGGACATCTGGGGCGGCTGCTGTGGCCCGGACCACCGCCACCTCACCGAGATTGTCAGAAACGTGAAGGCCGTCCGGTCCGGCATCCCGGCCTGAGCGGGTGGCACAGGCGCGTTCGATCGGCTAGGCCAACGCAATGCATATGTTCGACCCCACCCGGCCCTACAGCTTCCACATCGAGCTGACCGACAAATGCAATGCGGGCTGTCCGATGTGCCCGCGCACCGACCATATGAACGGCTGCCGCACGGACCGCTCGGTGGTGGCCAATGTCGAGCTTGGCCTCGCCGATTTCGAGACGCATTTCGACGACGCGATGTGTGCGGCCACGGCGGAGGTGATCTTCGGCGGCGCCTATGGCGACCCGCTGGCGGCCACCCAGCTTTGCGAGGTGGTCGAGCACCTGACAGCGCGCGGGGTGGCGGTGGCGATCGCGACGAACGGCAGCCTGCGCCGCACCGACTGGTGGGAGCGCCTCGGCCGCGCCATGGCTCGGGTGCCCGGCTCGCGGCTCGAGCTCCATATCGACGGCCTGGAGGAAACCAACCCGCTTTACCGGGTCAACACCCGGTATGCGAAGATCGTCGAGAACGCGGCGGCCTTCATCGCGACGGGCGCCCGCGCCGAATGGCATTTCATCATCTTCCGCCACAACGAGCACGAGATCGAGGAGGCGTATCGGCGGTCCCGCGCGCTCGGCTTTGAGGGCTTCACGTTGATCGACACGGTGCGCTTCGGGCCGACCGGCGTCTTCAACTATGTGCTGCCCTCAGGCATGCCGGCGGTGCTCGAGAAACCCACGCGCCGGGCGGCCGATTTCGTGGCCGAGGACGGGCAGATCCGCCTGGCGAGCCGAGAGGAGGCCGCGGCGGAGGCGCAGCCGATCTCCCGTTACGCCGTGAACGGGATCGATTGTAAATCGGCGGCACGCAACTCGCCCTATATCTCGGCGCACGGGCAGGTGTCGGCCTGCTGCTGGGTCACCGGCTCGGCCGAGGAGGCGCGCTTCTT
>JBHJGY010000132.1:0-10754 GCA_050331335.1 Pikeienuella sp.
CCGGGACCCGCTCCGAGCCAACAAGGAGCCGTCGAGCAGCGCCTCCAGCGCCGCCGCCGGATCCGGCACCCCCACGTGCTCGAGCACGGCCGTGGCCCCGTCCCCCGGCGCCCCGTTGGCGGATCGGGACGCCAGTGGCCCATGATGGATGTAACGCCGATCAACTTACCGCTGCAGGAGCCCAAGCTTGGCGTGGTCTGCGGTCTCGAGGACGAGCTGAAGGTCCTTGGCCGCTGGCGGCGCCATAAGATGGTCTTGACGGGTGTGACCGGGGCAAACCCGCTCCGGACCCGCCGGGCGGTATTTGCGATGTGGAAAGAAGGCGCGCGGATGATCCTCTCCTGGGGTGTGGCCGGGGCGCTATCGCCTGATCTGGCGCCGGGGGATCTGATCCTGCCCGACGGGGTGGTGGGGCCGGACGGAGCCACCCATCCGCTGGCGTCCCATCTGTTCCCCGAGGAAGCGGGCGCGCCGGATGAGGCGCCGATGCTGATCGCGGGCGCTGACACCATGGTCCTGCGGGCCGCGGATCGTGCGGCGCTGCGGACACGCACCGGCGCTGTAGCCGTGGATATGGAGACCCATATCATCGCCTAAGACTCGGCGGAGGCCGCTTTCCCGGCCGTGGCGATCCGGGCGATCGCGGACCCCGCCGGGGAGGATTTGCCCAGCTTCGTCGCCGAGGCGGTTGGGCCGGACGGTCGGCCGAAACTCGGCGTGGTGCTCTCAGGGCTCGCACGGAACCCGGCCGCACTGCCCGGCCTGCTGCGGCTCAGCCGGGCCTATCGGCAGGGGCTCGACGCGCTCGCCGACTGCGCCGAAAGCGATGCGCTGGCCCGGCTGATCGCTGCGGTGCCGCGGATCTGACCCTGCATCGACCGCCGTCGCGCTTGCCTCCGTCGCTTGGCAAGGTAGGGTCCCCAAGATGCTGAGAGAGCCGGACCAAAGCGATATCGAGAGCCTCCACCGCGCTGCGGGCGACGGGGGCCCGCGCGGCGTCGCGGCGCGCTACGTCTCTGAGCCGCGGGACCGCTATCTCGGCCGCGCCGCAACCGTGCTGGCCCCTGCGAGCACGGCTGCGGTCGCCGAGGTGATCCGTGAGGCGCGGGCCAGGCAGATCGGGATTGTGCCCTATGCGGGCGGCACCGGTCTGGTTGGCGGCCAGGTGTCGCTGGCGGGACCGCTGCCGGCGGTGCTCTCGCTTGAGCGGATGGACCGGATCCGGTCGGTTTCCGCCCCGGACAACGCCCTCGTTGCAGAGGCCGGTGTGATCCTGGCGGATGTGCAGTCCGCGGCGGCGGCGGCGGGGCGCCTTTTCCCCCTCTCGTTGGCTGCGGAGGGCTCGGCGCGCATCGGCGGCAATCTGGCGACGAATGCGGGTGGGGTGCAGGTATTGCGCTATGGCAATGCGCGTGAGCTATGCCTGGGCGTCGAGGCGGTGTTGCCCGATGGTTCGGTGCATCACGGTCTCAAACTCCTGCGCAAAGACAATATGGGCTACGATTTGCGCCATCTGCTGATCGGCTCAGAGGGCACACTTGGGGTGATCACGGCGGCGGCGCTGAAGCTCTTTCCGCGGCCGGCTGAGACGGTGACGGCGATGGTGGCCGTGCCGCACCCGGCCGCTGCCGTCGGCTTGTTGGGGCGGCTGCGCGATCGGCTGGGCGACGGGATATCGGCCTTCGAGTTGGTCGCCGGGCAAGGGCTCGCATTTTTGGCAGAGCATTTCGAGGGTTGGAGCGATCCGTTGTCCGGCGGGCCGACCTGGCGGGTCCTGCTGGAGGTGGGCGCGCCGCCTGAGACAGACCTTGCAAATCGCACCGAAGCAGCACTCGCCGAGGCTTTCGAGGACGGTCTCGCCACCGATGGCGCGATCGCCGCCTCCATCGCCCAGGCGCGCGAGATGTGGTGGATCCGAGAGACGATCCCGGAGGCGAACCGCAAGGTGGGTGCCATCGCCTATCACGACATGTCGGTGCCGATCAGCCGGATCCCCGATTTCATCTCGGCAGGTGAGCGCCTGGTCTCGGAGATACAGCAGGGGCTGCGGATCAACTGTTTCGGCCATATCGGCGATGGGAACCTGCACTACAATATCTTCCCCCCGGAAGGGGCGACCAAGGCAGACTTCGTGCATCTTCGGGAGCGGGTCACCGGCGCGCTGCATGAGCAAGTGCACCGGTTCGGCGGCTCCATCTCGGCCGAGCACGGCATCGGCCGCGCAAAAACGGGGGATCTGCAGCGTTTCGGCGATCCGGCAAAACTTGCGGTGATGCGGTCGATCAAGGCCGCGCTCGACCCGGTCGGGATCATGAACCCTGGGGCGCTGTTTGGCGAATGGGCCGCGGCGGTGTCCGGATCTGGGCCGGCAGTCGAAGCGGGACCGGGCAGCGAAGCCGCCGATGGCACGAATGTTGGGTGAGAACCCCCGGTGACGGGAGCTCTCTCGATAGGGGGTGCCGGCTCAGAGCGGGCGGATGTCGTCCGCCATCATACGGCCGTCGCGGCCAGATCTGATCTCGAACTCGACCTTCTGATTGTCACGAAGTCCGTCGAGCCCGGCGGCGCGTACGGCAGTTATGTGAACGAATACGTCCTTGCCGCCCTCGTCGGGAGCGATAAAGCCGTAGCCTTTCTCGGAGTTGAACCACTTGACGGTTCCGGTGGCCATGTCGTCAGTCCTCTGTGTCTTCGGGCGGGTGCCCAGTCCTTCTTGCGGCGCGTTGCCCCAGCGGACTGCAGTTCAAGACACCACCCCGGACCATGTTGTGGCCGGGGACGAGGACGAGAAGGCCAATCCTTGCGAGCAAACGCGGGGCGACCCTACGTGATTCCCGGGATATCCGCAACGAAAGGAGGGATCGACCGGCGAGACCTGACGTGGGTGGCCAGCGCATGATCGGGGAGCTGCGTCCGGCATCCGAGGTGGGTGACGACCGGCCCGCGCCGCTTCTCATCACAGGCCCCACGGCTTCGGGCAAGTCCGAGCTCGCGGCACGGGTTGGGGAGGTGGTGATCAATGCGGACAGCCAGCAGGTCTATGCCGACTGGCAGATCCTCACCGCGCGTCCGGAACCCGAGGAAGTCGCGCAGCGTCCCCACAAGCTTTACGGCCATGTCGGGCTTGACGAGACCTACTCGGTCGGGCGGTGGGTCAGAGAGGTGGCGGCTGCGCTGGCCGAGGCCCAGGCCGCCGGTCGTCGCGTGGTGATCGTGGGCGGCACGGGGCTCTACTTCAAGGCGTTGACCGTGGGGCTGGTGGATCTTCCGGAGACCCCGCGTGAGCTGCGCGCTTTGGCTGAGGCGGAACTCGAGCGCTTGGGGCTCGCCGGCTTCGCCGCGGCGCTGGCCGAGCGCGATCCTCAGACGCTCGCCCAGATCGATCGCTCGAACCCGATGCGCCTGCTCCGTGCCTTCGAAGTGTTGGAGATGACCGGGGACGGCCTTGCGGCCTGGCAACAGCGCACGGCACCTCCGCTGTTGCCCTTGGCCAAAACGGTGCCGATCGCGCTGATGCCGCCGCGCGACTGGCTCTATGCGCGCTGCGAGGCCCGGTTCGATCGGATGATTGCGCGGGGGGCGCTGGACGAGGTTCGGGCCGTGATGGCACTTGGGCCGCCGCCCGAGGCACCGGGGCTGAAGGCCGTCGGCGCACCGGAACTGATGGCCCATCTGCGCGGTGAGACCGATCTTGAAACCGCGATTGCGGCTGGCAAGACCGCCACCCGCCGCTATGCCAAGCGCCAACTCACCTGGATCCGCAATCAAATGTCCGCCTGGCGAAAAATTCCGGTGCCTCTCGACCCTTCGGCACTTGCCGGTCTCGTCAACGGACTAACTCAAAATTCACCATGACGTAGCTATTGCCACCCCTGCCGTTCAATCGTCGTTAGGAGACCCCATGACCCCCGATGTGACGCTGCCTCGCCCTGCCCGTGGCCGTCTGACGCCGCGGTGCGTCGTCGGCTTGGTCGCCTTCGCCCTGACCCTTGCCTTCAGCCGCTAAGTTTGCCGTTTCGGCAGGGGATTTCGGGGCGACGGCGGCGCGAAATAAGCCTTGACCCGCTCCTGGCCTTCGTCGAGCTTTCAGCAGGATGCGGCGGAGGCCATGCGATGCGCACAAACCGGATCAGCCGTAAAATCGAGCGCACCGCCGCAATCTTGGCGGCCCTCGTACTTGTCGGCTGCCAAACGACCGCGGACGATGCGGCCGGGCCTGTGCCCGGCCAGCTTCCCTCCCTGGCCCAGGTAAAGATGGATTGGCAGGTTACCGAACACGGGCCCTGTGTCGTGACGCCGCCGCCGGTCGCGTTGCAGCCGATGCCGGCCTGCTCGCCCGCCAGCACCTTCCCCGGCTATGTGTTTCTTGGCGTGCCCTATCTGGGCACCGCGCTCAGCATCGGCGGCGCCATCGCCGTCAGCGAAGCCTCGGCCTGCCGCGGCGATGCGCTCGCAACCCTCAACTACAACCGCCAGGTGGCGAAGCTTCTCGCCCAGCAATGCATGACGCCGTCGGACATTCTGGAGATGCAAGGTGCGCTCGGACGGCTCGAGTTGCTGGCAGATGGTCCGACAGGCGAGATCGATCCCGCCACCTTCGAGGCCATGAAGATCTGGCACGCGACGCTCGATCGCGATCAAACGGACTTCGGCCCGACCAAGGAGTTCGGTGCCCGGGTGATCCAATCGGCCGGCCCGCGGGCGGCCGTCGGGCGTTACCCGTGACCCGTGTCTCGGGTCGGCCTGGGGCTGTTGCGCAATTGCCGCCATCTGCGCAAGGATGTTTTGTCGAGCGGCGGCTTGCCGCATTTTTTGCAGCGTAACTGTGTTGACCACCGGCGGCCGTATGATACCTCTGCGATGCAACACGCGGAGCGGGCGATGACACTTCCGATCGTAGGTAGGGTGCACGGGGACCGGCGGGCTTAAGGCCCGTCCGACCCGTGCGCACGAGAGGCCCCCACCCGGGGGCTTTTTTGTTGTCGCGTGCCTCAAGGGCGGCCAGCCAAACGGAGAGAGACGATGGCGGATCAAGTGGCGAATGAGATGACGGGCACCGAGATGACGGGTGCCGAGATCGTCGTGCGCGCGCTGAGAGATCAGGGCGTCGAGGTGGTGTTCGGCTATCCCGGCGGCGCGGTACTCCCGATCTACGACGAGATTTTCAAGCAGAACGACATTCGCCACATCCTCGTGCGCCACGAGCAGGGCGCGACCCACATGGCCGAGGGCTATGCCCGCTCGACCGGGAAGCCGGGCGTCGTGCTGGTCACCTCCGGGCCCGGCGCGACCAACGCGGTCACCGGGCTCACCGATGCGCTGATGGATTCGATTCCCATCGTGGTCCTGACCGGTCAGGTCCCGACCTTCATGATCGGCAACGACGCCTTCCAAGAAGCGGACACGGTGGGCATCACGCGCCCCTGCACCAAGCATAACTGGCTGGTGAAAGAGACCGAACTGTTGGCCGACACCATTCACCAAGCCTTCCATGTGGCGATGAGCGGCCGCCCCGGTCCTGTGCTGGTCGACATCCCGAAGGACGTGCAATTCGCCAACGGCACCTACAAGGCTCCGGCGGAGGCCAACACCGGGCGTTACCGGCCCCAGGTCAAGGGCGACCCTTCGGCGATCCTCGCTGCGGTCGAGCTTCTCGAACAGGCGGAACGGCCGATCCTCTACACCGGGGGTGGGGTGATCAATTCGGGTCCCGAGGCGTCGCATCTGCTGCGCCAGCTCTGCGGCGAGACCGGCTTTCCGCTGACCTCGACGTTGATGGGGCTCGGTGCCTATCCGGCGAGCGGCGAGAACTGGCTTGGCATGCTCGGCATGCATGGCACCTATGAGGCCAATATGGCGATGCATGGGTGCGATCTGATGGTCTGCATCGGCGCGCGCTTCGACGACCGGATCACCGGCCGTCTCGACGCTTTCTCGCCCGGTTCGAAGAAGATCCACATCGACATCGACCCCTCATCGATCAACAAGAACATCCAAGTCGAGGTCCCCATCGTCGGCGACGTGAAAAACGTCCTTGCGGAGATGCTCGAGATCTGGCGGGCCCGCGGCGGCAAGACAGCGCGCGAGGGTGTCGCCCGCTGGTGGTCGCAGATCGCCGCCTGGAAGTCGGTCGATTGCCTCCGCTACACCCCGTCCGCCTCCACAATCAAACCGCAATACGCGCTGGAGCGGCTGGAAGCGCTGACCAAGCACCACGACCGCTACATCGCAACCGAGGTGGGCCAGCACCAGATGTGGGCGGCGCAGTTCCTGGGCTTCGAGGACCCCAATCGCTGGATGACCTCCGGCGGCCTCGGCACCATGGGCTACGGTGTGCCGGCCTCGATCGGCGTGCAGATCGCGTTCCCGGATGCGCTGGTGATCAACGTCGCCGGCGAAGCGTCCTGGCTGATGACCATGCAGGAGATGGGCACCGCCGTGCAGTATCGCGCGCCGGTGAAGCAGTTCATCCTCAACAACGAGCGGCTCGGGATGGTGCGCCAGTGGCAGGAGCTCCTGCATGGCGAGCGCTATTCCCACAGCTGGTCCGAAGCCTTGCCTGATTTCGTGAAGCTCGCCGAGGCTTTCGGCTGCAAGGGGATCAAATGCGACCACCCGGACGATCTCGACGAGGCGATCCGCGAGATGCTCGCCTATGACGGGCCGGTGATCTTCGACTGCCTGGTGGAGAAGCACGAGAACTGCTTCCCGATGATCCCGTCGGGCAAGGCGCATAACGAGATGCTGCTCGGCGAGGCCGACACCGCGGGCGCGATCGGCTCTGCGGGTGCCGTTCTCGTGTGAGCCCGACAGCGGCGGAGACAAGGGCGACCGAGGGGGCGGGGGACCGCCGCGAGCCGGACGGCGCCGCCGGGGATGCGCGGCTGCGCGTTTTCGAGAGCCGTGGCGGATGGCAGGTCGGCATCCTCGGCGGCGCTTTCGCTTTTCTGATACTCGCGGCCATGCTGGCCTCGGCGGCGCTGAGCATGCGGGCGGACGGCATGGTCACCGTGCCTGTGGATATGCGGACCTTCTGGGCGGCGGCCGTGCTCGCCTGGGGCGGCGAGGCCGTTGCCGCCCACGATCTCGCCCGGCTCGAGGCCGTCCACCAGGGCGGGCGGGATGTCTGGATGATCTGGACCTACCCGCCGGGGCTCACCGTCCTCATCGCCCCGTTGGGGGCGCTGACATTCATCGAAGCCTGGGTGCTTTTCACGGTGCTCTCCTTGGGCGCGATCATCCTTGCCGTGCGGCCCTATTGCAGCGGCATGGTCCCCCCGCTCTTGTGTTTCGCGCTGGCTCCGGCTTGGATCCCGACCTTGTATATCGGCCAGACGACGGCGCTCTGGTCGGCGACGCTCCTTGCAGCGCTCTGGGCCTTGCGCGGCGGGCGGCCGGTGCTTGCCGGCGTGCTGATCGGCCTTCTCACCCTGAAGCCGCAGCTTGGCCTCTTGATCCCGGTGGCTCTCATCGCGGCGGGCGCCTGGCGCACCATCGGCGCCGCGACGGTGACCACCGTTCTCGTGGCGGCCGTCCCGAGCTTTTACACAGGGGTGGAGATTTGGCCGGCGCTGTTCGAGGCCGGGCGCCTCCATGCCGATCGGATAGCCCTCAGCATCCCAAATCTCAGCGCGATGTGCAGCCCATTGTCTGCCCTCATTGGGCTGGGGATCGCGCCGGAGGTGGCGGCCTTCCTGCAAGCCGGCCTAAGCCTTGGCGCGGCGATCGCCGTTTGGATCGCGTGGCGCCGGTCCGCCGTTTCCCCGGATCTCAAAGCGGCGGTTTTGATGGCGGCGATCCTGCTCTCGACCCCGTATCTGTGGTTTTACGAGACGGCCATGCTGCCCCTGGTCGCGCTCTTTCTCGTGCGGGCTGGGGCGCTGCGCTTGCGCAGGGCGGGCCTTGTGGTCTTTGCGCTGCTTTGGCTGGGCACGGCCCCGCCGATGCTCCTGCATATGCTGCACCCGGAGAGCCCCGATATCGAGACCCGTCTTTTCGCCGTTCCCGTCGTCTTGCTCGCGATGGCCCTGGCGCTTGCAGCACTGGCACGCGGGCCCGCCGACGCACCGCTTGCGCCGGCTCGCCGGTCCGGTTAGGGCAGCGCACAACCGCCAAGGAGATCGCCATGTCGCCCCTGTCGCTCAAGCCCGGGACCTCCCGGATGTCGGCCTACAATCTGCGCTCCACGCTCCCGGACGAGCAGGAGCGCCACGCCCTCTCGGTTCTCGTCGACAACGAGCCGGGCGTGCTGGCCCGAGTGATCGGTCTGTTTTCTGGGCGAGGCTACAACATCGAGAGCCTGACCGTCGCCGAAACCGATCACACCGGAAAGCGCTCGCGGATCACCATTGTAACCGTCGGGACGCCACAAGTGATCGAGCAGATCACGCATCAACTCGAGCGCATGGTTCCGGTGCACAATGTCACCGACCTCACCGTCGAAGGGCCGCATGTCGAGCGTGAGCTGGCGCTTGTGAAGGTCGCGGCCAAGGGCGAGCCGCGGGTGGAGGCGCTGAGGATGGCGGATCTGGTTGGGGCTCGGGTGGTCGATGTGACCCTGGAGAGCTTTGTCTTCGAGATTGCTGCGACGCAGGCTGACATCGACGATTTCGTCGAACTGATGCGGCCTTTGGGTCTCGTAGAAGTGGCCAGAACCGGGGTCGCTGCGATGCGCCGTGGCGCCCTCGGCGAGGGCTGAGCATGGCCACCGCCTGCAGGCGCTCGGGCGCGCTCTGTCTGGCGGCCCTGTTGGCGCTTGCCGGCTGCGAGAGCGCCGACATTCTCGATGACTTGCCCGGTCTTGCGAGCCTGCCGGGTCTCGATGGCGGCTCCGATCAGGCGCCCGAGCCGGTCCCCGATCAGGCGCCCGAGCCCATCCCAGAGGCAGCCACTGCGGCCCCGGCCGGCCCACCCCCCAGCGTGGCAGGGGGTCCCGCAGATCCCGAGGCGCTGGCGCTCCTGCCGGTGCCTGAGGGGGCGAGCCCGGCCGCACCGGAACGTCGCGCGCTGGAGCGGCCGCCCCAGTTCGATGCACCGGACATTTACATGGCGCTGCAACCGGACAGCGCCGGCACCGTGTCGGTAATCTTCGCAATCGACCAATCCCGCGACAACACTCCCTCCGACGACCCGGCAATCCGGCTCACCCCTGAGGCCGGCCAATGCAACCCGCAACAACTGCGGAGCTTCGACTTTCCCCCGCCTTACAACGGGCGCCCGATTTATTCCCGCTTGCAGGCCACGCAACGCGTTGGCGCGCGCGAATTGCCTGCCTTCCTCTCCACTGCGGTGACCGACGAGATGGTCCGTCAGGGGCTCGCCCGCACCCCGGACGAGACGCGGCCGCAAAACATGTGCGCCTTTCTGCTTTGGCGTCGCCTGACCGATGCCGAGTATCAGGCCGCCCTCGCTGGACAATGACCGGCCGGGCGGCTATCAGCGCCGTCAATCCAACGACCCCGTCAGAGCGCACCATCTAAAACACGAGCGAGGGAGCCCCATGCGCGTCTATTATGACCGTGATTGCGACATCAACCTGATCAAGGACAAGAAGGTGGCCATCGTCGGCTACGGCAGCCAGGGCCACGCGCATGCGCTGAACCTCCATGACTCCGGCGCGAAGAACCTCGCGGTGGCGCTGCGCCCCGGCTCCGCCTCGGCTCAGAAGGCCGAAGCGGCGGGCCTGCAGGTGATGCCGATCGCCGAGGCCGCAGGCTGGTGCGATCTCATCATGATGTGCATGCCGGACGAACTCCAGGCCGACACCTACTACGCCCATATCCACGACAATCTGCGCGAGGGCGCCGCGATCGCCTTCGCCCACGGGCTCAACGTGCATTTCAAGCTGATCGAGCCGAAACCCGGCGTCGACGTGCTGATGATGGCGCCGAAAGGCCCGGGCCACACCGTGCGCTCCGAGTTTGCCCGCGGCGGCGGTGTGCCCTGCCTCGTGGCGGTCGATCAGGACGCCACGGGCCGCGCGCTCGAGATCGGGCTGTCCTATTGCTCGGCGATCGGCGGCGGGCGCTCAGGGATCATCGAGACCACCTTCAAGGAGGAATGCGAGACCGACCTCTTCGGCGAACAGGCGGTGCTCTGCGGCGGTCTCGTGGAGCTCATCCGCTGTGGCTTCGAGACCCTCGTGGAGGCGGGCTATGCGCCCGAGATGGCCTATTTCGAGTGTTTGCACGAGGTGAAGCTGATCGTGGACCTGATCTACGAGGGCGGCATCGCCAACATGAACTACTCGATCTCCAACACCGCGGAGTTCGGCGAGTATGTCTCGGGCCCCCGCGTGTTGCCTTATGACGAGACCAAGGCACGGATGAAAGCGATCCTCGACGACATCCAGCAGGGCCGCTTCGTGCGTGACTGGATGCTGGAGTGCAAAGCCGGCCAGCCGTCCTTCAAGGCGATCCGGCGCAACAACGACGCCCACCACATCGAGCAGGTCGGTGAGAAACTGCGCGGCATGATGCCCTGGATCAAGGCCAACGCCCTGGTCGACAAGGCCAAGAACTGATCGCAAATTGGGATCCATGAGCACATTGGATCCCAACAGCATTCAGATCGGCGAGATCGAGGAGATCGACCTGCGGCAGGCGTTTGCCCATGAGTCGGCCACCTTCACCCCCTGGCTCGCCAAGCCCGAAAACCTGCAGCGGCTCGGCGATGTCGTCGGGCTGCGGCTCGACCTCGAGTCCGTTGAAGCCTCCACCGGCACCTTCCGAACCGACATCGTGGCGCGGACCGAG
>JBHJGY010000133.1:0-4155 GCA_050331335.1 Pikeienuella sp.
TCCAACCCTTACATCTGCCTTGGGTAGACTGAAGCGCGCTCCGGCCCCGCTGGAGTTCCCTGCGAGTCACGACGCTCGGGAACCGCTCTAAACGTCCCGGGCGTTGCGTCGTATTGCTCAAAATTGCATACCACATCCGACGATTGACCGACAAAAACTGCATTTTATTTTCTTCTAAAATACTGATTTACAATATATTTTCCGCGTATTGATCGCTGTCGCTCGGCCATTGGCGCGACATGTCTCAGCTTGGGCGACGCCAAGATGACCACGGCTCTCCTCGACCGCCTCACCCATCACTGCGAGATCGTCGAGACTGGCAACGAGAGCTGGCGCTTCAAGAACCGCGCCTGACCCCTCCGCCGATCACCAGCGGCTGCCGGTCCCCCCGCCGCCTACGGCGCCGATGAGCGCACATGGCTTTACACCAGTTGATACGACGTGATTTCTGGCCCTGCCGGCTCGGCAGGGCCCTTATGCCCTGGATCAGCGCCGGCTGAGGATCTCGGCGATGTCGCGCAGCACGCCCGGCGGGTCGCCGCGAAGCTCTCGCAGAAACTGCTCGTACAATGCCTGGACATCGCCCTCGGGCCCGTTGCCGCCCCCCGCGTCGCGGCCGCCAGCATCGCCGTTCGCCTGGTCGGCGAGGCTGAGGCGGATCATCACGGGCCGGTGGTCCGAGACGCGGTCCACGAAGCCCGGATGGCCGCGATCTGCCGCGATGATCATGAAATCATTCTCGTCGGTCAGGCGCGTGAGATCGGGCGACAGAAAGATCGAGTCGATCAGCGACCGGAAGCGCCGGCCGAGATAGGTGATGGCCCCGCCACGCTCGTCAGCCGCGCTCATCGGGGTGAAGCCCGCACCGCTCAGCGCATCGAACTGGCCGGTGGAGAGCTCGGCGTTGAAATCCCCGCCGATCACCCAATCGTTCTCCGCCGCGCTCGTCTCGCCGGCCATGGCCACGGCTGTCGCCAGCACCTTGCTCGCCATGCGCCGTCGCTTGGCGCCCTCTCCCCGGGCCTTCAGGTGTACCGGCACGAGGTTGAAGTCGAAGGGCGCCATGCCCGCGGACCGGTGCAGCGCTTCGAACCGGAAGAGCCCAGGATAACGGTTGAAGATCTTGCCCTCGACGGCCTCGAACCGGGCTGCCTCCGGGTCGTCGCTCCTGAGCTTGAGGATTTCGTCGATCTCCGGTGCCCAGTCGAGCCGCCGGCCGGTGACGGTGCGACGGTTCCAGATCACCGTGGTCGTCTGCTTGCCGCCGCTCGCACTGGGCTCCGAGGCGGCGAAACCGAAATCAAGGTCGAACTCATGGCGGAGCACCGAGACCAGCGCCTCGGTCGCCTGAAGCGAGGTTTCCTGTAACGCCCAGATGTCGAGATTGAGATCGGCTACGATGCGCGCCACATCGTCCACCTTGCGGTGGTAGTCGCGGTTGAACCACTCGACATTCCAGAAGGCGACGTCGATGTCGGTCGGGGCGCCGCGATAGGTGTCGACGACGACCTCGAACCCGTCGCGCCCCCGCGCCGGCCGCCCGAGGCTGCCGAAGAAGCCCGTGCGCGAATCCGAGCCCGCTATCTGCGCCTGAACCTGCCGCGCCATCGCTCGATCGGGCCCGCGATCGGCACGCCGGTCGACATCAATGGCGATCGCCGAGGTCTTGATGCCTTCGTTGAGCACGTTGCTCGTGTACCCCGCATCGGTCACACGTTGGCGGAGATCTTCGGGCAGGTGGCCGCTCGAGGCATGATGGAGCGCGAAGAGCCGCCATTCGTCGGTCATGACCGGCGAGCCGGAGCTCCCGGGTTCGGTGTCCGATGTGTAATGCACCAGCACCGCCTCGAGCCCGAGATTGATCACCTCGTTCTTCTCGAGGGAGGCGCGTTTCGGCATTCCGCCAGGGTGATGGATGATATTGGCCGGTGCGCCCGGCGGCGCCATGAACGAGCCGCGCCAGAACGGGATGGTGCCGAAGCGCTCCTGTGGCGTGCCGTTGACCCAGACGAAGGCATAGTCGAGCTCGGTGAACGGGCTCGCGATAAACAGCCGGTCCGGGTCGAGCGAGAAACGCTCCGAGGGCGCCATCACGCCCGGCCCATCCTCCTGGAAGTTGAAGACGGCCGCGGACCGGGCCGCAACATCGGCGCTGTTCAGCACATGGTGGTTGGTCAGCAGGATGTTGGGCGCCACCAGAAAGCCCGTGCCCGACCACCGGTCCGATCGGCCGCGGAAGTTCACGCCCGATGCCTCGATCCGGCATACCGCCTTACCTGTCTCGAAGCCCTGCCCGAGAAAACGGTAGGGCACGCTGTCGTCCTCGCCGATCGCGACCTCCGGCACCGCGGCCCGCGAGATCCGCGACTTCGTGCGGCGGAAGCCGCGGGCGAAGCGGTCGACATCGCCGAGGCCCAGCGCGCCGGGTTCGACAGGCTCGTCGCCACGGGACGCGATCAACAGCTCGTCCAGCCCTTGGATCGGCGGGAAGCCGTCGACCGGTGGAAGCTCGGCCGGCGCAGCCTCGACCCGAAGCGGGGCCGCCCGAGGCACGATGACCCGGCGCAGGACGCTTCGGAACTTCGCCGCCACCTTTGCGAAGCCGTCGGATGTGCCGTGGATTTCGTCGGCCCAGTCAGTGACCTTGGTCAGCGTGCCGCGCAGATCGACGAGATGGACATGCGGGTCGCTTTCCGCCACCTCCCGCAACATGTCGTGGAGCGACTGGATCAGCATCTCGACAATCGCCTGCTGCAGCGCCGGTTCGTGGATCTGCTTCTCGCGCATGGGCGCGCCGAGCCACTCATCATCCGCCGCCCAGTAGGGATTGCGAGGATCGGCTGGGCCGACCGGGTGGGGCAAGGCGTAGTCGTAGCCATGCAAAATGATCGGCAAGGCGTGGAACCTAGTGTCTGCGCGAACGGTTGCAATCACCTTGAGATAGGCGTCCCGCAGCTTGTCAGTCACGCGGGCCAAGGCCGCCTTGTTGACGAGTTCATAGGCCGTGTCGCGTCCACCGCCCTTCTTGTGGAGAAGCCCCGACAGCACCGGCTTTCCCGACGCGTCCTCGCCGATCACGTCGTTGCCCGCCGCTGAGAGCAGGAAAGCCGTCACGCGATCGGCTTGCTCGTCGAGCGCCGCCATATACTCGGGATTGTCGAAGATTATGTTCTGGGCCGTATCGCCCGCTGCACCACAGCTCCAGACCAAATAGTCCCGGTCGAGATGGTCGATCACGTCCTTGATAATGAACGGAAACTGGAACCAGCTGTCGCCTTCGCTCAAGATCACCGGCAAATCCTCGCCAGCGGCGACCCGGCGTTCGAACCGAGCACGACGGCGCCTGCGGCACCACCAGTTGCCGATGGTCAGCGCGTCTTCGAAGCGATCGGGCTCAACAAGCTCCGGATCTGGTCCAAAGACCGGATTGAGGCCACTTTTGGGGCCTTTGGCGGTCTTAAGATAGGCTGCGATGCGCTCGTCCGGCACCTCAGGGTCCTCAAGCATGGCCCTGAACTCGACGACGGAAATCTTATTAGGCTTCATGATCCTATAACTCCTAACAAGTTTACTATCATCATAGGCGAAGGCCCTTTCGTCGACAATCATGAAGGCCCAAGCCGTAATCATGCCGCAGCTCAATCGCCACACTTTAAGGTAGCGCTTGGAGGCGCATCCAGGCGGCGGTCGCCGCGTTCCCGGCATTGCCATTGTCGACGGCGGTGACGATGCGGTTGCCGTGAGGGAGACGCCGGCGCTTGCGACCGAGGTCCGACGCCCCTCGAGCTGCTGCGCGATGTCCGCGCCACTGGCGGCGCCGCAGATCCGAACAGTCTCGTTGTCCGCCAATAAGGCCACCAGCCGCGTGAGCATCGTGCGGGCGCAGCGAATGTCCAGTCCGCACATCCGCGGTGACCTGAGCCCCATTTCGCATCCGCGGCAGGGTAGGGTCTCTGGGTTGATCTGATGCCGTCAGGCGGCCTCCTGGGCAAGTCTCATCTTCTCTGCAAATTCCGCCGGTGACGCGTTTCCGAGGGCGGAGTGAGGGCGCAGGCGGTTGTCGTCTGCCTGCCATGCCGCGAGCACGGCGCGGGCCTGCGGGAGCGACGAGAACAGGGTCTCGTTCAGGCACTCGTCCCGGAGCCGGCCGATGAC